>JAPKZX010000077.1 GCA_026393575.1 Actinomycetota bacterium
GCCAATGCTTTGGAGCGAGTGCGCTGACGGCCAGCTTCTTCCACTTTGCCGTCACGTATCTCAATAAGAGGCTTAATGGAGAGAGCGCTTGCCATCATGGCCTTTGCTCCACCAATTCGTCCACCCTTTTTCAGGTTGTCGAGCGTGTCGAGAGCGGCAACGACGTGTGTACGAAGGGCCAATTGCTCTGCGCGAGCCACAATCTCTTGTTGTGTGGCGCCGGCTCGTGCCATTTCGGCACATTCAAGCACCGTGAGGCCTTGTCCCATAGATGCACTGCGACTATCGACAACCACAACTGGAATCTCTGGCTCGAGTGCACGCGCTGCAAGTACTGCGCTCTGCATGGTTGCTGACAAGTCGGATGACAGTGAAACCACAACAATGGCCGTTGCACCTTCTGCCTTGAGAGAGCGGTAGTACTCCTCGAACTTGCCTTGCGATGGCGCAGCAGTTTCGGGCAACGTTGGCGAAGCGGCACACAACTTCCAGAATTCTGAAGTGGTGATGGTTTCGCGGTCAATGTATTCGGTGTCGCCAAAGCGAACACTGAGAGGAACAATCCAGAATTCTGAAGTGGTGATGGTTTCGCGGTCAATGTATTCGGTGTCGCCAAAGCGAACACTGAGAGGAACAATGCGAATACCTAAGGAATCTGCCATTTCTTGAGGTAGGTCGCAGGCGGAGTCGGTAACAATTCGAACAGTCATTGCTCAGAAACCGTAGTCGCCTCACGCTGGTCGCGTCGTGCTGACCTGCGGTGAGACCACCACCAGGCCAAAAGAATGAGAAGGAACGAGATGCTCACGAACTGGCCAAATCCTGCAATGGCGGTGACTTTGGCCCGAATTGTGATGAGGGGAACGACTTCTAGATTGCCCTGTGGAGTAGCCACCCATACAGATACGGGGAATTGGCCACTTGTACGGGTGGTGGCCGACACCACGACTTCGGTTGTGCTCCCGGACGGAAGAGTGATGATGCGGCTGGGGTTCACCAAAGAGAGCTTGGCGCTATTGAATCGCACACGAACCGTGAGGTTCTCAGCCGACCCATTTCGAATCTGAATCCGGATCGACCCGTTGCGGCTAGAGAGATTCAAAACGGCTGGAGTTGTCACAGTGACCGACTGGCGAGTCGCGCGCAACTGCTTCCGTAAGGCAGAGATATAGGCGTTGGCGTTCTCGAGAGATGGGGAAGCGCCAACACCCAATAAGTACGCCCACGTATATCTGCGTGCGTCATCCTCGCTCAGCATGGAAGTCACCGCGTTTAGTTCAGTACGCGCACTTTGAATACTGGGCACCCGACTTGTGTTCCACGTATCTGGCGCAGGCCCAAAAGAAATCGCAGAAGTGGTGTTGTCGACTGCATGCGACGCAGCCATATCAATAAGTGTGAACCCTGGCGCATTTGAGAGAGCCTTCGTCGCAGTTGTCATCAATTGGAACTGGTCGATCGAACCAATAGGTAGAGATATCAACATGTGCACGAGCGCTGGATTCATAGCCGCAGACACAAGATCGTCTCCCTGCACTATTGCTTCAGCCGCAACTGCGTAGCCATTCTTTTCGGCCGTGTTGTTTGTAGAACTGACGCCCACAAAATCAGACACATGTGAGACAACGGAGATGTTCTTATTCTCTGCACCGATCGGATGACTAATGATGCTGGCGGGAAGTTCCGTGGTTGCATCAATACTTGCGTTGTCGCTAAGCAAGATATTCGTAATTCCAGCGTCGCGCAGCAATGCAACAGCATCTGGGTTGAGTCGCTCAGTAGCAACCCACGCATTGCGCTGAATAGTGACACCTGGAAGGAAACGATTCAGTGTTGCTTCGCCAAGCTTCATCTGAGAAATGAATTCTTGTTGTAGACCAAGACCGGCAAACTCTGCCGGATCACATGGCGCAAATGTGTCTGTTGCGATTGATCGACGGCGCAGTTGGTTTCGTAGATCGAGAAAAAGTTGTTGATCCGTGGGAAGAGCAGATTCTCCCAAAGCGGTAATGATTTGGGGGCTTATTGAAATAGTCACAGGTCCTGTAAAGGATCCTAAAAATGCAATCATTCTCTTTACTGATTCGCGAGTTGCGTCGTCTAATTCAATAATGCCGTCTGTCTTCAACAGAGCTGGTGCAGTCAAACGTAAGAGCGGGCTAATAGAAAGATTCTGTGTGGTAGCCGACAATGTTCGCCTATTGACAAACGTGAGTACCGACGAAAGAATTTTCTTAGTTTGAAAATCTGTGATTTGAATTGTTATTGGATACACACCGTCTTGTGAGATGGACAATGCAGAACTTGTTTTCTCGGTGGTGATGATAGGAACAATTGGTTCTAAGTGACCGGCGTAATCGCGGCCTACCCGAGACATGGCAACGGAGAACGAATCGCTAACGCCAGGCACAACTTCACCTTTTGCAATTGATGCAAAAGAATCTCTCGCAGCAATTCGGCGATGCAGTAAAAACTGAAGCGTGTCTTTGCCATCTAATGAGTTACGAACGTTTGCATCAAGAACAAAGCGAGCATTCACGGAAGTGAGAATGTTGAAGGGTTGAGCCAAGACGCCAATTTCTGGAATTGGTGAGTCAATCTCTTTCTGGCCTGCATGCACAGGAGACGAGATCGCACCAGTCGCTAATGCGCACGTGGCGAGTACTAACCGCAGCAGTCGCTTCATGGCAGTGTTTTCTCCAGCACGGAAAGACCATAGTCAAGAGTTGCAAAGCCGAACTTGTGATATAGGGCGAGCGCGGCCTCATTGTTGTGGTCTGTATTCACCACGGTGTTGGTGCAACGTCGTGACTGCGTCCAGTTGAGTGCTGACGTGAGAAGTGCAGATGCGACGCCTTCTCTTTGTGCATTTGGGCGTACGGCAAGGCGTTGAATGAAACCGTGTGACTGAGTCACGCCGGCAAGAACGAACCCGTCAATGCGGTTTTCTGCCCGAGATACAAAGATGCGCCAGTGGCGCGTGGCCTTTAATGCTTCTTCGAATGTCGCCGTGTCGAGAGACCATTCCGTTCCAAACGCTGAGGCATCGACGCCCAAAATGGCATCGATGGTCGCGCGAGTGGGCCGCGATAACAAGGGCAGAGAGCGCACGAGATGAGTTGAATGGTTCATTGCGAGCTGTGGAACTGATTGGTCGTGGGACTTTTGCAAGAGGACAAGGCTTTGAGAAACGCTGAAACCCAAGCGTTCCAGGGGTGAGGAAGCACTGGGGGCCAAAGCACTGGTGCGCACACTGCGGTACCCCCACGAACTGATCGTCTGTATCCATGTATTCAAGATGGGTTCGTCGGGTAACTGCATTTCGGGGCCGTGGGCGCCATTAATAACAAGGAAAGCTTTGTGGTCACTATGGGGCCACGGCCGAACGCGCGCACTGACCACCCCAGACCAAATGGTGCCCGTTCGGGGGGAATGCTCGACCAAACTCACCCCCTTGACCGTAGTGCCCCTGCTCTGGTGGCAAAGGGGGACTGGGGAGAAAAGAGAACACCTCAGAGCAGTTGGGTGTGCCTAGCCTTCAGTGGACATGATTCCTGCGCGCTTTGCCCCCATTCTCCAGGAGATGGAGCCCCTTGCCGCCCGGTTTCGTGAGGCTGGACACCGCTTGTTCTTAGTGGGCGGGACCGTGCGTGATTTATTGGTGGGCGCGGCCGATGCCAACACGGACTTCTCGGCCATTGACTTTGACGCCACCACAACTGCAACCCCCGAGGACATCAAGCGCATCGTGTCTCCCATCGCCGATGCCTTATGGACTCAGGGCGAACGGTTCGGCACGATTGGTTTGAAAATTGGTGATCGCACATACGAGATCACAACGCATCGCGCCGAGGCGTATTCACCTGACTCGCGTAAACCCGAAGTGCAATTTGCAACGGACATTGATGTTGATCTTTCTCGACGCGATTTCACGATTAATGCGATGGCATTAGAAATCACTTCAGAATCACCGACGTTGGTAGACCCGTTTGGTGGAGCTGCAGATTTAATGACCGGCGTTTTACGCACTCCGTTGTCACCGCAAGAATCTTTTAGTGACGATCCGTTGCGTATGTTGCGCGCTGCACGATTTATTTCTCAACTCGATGCCACACCAGAGCCAGCCCTCGTAGAAGCGGTGACAGCGATGGCGGACCGACTAACAATTGTTTCAGCAGAACGTGTGCGAATTGAATTTGATCGATTAATGACAACAACAAAACCAAGTAAAGGTTTGTGGTTCTTGTTTGACACTGGTTTAGTAGATCACTTTTTGCCAGAGTTGCGCCTCATGCGTCTTGAACAAGACCCGATACATCGTCACAAAGATGTACTCACCCACACGCTTGCTGTTGTTGAAAATGTTCAACTACAAGACGACCGTGAATTTGATTTTCGTATTACGCGACTTGCTGCGTTGTACCACGATGTTGGCAAACCGCGTACTCGAGGATTCAAAGAAGGCAAAGGCGTTACGTTTCATCACCACGAAGTTGTTGGTGCACGCATGACGCGTGAGCGCATGAAAGTCATGAAGTACCCAACGGACGATATTGATGCAGTGTCTGAATTAGTAGCTATTAGTGGGCGTTTTCACACATATCAGATGGGTTGGACAGACAGTGCCGTGCGACGTTACGTGCGTGACGCCGGCAAGTATCTGCCCGAACTGAATGTATTGGTGCGCTGTGACTGCACCACACGTAATGAGAAGAAGGCAAAAATTCTTGCTCGTCGAATGGACGAAATGGAAGATCGCATTGCGGAATTAATGCAGAAGGAAGAGCTTGCAGCGTTGCGCCCTGAACTTGATGGCGTGCAAGTGATGGAACTGCTCGATGTTCCCGCTGGTCCTGCGGTTGGTGCAGCGTTGGATTTCATGATGGAGATTCGCTTGGAAGAAGGAATTCTCGGCGAAGAAGTAATCACTCAACGCCTGCGTGAGTGGTGGAGCGCTAACGCAGAGTCAGTGATGAATACCAAGCGCTCAGGGCGCCGTAGGTCTGAATAACTTACGAACCAAGTTTGCGCGCACGCACAACAAGAGTTGATGGTGCAACAGCCATTGGTTGATGCAGTGGCACGAGTTCATGCATCACGTCGATAGAAAAGTTTGCTCGTTGTAATGCCATGGTGAGTTCACCAATGGTGGGAGTTGTAGATCCGTATTGGCGGCGTGCTGTGGAGTCATTTCCATCGAACACTGCAGACATGGGGTGAGTTACCGCGAATACAAACCCGGCTTCAGGTCGCAACACACGGTGCACTTGGCGAAATAGGCGAGCGATGTCTGTATCAAACGTGATCTGGTGCACACACAATGCAAGGTCGATTCCTGAATTCATGAGAAATCCAAGGTCTGCTAACTCGCCCTCGTGAAACTCCACCACAACGTCTGCATTGGTAGCTGCCTGACGCGCCCGCTGAATTGCTTCTCGCGATGGGTCAATGGCGATACTCCTGGCTCCTCGAAGGGCCATGGCGACCGAATTGGGGACCGTGCCGTAGAGGCCAAGTTCCAAGACACGCTTGCCTTTTGCATCGCCACACACCCGCAGTTCGTTCTCGTTGTGTACGGATGATCCGAAGGAAACGGCGGGGCCGTCGTTGGCGGTAAAACGCGCATCTGACATGTCGGCATCTTATGACTATCTTGTGTAGTCATGGGTTTCTCCGTTGATATGTTGCGCGGTGGTGCTGGAGTTGTCGACCACCAGTTATCGCGGCGTGCGCTCATCAATGAAGTGAAACGTGGACGCGTGAGTAAAGACTCGGTCTGTGATGCACACCCCGAATTAATCCGTGCCGCCAAGAACATTGGGGAGCCATCGAAGACGCTGTGCCCCATTTGCGAAGAGGTCAACGTTGCACTGGTGACCTACGTGTTTGGTCACGGCCTTCCAAAGAATGGCAAGTGCGTCATCGATCGAAAAGACATCGTGAAGCTGCAAAGCACGCCTCACGAATACGCCGCCTATGTAGTGGAGGCGTGCCCACAATGTCGATGGCACCACTTGTTACGCGTTCTCCCCATCGTGGGTCGAGGCCGTACACGCCGGGCTCAATAGGTCATTTGTTGCCCCACTGGGGTTTCCCATCGCCACATTTGTCTTGTTGCGTATGGCAAATAGCTGTTTGTAACACCCGTGTGTCACGGTGAGAGTCAGCAGGTACGCTCATCGGGTCACATATTCACCCTGCCCCTTCGGGGGCCCCGGGAACGTACTCGGGTCCGAAGGGAGGTCACACGCAATGCGTGCATACGAACTAATGGTAATAATCAGCGGCAATCTCGAAGAGAGCGTTGCCCATTCTTGGTTGAAGAACATCACCAACTCGATCACATCGGTTGGCGGCACTGTTCATGGAAACCCTGATTGGTGGGGCAAGCGTCGTCTTGCTTACCAAATCAAGAAACAAGACGATGGTTATTACGCCATCTTTAACCTCGTAGCCCCCGGTGGAGCAATGGACGAAGTAGAGCGCGGATTCCGCATCTCTGATGAAGTGTTGCGCCACAAGTTGCTCCGCTTACCAGACGACGAGGCAACTCGCCGTGGACTCATCTCGGCGGCATAAGCCACCTATATCGAGCACCTGCTTCGTACACCTCTTATTCGGAAGGAACCATCACAATGGCCGATAACTCAATCACTCTCGTTGGGAATCTCACCCGCGATCCAGAACTTCGCTTCACCACTGGTGGCAAGGGCGTGGCATCTTTCAGCATCGCTGTAGGTCGTCGCTACCAAGTCAACGGCGAATGGCAAGAGCAAACCTCATACTTCAACGTCGTTTCGTGGGGCCAAATGGGCGAGAACGCAGCAGCAACCCTCACAAAGGGAATGCGCGTCATCGTTTCAGGTCGCCTCGAGCAGCGTGAATATCAAAACCGTGAAGGCGAAAAGCGCACGGCAATCGAGATCAACGCCGACGAAATCGGACCAAGCCTTCGTTGGGCTACCGCTTCAGTCGAGCGCACACCTCGTAACGAAGGCGGCGGCAACGGCGGCGGAGCACCTCGCGGTGGCAATGCTGGCGGCAACGGCGGTGGCAACACCGGCGGCGAATTCTTTCCCAACGACGAAGAACCTTTCTAAAGCGTTCTCCCTTTCCCCTGTAACCCTTCCCTGATTCAAGGACCACACAATGACTAGTAAAAAGAACAAAATCCGTAACGCCCGCGAGGCCAACCGTAAGTACAAAAAGAAGGCCAACCCACTGGCCATCGAAAAGGTTGTCTTCATCGATTACAAAGACGTGAGCCTCTTGCAGCGCTTCATGTCTGATCGCTCAAAGATCCGCGGCATGCGTATGAGCGGAGCCAATGTTCAGCAACAGCGCGACATTGCTACTGCTATCAAGAACGCTCGCGAAATGGCGTTGTTGCCATATACAAAGCGCACTGTCAGCACACGTGCACCTCGCCCAGGCGCAGAGCGTCGTGGTGAAGAAGAGGCAACTCTCGAGATGCCAGATCAGTCAATTAGTTCATCATTCGTTCCAGACGATGCTGCAGCCGATGTAGTCGAAGCAGTAGAGACCGTGACCGAATCAGTTGAAGCTGAAGTGGAGGCATAAGCCATGAACGTCATTCTTCGTGAAGATATTGCAGGCGTCGGTCGCCGCGGTGACATTGTCACTGTTGCCGATGGTCATGCACGTAACTACTTGTTGCCACGTGGGCTCGCACTTGTTGCATCTGCCGGAGCAATTCAGCAGGCCAACTCCATGCGCCGTGCTCGTGACTTGCGTGAAGCAAACGATCGTGCTGCTGCACACACCGTTGCTGAAGCACTTACCGCTCGTTCATTCACTGTGAAGGCAAAGGCTGGTAACGAGGGTCGTTTGTTCGGTTCTGTTACCACCGCCGACATCGTGTCTGCACTGACGGCGCAAGCTGGCGTCACGCTCGATCGTAAGAAGATTGTTGCTCAGCCAATTCGCACCACCGGTTCACACACAGCGCTCGTACGTTTGCATGCAGACGTTGAGTGCACCATCAAGCTTTCGGTTGTCGCAGGCTAAGTGCCCGCGCAACGTAGCTTTATCCACAGGCTCGGGCTGTTGTCCCCAGCCGAATCCACAGCTATTTCGCAGGGTTATCCACTAGCAATCCACAGGCATTTGCGGGCAAGGTAGAGGTTCACTATGTCGGACTTCATCGAGCAACGAAATACGCGGCCAGCTGCGCCACGCGGAACGCGTACCGACAGTCGCGTACCTCCACACAACCTCGATGCTGAAGCGTCGTTGTTGGGTGCAATGTTGCTCAACGAAGAGCCCATTGGTCTTGCAAGTGAAAAGCAATTAGTTCCTGAAGACTTTTACAAGCCCGCACACGGACACGTGTATGCAGCGATCCGTTCGCTCACTTCAGCGGCTGAAGCAGTCGACGTTGTCACCGTTGCAGATGAGTTGCGCAAAAGTAACTTGCTCGACGAATTAGGCGGACTCGGTTTTCTCCAAGACTTACAAAACGCCACACCGTCTATCAGTAGTGCTGGCCGTTACATCACCATTGTTCGCGACACTTCTATTTTGCGCCGGCTCATCAAGGGCGCAAGCGAGATAGCAGACATTGGGTATTCAGCACCTGCAGATATCAAGATTGCAATCGATAAAGCAGAGCAAATAGTTTTCGACATTGGCGATGAACAAATCACTGATTCCTTGCAAAAACTGCACGACCTCACAGGCATTGTTATTCCAATTCTTGAAAGTCGTTATGACTCAAAGTCGGAAATTACAGGCGTACGAAGTGGTTACACCAAACTCGACAAGTTGTTGTCGGGCTTTCAGCCAGGAACATTAAACATTGTTGGTGCTCGACCAGCCATGGGTAAGAGTGCTTTTGCACTTGGTATGGCGGTAACAGCTGCACGCACCACAAACCAGCCGGTGCTGTTTTTCTCTTTGGAAATGTCCAACACTGAATTAACGCAACGTATTTTGTCTGCTGAAGCGCAAGTGGATTCAGACCGATTGCGTACTGGTCGATTGGAAGATTCGGACTGGACAAAGATTACGAAATCAATTCACCGTCTAGAAATTCCTTTGTACATCGATGACACGTCACGTATTACGGTCATGCAGATACGTCAAAAACTTCGTCGTGTGAATGCTGCAGACGGCCCACCGGCAATGGTTGTTATCGACTATTTACAACTCATGGGTGGCGGCGACAATGAGTCTCGTCAATTAGAAGTGGCAGAAATCAGCCGTGGTCTCAAACTTCTTGCACGCGAATTCAAGATTCCAGTGGTGGCTCTTAGTCAGTTGAGTCGTGGCATTGAACAACGACAAGATCGTCGTCCAGTGTTGTCAGACCTTCGTGAATCTGGTGCACTTGAACAAGACGCAGACGTCGTTATGTTCTTGTATCGCGAAGAAGCTGCAAACGCAGAAGCCGGATTAAATGATCGTGGTACTGCTGAGGTTTTGGTACAAAAGCATCGTTCTGGTCCAACTGGCAACTTGAGTCTGCTCTTCAACAAGGCATACACCCAGTTCGTTGACGACCCAGAGTGATCTAGTGAACTAACGCCTCATTTGTAGGCGGGTGAATAGTTACCTTGGCATCTTTGTCCATTGGTGGTTTTTCAGAAAGCATCAATGTCAATGCTTCTATTTTTTCTTCGTCTGTAAATTCACGTGTGTCGAGACAAAACTCCACGGTGTTGCCATCGGGGTCTGCTGTGTAGATGCTCACGCAAAACTCGTGATCTACTTCTGCCACCATGTGTCCGTGCGCGGTCCAGTTCTTTCTGCGCTCATCGAGAAACTCTCGGCTGCCTGCAAAGTATGCAAAGTGATTCACCCAACCAGGAAGTCCAGCAAGCTTGTTGATGTCGGTGGGGTAGCCGTCTTTCCATTGCACGTCATGAATATCCCAAAATGCGATCATGCCTTGTGAGCCGGTGTCGTAGAAGACGTGGCGAGCCCAGCCATCGGGAGAACCTGGAACTGGTCCGATGATTGTTTTCACCAAGGAAAAGCCCATCACTTCTGTATAGAACTTGTGGGTGGCGGGCAAGTCTTTGGTGGCAAGTGCGACATGATGAAATCCCATGTGGTGAGTCTGCCACGCCTAACCTGAGGAGATGTTCCTCGGAGAAAACCTTCTTGCGTATTTGGTACTTGCATTGGGCGGGGCGTTAGCCGTGGGCAATATTTTGGCCCTCATCAAACCGCCACCAACGGCAAAGGTCGAAGGAGATTTGGTCAAAGCACCAGTTGCGCGAAGTGTTCTGATGGCTGCAGTTGGTGCACTTGCGGCTGCGTGGTCGTTGGCCAGTCTCATACGTTGAGAGATGCTGCGAGTACTCTCGCACCATGGCCTTTGGACAACCTGGCGGACCGCCGGCATCAGCAAAACAAGTTCGTGAATTGCTAGAGCTGCTCCATGCGGCCGGGCATTCAGATTTCCGAGATGCGCGTGGCCCGTTGGGGTTCAACCAGCGCCAAGCGGGGGGCAAGTTCACCCGTGACGAGGCCGACGCATTTATTGCCCAACTTCAAGAATGGGCCGAAATTGCCGAGGCAGCCGATGCCGTACCTACCCCAGTGGTGCCGGCCCCATCAATGAAGCCAAAGGCCACAGCGGTGGAGAAATCCCTGAAATCGGTACCAACCGAGGTGTTGGCAGCTGAACTGCAGAGCCGTGGCTGGGTCGTTCTCGAACCCTAATTGAACAAAAATCACAAATAACTAATTATCCACAGGTAGCCCTATCATAAATAGGTGATGTTGTGGATATCTCAAGCACTCGTTGACGAAGTGCCGAGCCCCCTTGGGGTTGGCGCATGAGCCGTCGTCTACGCAAGTTTTGTAGCACCTTATTAATAGGTGTCCTCGCGTTATCCGCGATGAACTTATTTCTCACACCAAACCGCGTCTGGGCGCAGGGCCCCGGATCTTTAGAGACCACATTTAACGCTGCGGTTGGTACTGCTTTTGCCAACGTCACTGAGTTGATCACGGACAGCACAGGAAATATCTATGTGGCATACGGCAGTACGGTCAAAAAGCTAAACAGCGCTGGCGGGCTATTACTCACGATGACTGGAGCTGGATCACCTGGGTCGATGGCTGTTGATAGTTCGGGGCGGGTTCTTGTTGGTGCCAACGGATTGTGGAGGTACAAGGCAGATGGAACCTTGGATACTGCATTTAATACCGCGGCCGCAGGGAATGTGTCCAACGCGAGTGTTATGGCCATCAAAGTGCAGTCAACCGGGAGAATTATCTATACAAGTGCCGCCCAGAATGGTTCAAAATACATCGGTGCCGTCACTGACTCTGGTTCGAGCGATGGAACCTTCACGAGCAACACAACTGGAACTACATATCCAAGACAGCTTGCCCTCGATTCCAGCAACAACGTGTACATGATTGGCCCATCAACGGGTGTGGGCTATCTCAAACGAGTTTCTGCCACTGGCACAACAAACCTAAGCCCCGAGACGACTTTTGCGACAAATGTCTCTGGCAAAATCGACGCTGAACCAAAAGCAATCACGGTGGATACTTCAAACAATGTTTACGTAGTTGGAAACTTTACGGGGCGTGTCAAAAAATTCTCTGCATTGGGTGTTCAAGACGCCACATTTAACACCAACGCTGCAGCAGCCGGTTTACCTACGGGTGCACTAACAGTTGCAGTGCAAGCAGACGGCAAAGTAATTGTAGGCGGGTCATTTGCAGGAAACCTCAAACGATTCAATAACGATGGAACTCTTGACTCAACCTTCATATATGACAACGGATCTAATGGCCAAGTCAACAGGGCAGTTGTTCTCCCTGATGGGTTTGTCCTTGTCGGTAAGTATTCTACGCCCTTCTTATATAAGGTCTACACGACTTTTGTTGCTCCCAGTGCTCCTGGCACACCCACTGCGGTAGCAGGTGATGCGCGGGCGACGGTTACTGTCACGGCACCCACATCTGGGGTCACACCGAGTGGCTACATAGTCACCACTGTGGAAGACAACAGCAAGACATGCACGATTACAGGTGCATCGGGGAGTTGCATCGTCACTGGACTATTAAATGGCTCTAGTTACACGTTTACGTCGGTTGCGATCAACGGCGACAAAACATCAACTGCTTCAGGTGCTTCATCTCCTGTCACTCCAGTCGGTGTCCCACCGGTATTCAGTTCAGCGGCAATTAATGCGACTGGCACAGTCTTGATAATGACGTATAACGAAGCACTCAACAGTACGACTGCGCCCACAAACCAATTCACCGTTATTGTCGACGGACAACCAGCGACAATAACGTCAGCAACTGTCAGTGGTTCCACAGTTCAATTGGCGTTAGATGCTGTTGTCATTCAGGGATCAACGGTGACAGTTGCATACCAAGCGCCCGTTAGCAGTGGCTTGACGTCTAACGCTGCAATACAAGACATTACGGGTACGGACGCTGCATCACTCCCTACCACAACTGTGACTAATGGTTCCTTGGTTGACCGGACAGCTCCCGTATATGCGTCCGTTGCCAACACCTCAGCCGGTACAACAATCACACTTACGTATAACGAGAATCTCTCAACAACGACGGCATTAGCGAGCGCATTCACTGTCACAAATGGTGGTCAGCCTATTGCGGTGTCTTCTGTAGCGACAGCTTCTGGCACAAAGACGGTCGTGCTCACTTTGGCGTCACCAGTAGGTCAAGGGAAAACAGTCACTGTTGCGTATAACGCACCGACAACGGATGGAACGACGGCTAATAATGCGATTCAAGACGTAGCCGGCAATGATGCACTTTCCTTTACTGCACAAACTTTGTCGAATAGTTCCAATGTTGACCAAACTCCACCCGCATTTAGCTGGGGAAGCCTTGGTGCCGACGGGCGCACACTGACACTCAACTACGGCGAAATTATCCGAGACCCACGAGCACCTGCTAGTGCATTTACCGTTCTCGTTGATGGTTCACCAGTAACAGTGTCATCGGTTGCAGCGAATGGCAATGCATGGACAGCGATACTGACACTTGAGTCACCTGTAGGTAGTGGCAAGGCTGTCACCGTTGCGTACAGCGCACCAACGGCTGATTCAGGTATAAGTAATGCTGCGATTCAGGACGGAGCCGGCAATGATGCTGCATCGTTCTCTGCGACTTCTGTTACGAACAACTCCCAAGTGGACCAAACGCCACCTGTGTATTCCACAAGTTCGCTAGCGGCTAACGGATTAAGTCTGACAATCACCTATAACGAGGACTTACATAAAACCTCGCTACCACTTGCTGGGAGTTTCACTGTTCTATCTAACGGTTCACCAATCTCAGTGTCCTCTGTGGCAATCGGACCTAATAACACCACAGGAAATAAGTCGATAGTTCTCACTTTGGCGTCGGCAATTGGTACCGGCAGAACTGTCACAGTCGCTTACGAAGCTCCGACAGTAAACAACGCAACGACGAACACTGCTATTCAAGACCTCGTAGGTAACGACGCACCGTCATTGGTTGCATCATCTGTGAGCAATGGTTCTACTGTGGACCAGACTGCTCCAGTGTTTAGTTCGGCAACTCTTGCCGGTAACGGGCTTACTCTTACGCTTAACTACAACGAGACTCTGCGCGATCCACGCGCTCTGCCTAGCGCGTTCACTGTTCTGGTTAACGGTTCACCTGTAACAGTTTCGTCAGTGGCAGCCAATGGAGCCACCTCGACAGTGATACTCACACTTTCCTCAGCAGTTGGAAGCGGACGCGCTGTGACTGTTGCATATGACGCACCAACGGTTGATGCAGGTACTAGCAATGCTGCTATTCAGGACACCGCTGGTAATGATGCAGTGTCGCTCACTGCACGAACAGTGACGAATAGTTCAACGGTGGATCAAACCGCCCCAGTGATTAGCTCAGCCGTCCTCGGCTCTAATGGCACCACCTTGACCTTGACGTATAACGAAACGATCAGGTCAACTACCGCAACTGCGAGCGACTTCGTTGTGACTGTGGACGGAAACCCGGTAACTATTTCGTCTGTTGTAGCACCAGGCACAAATGGAACTGTTGTCTTAACGTTGGCCTCGGTAGTGGCGAACGACAAAACATTGACGGTTTCTTATGTGGCGCCAACGGCCGATGCGGGAACAACGAACGCAGCGATCCAGGACACTGCTGGTAATGATGCTGACTCAGTGAGTGCACGATCAGTTACAAATAACTCAACCGTTGACGTTGCTCGCCCTACTATTTCTTCCGCCACTGTTTTGTCATCGGGAACACTGATAGATATCACGTTCAGTGAAGTAATTAGTTGCACCATTTCAGCAGACTCAGCTTTCACGATCACCGTGAATGGGTCTCCGGTGACTATCGCTGGATTCAACAGAAGTTGCCCATCAAACAAGATCACGGCCAGTTTGTCTGGTGTCACTATCACGTCAAATCAGACTGTCACAGTGTCGTACTCGGCACCCGCTGATGACTCATCACCAAGTAACGCAGCATTACAAGATGCCACAGGCAACGATATGTTGTCGGTATCGGGTATCACTGCAACCAACAATTCGTCAGTAGCACCAGACCTGCGTGCCCCAATATTCACGTCAGCTGTTACAAATACCGCCGGCACATTGCTAACACTGACATATGACGAAGCATTGATTTCAACCACTGCTCCTGCTTCGGCATACACGGTGACAATTGATGGTGTGAATTTTCAGCCAAGTGGAGTTGCGATCTCGGGAAGCACCGTGCAACTCACAATGGGAACAGCGATTAGATTTGGAAAAACTGTCACGGTCTCATACAACGCGCCGACGCCTAATGCCCTAGCTTCAAACTCAGCGGTTCAAGATGCTTCGGGAAACGATTCAATCTCTCTTAGCAACGCCACTGTCTCCAACTTCTCTACAGCTGGACCCGATGTAACGCCGCCTACGCTCAGCACTATTTCCGCTTCTGGCACAACGGTTACATTGACTTTCAATGAGACCCTAGGGTCAACTGTCGCGCCAGGGAGCACATTCACAGTATTCGTAGGTAATGACCCCGTCACCGTTAGCGCTACCTCAGTCAGTGGTTCAACCGTCGTCTTGACTCTTGCATCGACAGTGCCAAGCGGAGAGTTGGTGTCAGTGACGTATGTAGCTCCAACATCAAGTTCTGCAACGAGCAACGCTGCAATTCAGGACTATGCAGGTAATGATGCTGCGTCATTTAGTGGCAACAACCGAACTACCAGCACTGCGTGGTCGTGGGTGGCTGGATCACCGTCGAACAATACAAGTTGTACGGGAAGTAGATATGCAAACTCAGAACGGCAAAGGTCGCTACCTAATGGGGTGACGTACAGCGTGGCCGTTAGTGGTCCGTACGTCTGTATGTTCGAGGCGTCTGAGTCGCTGAGCCAACGTGGTGGAACCTCTTCGAACTTTACAAAGACTGGACTTATTACTGACCCAGGTGTATTCATCGCCAGTCTTGAACCCGGCACAACCTCAGGTGACACGAATTGCACTTTGTACACAATGGGTACAACGTTGTCGAAGTGTCTCAATCGTGGCTTTGTCACAATGAGATTTTCTGAGCCAACGTTGAATCCAGTTATCTCATTTGCGGGATGGGGTGGCGCAGACGGGGGAGCCGTCTCCTGGTCTGAACTTCAATTAGTGACGCCAGGTGTCTCGCTCACAATGTTGTCTGGTACAAACCTTCAAGTAGTTGGCGGCACATATGTGGGCGTCGTGAATCCTTCCCCTGGCACGCGATGCACTAGCAGCGCCGGCTGTGGTTCGTTGCAAGTGAACGGCACAGTCACAGAAGTGTCCTTTGCTCTCAACTACAACGCAAACGGAACAGGGTGGGGTTACGAAGATCAGTGGAACATTGTTGCAAGCGTTGTTGAAGACTTTGGTCAGTTGCCAGTTGGATATGACGCACCTGCTGCTAGCCATGTGGTTGGCCACCTCATGCTTGGTTCAGTTGTAACAGCAGACAACTTGAATGTGCTGTACGGTACGACGAACGCCGATGCTGTGAGTGCTGGCGCAGCGATTCCAGCTAACGAAGACGGAGTGTCATCTTTGGGTGCGCTCAGTGATGCAGATGCCGGCACCACCTACAGTCTTGCTGTCTCGTTATCTGGCGTCGAGCGAACTGCAAAGTTGTGCGGATGGATTGACTTCAACAGAGATGGCGCGATGTCGCTTGCTGAACGAACGTGCGCTACCGACCCTGCAACAGGAGCAACAAGTGCGACATTAAATTGGACAGTACCCACAAATGTTGTGGCGGGTCGTACTTATGCTCGCATTCGTTTGAGCTATGACGCGGTGCCAATTCCAACAGGGAAAGTATCTTCTGGCGAAGTTGAGGACTATTCGTTCATTATTGCATCAAACGCTATTCCCAATGCTGTGAATGACACATCAACAAATGCGCAAGATATCAATCAGATCATCTCGCCGTTGGTAAACGACAATTTCGAAGCCGGGTACCCGGCCAACAATGCATCTCTCTTTCTCTGTGGTTATGGTTCTGGTCCCTATACGTGTGACAAAACTTCTTTGTTCGTTCCTGGGCAAGGTACCTATACCGTCAATAGCAATGGCACAGTGACTTTTGATCCTTTGCCAAATTACGTGGGTACTGCAACACCTGTGCAGTATCAGATTTCCGATACACAAGGTCGTGCACGGACAGCAACTATCACACCAACAGTTACTCCGTCGCCAACAGCTAGCGCAGATACAACCCGTGATTACGTCAACATCACACAGTCAAAAGATGTCTTAACAAATGATGCTCCTGGTGTTGGAGTCTTCTCGATGCCAACTGTGAAACTGTGCGCTTCTGGCGAGACGCCCTCTTCGTGTTCAGCCACCACCGTTTCTGTAACAGGTGGTGTGTACACCTTGAACACTTCAACTGGTGTCATTACATTCACGCCAGCAACCGACTGGGTGGGCACCGCAACACCAGTGACCTACCAGGTGGCAGACGGATCAGGCCAGGTGGCGTCTTCCACCTATACGCCGACGGTGGTATCTCAGCCAACAGCAGCAAACGACACCTCGTCCGATGATTACGACGTGACGCAAACCATTAGCCCGCTATTGAATGACACTCCAGGTGGATCACCACTTGCTCCCGCAACTTTAAAACTGTGTGGAATTGATAATCCGGCTACATCAGACACCAATGAGTCAGAAAGTCCGAACAACTGCACCAAGACCTCACTGACAATTCCTGGTGAAGGTACGTACACAGTAAATAGCGATGGCACCGTCACCTTTGACCCATTGCCAACTTTCTATGGCACAGCGTCCTCGCGGCCGTATCAAATATCTGATGCTCTCGGAGAAACGACCAGCGCAAACATCACGGCAAGTGTTGGAACGCCACCACTTCCGATTGCTCGGGCGAATACTTCGACTGGCGACTATGACGTCAACCAGACATTGTCTCCGTTAGATGGAGATACCGCCGGTTCATCTTCGTTTCCATTTGATGTATCAAGTATCAAACTGTGTGGTCTGGCAGACAACACGGTTACTCCGGCGATTCCGGCAGAGACACCAAACGATTGTACGCAGACAACGGTTGTTGTCCCCGGTGAAGGCACGTACACACTGAATACCAGTACTGGCGTAGTTACTTTCGATCCACTGCCATCTTTTACTGGCCAAGCACAGACTCTGGTGACCTATCAAGTAAAAGATTCACTTGACAGGTATGTGAATTCGACTCTGAGGCCAACTGTTGGTCCACCGCCGACACCACAAGCCACGGCTGATGCGTTAACACGCGGATATGACACGAACCACACATAC
Organism: Actinomycetota bacterium; assembly: GCA_026393575.1. Taxonomy (GTDB): domain Bacteria; phylum Actinomycetota; class Acidimicrobiia; order Acidimicrobiales; family Ilumatobacteraceae; genus UBA2093. Next base: position 17,802 of record JAPKZX010000077.1, read on the forward strand.
ACGCCACTGGGTAATGACTCTGCGGGTGCGCCTGATTTCCCACTAGATGCGACGTCGGTGAAATTATGTGGTCTTGCTGATGCAACGGCCACGCCACCAGTCGCAGCAGAAACACCGAATAACTGTACGAAGACTTCGGTGACGGTTCCTGGTGAAGGTACTTATACGGTCAACTCTGATGGCACTGTCACGTTTGATCCGTTGCCAACGTTCACAGGTCAGGTGCAAACCCCTGTTCGGTATCAGGCAAAGGATTCGTTGGATCGTTTTGTGAACTCAACGATTACACCAACTGTTGGTCCACCACCAACACCACAAGCTACGGCTGATGCGTTGACGCGTGATTACGACACGAACCACACATACACACCTCTTTCTAACGACACATCTGGCGCGACCGATTTTCCATTGTTGGCATCGTCGGTGAAATTGTGTGGCCTTGCTGATGCAACGGCCACGCCACCAGTGACTGCAGAGACTCCAGATACTTGTTCTCAGTCTTCGGTGACGGTTCCTGGTGAAGGTACTTACACGGTCAACTCTGATGGCACTGTCACGTTTGATCCGTTGCCAACATTCACAGGTCAGGTGCAAACCGCTGTGCGATATCAAGCAAACGATTCGTT
>JAPKZX010000022.1 GCA_026393575.1 Actinomycetota bacterium
CGAGCTGCATCTTTAATGATGTCTCCAGCGTTGGCTGAAACATCGGACTTCAACGCAGCAACCAATGAAACTCCGCCGGTGTCGGTAATGCCACCCAATACCACAATGCGCACACCGCTATTTTGACGCACTGCTAACGCGAGATCACGAACATCGTTTGCAGCCATGCCATCGACGCGATACACGACGAGACCATTCTCTGCGCTTTCCGCAATTTCGCTAGCGCGGCCAATTGCCAATTTCGCACGTAACGCCTTGATCTCGTCTTGAGCAGCCTTCAAGTCATCCATCTTCTTCTGCACTCCAGCGACAGCATCTTCTGAGCGAGTTCCCACAACTTGTGCGATTCCAGTCACGATTGCATCGTTGCGCTGCATATAACGAACCGCATTGACTCCCGTTACGGCCTCAATGCGACGAAGGTTTGAACCAATAGATGATTCGCCAATGATCTTGATGGTGCCGATATCTCCGGTTGCTGTCACATGAGTACCGCCACACAATTCGGTGGATGCACCCGCACGAAGAACACGCACCACATCTCCGTACTTGTCGCCGAAGAATGCAATAGCGCCAGCGGCTAAAGCCTCATCTTTCGAACTTTCTGTCGCAGTAACAGGAGCGTTAAGAAGAACCTGAGCATTTGCCAGTGTCTCAATCTTTTCGATCTCTTCTGGAGTGACGGCCTCATAGTGGCTGAAGTCAAAGCGCAAGCGATCAGGCGACACAAGCGAACCAGCCTGCTTGACATGCTCTCCGAGTACAGAACGCAACGCCCAATGCAATACGTGTGTACCAGTGTGATTACGACGAGTTGCAGTACGGGCATCTACATCTATCCGCGCAGTTACTACATCTCCTTCATTGACTTCTCCGGAGACACGCTCACAGATATGTCGACGAAGACCCGGAAGTGCGAAGTTTGTATCAACTACGGCGAGCACCCCATCTGGCCCAACGATGGTGCCAATGTCTCCGACCTGTCCACCGCTTTCTGCATAGAACGGCGTGTGATCAATGAATACTTCGACTTGATTATCGTCACCATCGATGACGGCAACAACAGTGCCTTCAGCAACATCGTGAACATAACCCACAAACTCGGTAACACCGTGTGATTCCATAACCTCGCGGTACGCCTCGACACGATCACCATCTGCACGGCCAGTCTTGCGCGCACCTTTGGCTCTGGTGCGCTGCTCGTTCATCTCAGATTCAAAACCAACCAGATCAACGTCTACCCCACGTTCGCCAGCAATTTCTTGGGTGAGTTCAAGTGGGAATCCGTATGTGTCGTGCAAGAGAAAAGCCGAAGTACCAGACAACGTTGATTGTCCACCCGAAAGATCGTCTTCCAGGATTGCCAAACCAGTCTTCAAAGTATTTCGGAAACGCTCTTCTTCTTTGGTAATCACACCCACGATGAACTCACGATTGTTGTTCAAATCTGGGTATGCCTTCGACATCACATCAATAGCGACACTTGAAAGGCTAGGCATCACCAACTTTTCAGTTCCCAACAAGTACGCGTGACGCACAGCTCGGCGAATGATGCGGCGCAAAACATACCCACGATTCTCATTGCTTGGGAAAACACCATCATTAATCAACATGGTCGCTGACCGAGCATGTTCAGCAAGTACGCGAAGAGAAAAACTGCTTCGGTCTTCGTAGTCACCCTTTTTGTACACAGTGCCAGTCACTCGTTCTGCTTCTTGAATGAGCGGATAGAGAACATCGGTCTCCCAGACAGAGTCGACTCCTTGAACAAGCGCCAAAATACGTTCAAGCCCAGCGCCAGTATCGATGCTTGGCTTCGGAAGCGGAGTGCGAGTGCCATCACTGCTCTGGTTGTATTGCATGAACACTAAGTTCCAGAACTCCATAAAGCGATCACCTGTTGGATCGTTTGCCGGGCCTCCATCGGGGCCAAAAGCTGGTCCACGATCGATGTGGATTTCAGAACATGGACCACATGGTCCTGTGTCGCCCGCTTGCCAGAAGTTGTCTTTGTCGCCGAGACGTTGAATACGTTCCATAGGAACACCTACTTGCTCATGCCAAATCTTTTCTGCTTCGTCATCAGATTCATGAACCGTGATCCACAATTTGTCTCCGTCGAAACCGAAAACACCAGTTACTAACTCCCACGACCACTTGATGGCATCGGTCTTGAAGTAGTCGCCAAAACTAAAGTTGCCAAGCATTTCAAAGAACACCAAGTGCCGCTTGGTGCGCCCCACTTCGTCGAGGTCATTGTGCTTTCCACCGGCACGTACACATTTCTGCACTGTGGCGGCCCTGTTATACGGCGCAACTTCGTCACCCATGAAATAAGGCTTGAAGGGCACCATGCCAGCCACGGTGAACAAGAGTGTTTGGTCGTGCGGGATAAGACTGGCCGAAGGCACCACTGAGTGTCCGCGGTCGGCGAAAAACTGATAGAACGCTGATCGCAGCTCATCGGCTGAACGAGGAATATGCGAAGCAGATGGTGAGGCCATGAAGCACCCATCCTACCTCTGGGCACTTCGGGGCTGGGGAGAATTAGCGATAACTAGAGGCGGTGCTAGATGCCTGAATACGTATCGGCGTCAAAGTCGGTGGATTCTTTGGAAACGAAAAACCCCTGCGCATAACCAACAAGACTTGCAACCGCAGTCTGCACACCACGTACCAGGGCTGAAACCACTGAGGCCAGTGTCACCTGTTCCGAGAAATCAACAACTTTTCGCTTTGCCCACGACACCCCGACAACACCGGCAAGTGCCCCGAGCAGAAACCAGAACAGTCGACGCATCATTGGACGGGCTCACTCATTTGACTCACGTCACCCACGGTAGTACCGAAAATCATCGACACCAATTGGTCGATATGACGGTGGATTCTGAGTAGTCGCAGGTGCCTGGCCTGTATGACCAGAACGAACATCTTCCATTGCTGCATTGATTGCATCTGTGACGTTGCGGCTCTTTGGCGCAAGCGATAGATACACCACACCGTGAGCCAATTGATGCAAAGCCTCTGGCAATCCGACGCGCTCCAGCGACTCAGCCACTGCCACAGCAAAAGGCAAGGCCGCGGCATCGGCCATACCGATATCTTCGCTTGCAAAGATCATCATTCGACGCGCGATAAACCGTGGATCTTCGCCAGCCTCCACCATGCGCGCTAACCAATGCAGTGCAATGTCGACTTCGCTCGCTCGCATGGACTTTATGAATGCAGAAATCACGTCATAGTGGTCGTCACGACCAAGTCGCGACACACTTGTATCGAGTGCAGTTGTTGCGTGCTCAAGAGTGATGTGCTTATCGGTAGCCAATGAACAACACACTTCAAAGGCCGTTAACGCTTGCCGTGCGTCGCCTGTGCACCGCAGTGCAATGATCTCGAGAGCAGATTCATCGGCAGTAAAACCTTCGAGCACAGCAGCTTTCTTCAGCAACACTTCAACTGCTTCTGCATTCACTGGCTTGAGCCCAAATACAGATGATCGACTGCGCAACGCTGGGTTGACAGAAAAGGCTGGATTCTCGGTGGTGGCACCCACAAGCGTGATGAGCCCTATCTCTACAGCATGCAATAGTGCATCTTGCTGCACAGTTGTGAACCTATGTATCTCGTCAACAAAGACAACAGTTGCTCGGTCATCGATAGAAAGTCGACGCCGAGCCATATCAATCACTTCACGAATGTCCTTCACCCCTGCAGTAACAGCCGACAGTCGTTCGAATTCACGCTTGGTAGTCACCGCGATGAGTTCAGCGAGCGTTGTCTTTCCTGTCCCTGGCGGTCCCCACAAAATGATGGAAGACATTCGATCTGCTTCGATCAACTTACGAAGTGGACCACTTGGCCCCACTAGATGATCCTGACCAATCACTTCATCCAGTGTCGCAGGGCGCATGCGAGCGGCAAGTGGCGCCCTCTTCATCATGCGTTCTTCTCCCGAGGCTGAAAACAGATCTGGAGAACTCATGGCATCACGACGAGGCAGGTGGTGGCAGAAGTCGCAATCCGAGTTCTGCTAACTGTGCACTCTCGACAGGAGTTGGTGCATTTGTCATCGGGTCTGAACCGCTCTGAGTCTTTGGAAATGCGATGACTTCACGAATGTTTTCTTCACCAGCAAGAATCGCAGCCAATCGGTCGATACCAAAGGCAAAACCACCATGTGGTGGAGCACCATATTTGAATGGTTGCAAGAAGAATCCGAAACGACGATCTGCTTCTTCGTCGGAAATTCCTAATTGATTGAATACACGTCGTTGCAGTTCTGGTTCATGGATACGAATAGAACCAGAGCCAAGTTCCCAACCATTCAAAACCAAGTCATACGCGAGTGCACGCACCTTCAACGGGTCCGAATCGAACAGGTGAAGGTCGTCGGGATGTGGATGACAAAACGGGTGGTGACCAGGGCGAGGTTTTCCTGAAACTGGGTCTACTCCGACAAACAGAGGAAACTCTGTGACCCACACATACCGGTACGGACCCTCATGCACGGGCGGACGACCAATGTCATTTCGTAATTGCCCCAAGACCTCGACTGTGGTTTCCCACTCGTCTGCAACGAGAAGCAACAAGTCACCTTCAACAGCACCCATAGTTGCGACAAGTGCTTCCCGTTCGGAGTCTGTCAAAAACTTTGCAACAGGAGAATCGACTGCCCCATCGGCACCCACCTTCATCCACACAAGGCCTTTAGCGCCAATCTTTTTTGCTCTGTCAGTAAGAGCATCGAGCTTGTTGCGACCATAAGCAGCAGCTTCGGGATATGTGGCCGCGTCAACGCGGATTCCCTTAATGCATGCTGCTCCTGCGAATGCTTTGAACTCTGTGGATGCAAACAAAGCAGTGAGTTCCACTAATTCCATGCCAAAGCGCAAGTCTGGCTTATCGATTCCGAAACGCTCCATGGCGTCGCGCCATGTGATTCTTTCAATTTCAGGAGGAGCTTCACCAGTAACAGCGATGGCAGCTGCCACCACTGCCCGACCGATGTTTTCCAGCACGTCATCCTGTGAGACAAAAGACATTTCTGCGTCTAACTGCATGAACTCATACTGACGATCGGCGCGAAGATCTTCGTCACGTAAACAACGGGCGATCTGGTAGTAACGATCCACGCCTGCCACCATCAACAATTGCTTCCACAACTGCGGCGATTGCGGCAGCGCGAAGAACGAACCCGGTTCTTTACGTGATGGCACTAGGAACTCACGTGCGCCTTCAGGAGTGGAAGGCATCAACATAGGAGTTTCAACTTCTACGAAGCCGTTGCTTTCCATCTCGCTGCGAATGGCGCTGTTGATCTTTGATCGCACTCGTAAGTTGCGCTGCATACGTTCGCGACGAATATCGATGTAGCGAAACTTCAGGCGGACAGACTCATCTACATCGTCGGCTCGCGCATCAACAGGAAACGGTGGCGGTTCTGCTGAGTTCAATACCTCAACAACGCATTCACCAATCTCAACGGCACCCGTAGGAAGCCCTGCGTTAACCGTGCCCTCTGGACGCGCCCGCACTACGCCGGTAATACGAATGACGTACTCGCTGCGAACATCAACATTGTTGTCAACAACGCACTGCACAACGCCAGAGTGGTCACGAAGGTCTACGAACGCCAAGTGCTCTCCATGTTCGCGCCGACGACCCACCCATCCGCATATGGAAACTGTTTGACCGATGTGAGACACATCGAGCACGCCACACATATGTGTTCTCATTGCTGTCGATGTCATCGTGTTTGCCTCCGCGGCTTTCTTGGCCCAACAATTGTCTGCAGATGACTCTGGAGATCAACGAGGGGAATTGTTGTCTGTTCTGAAGAGGAAAGGTTACGAACGGTACAGGTTGATTGCTCCGCCTCCGATTCGCCAATAATCACTGCCACGAGGGCACCGCTACGGTCGGCGCCTTTCATTTGGGCCTTCATGCTGCGCCCATCAAATGCGCGATCTGTAGAAAAACCGGCCTCACGAAGAAGTGTCGTCAACCGCAATGCATGAGTGCCGCCTGTTGTGTCTATGACGAATGCATCAATCTGCGGTGAACCAAACTCGAAACACTTTTCCACATCACAGGCAAGCAAGGTGCGATCAACACCTAATGCAAAACCGATTCCGGCAGTGGCGGGACCACCAAGGTCTTCCACCAGACCGTCATAACGGCCTCCACCACCAACAGCATTTTGAGCTGAATCAAGCGCAGTCGAGACATATTCAAAAGTGGTGCGTCGGTAGTAGTCAAGACCACGTACCAAGCGTTCGTTCACTGTGAAAGGAATATCAAGCGCTTCCAGACCCGCACAGACCGCAGCGAAATGTTCAGCTGCACTAGCGCTAAGAAACTGCCCAATCGTTGGTGCGTTCGCAATTACTTCAGCATCTTGCTCGCGTTTCGAGTCAAGTACACGCAGAGGGTTTTTCTCGAGCGTTGCGAGAGCCTCTTTGCTTAATTGATCAGCGCGCTCAGAGAAATACGCTGCAAGTGCCTCGACGTAGCGTGCACGATCCCCGACGTCACCAAGGGAGTTAACAACAAGACTGACATTCTTCAACCCGACAGATTCATAGAACTGCCAGCCAAGAGTTATGACTTCGACATCAAGTAGCGCATCATCAACACCGAGGACTTCAATTCCAACTTGATCAAATTGCCTGAATCGTCCGGCCTGAGGACGTTCGTAACGAAAGTTGGGACCCGAATACCACACCTTCCATGGAGGCGTTGGACGATGCTGGGCATATGCGCGACACACACTTGCGGTGTGTTCCGGGCGAAGCGCAATGTGACGTCCACCCTTGTCTTCAAAGTCATACATCTCTTTGGTGACCACATCTGTGGCGTCACCTAATCGCAGAAAAACTCCTAGGTCTTCAAACATTGGGGGCACGATGCACTGATACCCCGCAGATTCCACGCCATCAGCGAAGATGCGTACCAACTCTCTCCATCTCCCCGCGTCGGGAGGCAAGATGTCCCTAGTGCCGGGACTGGTTTGGAAGGTGGCCACGACTATTCAGGCTAGTCGGACGAACCCCCAGGCACGATGCGATATGCGTCGTAGACCGAATCAATTGACTTAATCATGCGCAAAACAGCCTCAAGATGATTGGGGTCGGCCAACTCGAACTCGAAGCGCATTTTTGCCACCCTGTCTGAGCCCGTATGAGTACTGCATGCCACGATGTTGACGTGCTGTTCCGAAAGAGCGTTCGCAACATCACGTAATAGTTTGCTGCGGTCAAGAGCAACCACTTCCACGCCTGCAGTGAACACTGTGCCTGGTGTAGTGCGTGCCCATTCCACTTCGATTGTTCGAGCAGGCTCATCTTCAACGAACGTTTCGGCATTCGCGCAGTCGGCACGATGCACACTGACACCACGACCTTTTGTTACATAGCCAACAATGTCGTCGCCTGGAACAGGAGTGCAGCATCGCGACAATCGCACCAATACATCTTCCAAACCTTCTACATGGATACCAGTAGACGCACGGCGGTCTGTAGTAACGCGATCTACGCGCATTGGCATGGCTAACTGCTCATCGCTTCCTTCGCGACGAACGGAGCGACCGATGCGTTGGGCAAATCCTCGTGCAGATACATGATGCTCACCGATAGCTGCAAACAATGTCTCAACATCTGTCATGTTGAGTGCTTCAAGTTCCTGCAGGAATGCGTCAGATGTCCAGATGCGTTGAACCGGCAAACCTTCTCGACGCAATTCAGCAGTGAGTTCATCGCGACCTGCATCCACCATGTCGTCATGGCGTTCGCGTGAGAACCAGTTCTTGATTTTGCTGCGTGCGCGTGGCGACTGAACAAAACCAAGCCAGTCGCGTGAAGGCCCAGCACCTTCTACTTTTGAAGTGAAAATCTCGCAAGAGTCGCCCGAAACTAACGACACATCGAGAGAAACGAGTCGACCGTTGACTCGTGCCCCAACACACGAGTGGCCTACTTCCGTGTGGACGGCATATGCAAAGTCGACTGGTGTTGAATTCACTGGCAGCGTGATGACGCGACCCTTAGGCGTAAATACGAATATCTCTTCTTGCTCGAGGTCGCTCTTTAGGTCGGCCATGAACTCGTTCGGATCGAATATGTCTGACTGCCAGTCGATGATTCTGTTCAACCAATCAGAGTCAGTGGTATCGGTTCCTTCCTTGTAGGAAAAGTGCGCGGCAACTCCCCGCTCAGCACGTTCATGCATCTCCTGAGTACGAATTTGCACTTCCACTGGTTTCCCGCCTGGACCAATAACCGTTGTATGCAATGACTGATACAAGTTGTACTTCGGCATTGCGATGTAGTCCTTGAAACGACCAACCACTGGCCGCCACTTGCCATGAATACAGCCCAACGCTCCATAACAATCGCGAACGCTGTCAACAATGATGCGGACTGCGACAAGGTCGAAAATCTCCTCAAAGTCACGATCTTTCTGCACCATCTTTTCGTAAATGCTCCACAAGTGCTTGCCTCGCCCAGTTACCACTGCTGTGATGTTGACGTCAGTGAGACGAGCAGTGATCTCTGCAATGGCTTTGGCCAGATAAAGATCTCTTTCTGGCGTACGAGTTGAAACCAGATGATCTAACTCCGCAAACCGTTTCGGATACAAGGCGGCGAAAGATAAATCTTCGAGTTGCTGCTTAATCTCTTGCATGCCCAATCGATTGGCCAATGGCGCATAGATGTCGAGTGTCTCTTGTGCTGTGCGTTGCTGCTTTTCTATTGGCACTCCGGCCAATGTGCGCATATTGTGCAAGCGATCAGCCAACTTGATGACAAGGACTCGCATGTCACGCGCCATTGCAACAAGCATCTTGCGCATGGTGGCTGCCTGTTGCGCCTCACGAGAATCGAACTGCAAACGTTCCAATTTGGTGACACCATCAACAAGAGTTGCGACCTCTTCTCCGAACTCTCGTCGCACATCATCCAATGTGATCTCAGTGTCTTCAACGGCGTCATGCAAGAGAGCTGCCGCAAGTGAAATTTCGTCGAGACCAATATCGGCCACGATGCGAGCAACTGCGATGGGGTGATTGATGTACGCCTCGCCCGAGGACCTCATCTGATGAGTGTGAGCAACACGTGCAACTTCGTATGCCCTGTTCACCATGGACACAGTTGCTTTTGGATGGCGCTTTCTGAAAGCGGTGAGCAGTGGTGCTAGTTCCTCAATCGGCGCACTGTGGTGCCGTCTCCACGGAAGAACGCGGTCGGCAGTACCCATACAACGATATTAGCGACGAGACTTTTTCCGTGGTCGCGGTGGATGGCTAAGAATTGCGTCAACCGGCGGGCGCACGGCTGTCCCTGTGCTGGCAGCGGCCGAAGCACTTGCAGATGCACGACGGCTCACAGGTGCCCCCGTGGACATCAGATGCTCCATATCAGCGCCCAATGACAGTTGACCACGACCTGAAACGTATTGAGCAGAACGCTCCTTGAGTAGTCCAAGAAGGGGTGTTGCGATGTAGATAGATGAATAAGCACCCGTGGCTAAACCAACAAGAAGGGCCAAAGCGAATTCACGCAGTGCAACTGCACCGAACACGCCAGAACCAAGAACCAAGAGACTCAAAACTGGAAGCACTGCAGCAAGCGACGTGTTGAGAGAACGCATCAGAACTTGATTCATAGAAACGTTCACTACGTCGCCGTACGAAACTTTGGAACCGCTAAAGCGACTCGTGTTTTCATGCACTTTGTCGAACACAACAATGGTGTCATACAGCGAGAAGCCAAGAATGGTGAGGAATGCCACCACGGTTGCTGGAGTGACCTCAAGCCCGAGAACTGAGTACAAGCCCACGCTGATGGCGACGTCGTGTGCCATCGCAACAATTGCCGAGATTGCCATACGCCACTCGAAACGAAATGAGATGAAAATAGATACGACCAGGAAGAACACCAGAAGTGCATTCACAGCTTTCATCGTGATGCTTCTACCCCACGTTGAACTAACGGTCGACACACTCACATCGTTCACAGTGAGTTTTGCTTTCTCTGCGAGTGCGGTCTGGATCGCTGTGACTTTTTCGGGGGTTTGGTCACCGAGTTGAATGCGGATACGACTCTCGGTCTCAGACTTCAATGTCTGAAGTTTGATGCCATCATCGAGGACACCTTCAGCTTTGAGTACACCTTCAACGACATCTACAGAAATTGATCCCTGCACTGGTACTTCAAAGGCAACCCCGCCCTTAAAGTCGATACCTAGGTTGAGCCCTTGAGCAAACAAAGAAACAATCGTGACGAGAACCAGAAGGCCGGATGCAATGAAACCGATGTTTCGACGCCCATAAAAATTGATCGTGGTTTCTCCACGGTACAAACGCCTCATGCCGCCACTCATGATGACACCGCCTCAGTAGTTGATGGTGCGACACCTAAGACGTGCCCCTTATTCATAAACTTCGTGCGCGCCAAAAGCAGAACCGTAGGTCGCGTGAAGAAGTAGGAGACCACTATGTCTGACAAGGTGGATAGTCCCAAGAAGAATGCGAAACCGCGTACAGAGCCGACCGTGAGCCACCAGAGA
>JAPKZX010000041.1 GCA_026393575.1 Actinomycetota bacterium
ATGCGGCGCATCCCATGCAACACACATTCCACCAATTCCAGCAATGGCATCCATGAGAAACGTCGAGCCGTCATATTCAAGAGTCATCTTCTTTGTGCGTATTTTGCAACTCCACAATTCTTTCCAGTCGGCAATGGCATACACAGTGCCGTTTAGTTGATCAATACACGGTGTACTCCACGAACGCGTGCGATCAAACGGCAACGATGTCACTGAATCGGCATCGCAACCATTCATTTCAATCAGCACGATGCCATCTGTTTTTGTGACAACAACAATCTGCTCGCCGTCCTGTCGCCATGCGTGCACGCCGCCAGATAATCCACGCCCAGCCGCTGGCATGGGGTCACTGAGCATCACATGTATCTGGCCGCCATCCACGACCCACAGTTGCAACTCGTTGCGAGGCCCGTTGGGGGTCTGAGTGGTGACTATCCCCGACATCCACTGGTAATAGTGGTCGCCTGGCCGCACCCGTACATCGGTGATCTCGTCGCCTGGCAGGCACATTTCAACGGGAATTGGGGACACGGTGGCAGGCTACCCACCGCACTACGGTAGAGATATGCCTACAGAGCGCCCAGACCGCAACCTTGCCCTTGAACTTGTCCGCACCACCGAATCTGCTGCCATGGCAGCGTCTCGCTGGGTGGGCCGTGGAGACAAAATCGGAGCCGATGGCGCAGCCGTAGACGCCATGCGTATGGTGCTTGGCACCGTGCCTATGAGCGGCATCGTGGTGATTGGTGAGGGCGAAAAAGACGAAGCGCCCATGTTGTTCAACGGCGAAGTGGTGGGCGACGGCAGCAAGCCAGACACCGACGTTGCCGTAGACCCTATTGACGGAACTTCGCTCACTGCTTCTGGAAAAGGAAACGCCATTTCGGTGATTGCAGTTTCCGAGCGCGGCACCATGTTTGATCCGGGCCCATGTTTCTATATGGAAAAGATTGCTGTTGGACCAGACGCTGTTGGCTCTATTGACATCACTGCGTCCCCCACACAGAACTTGAAGTGGATTGCGAAAGCAAAAGGTGAAAGCGTGCGCGATCTCACTGTGATGATTCTTGAGCGCCCTCGCCATGATGACCTCATTGCAGAAGTGCGTGCATCTGGTGCGCGCATCAAGTTGATTTCAGACGGAGACATATTCTCTGCCATCGCAACTGCCTGGCCAAATGCCGGTGTTGACGTGATGTTCGGTATTGGCGGCACACCTGAAGGTGTTGTTGCTGCAGCCGCATTGAAGTGCATGGGTGGAGAAATTCAAGGACGCCTGTGGCCACGCAACGACCAAGAGCGTGACGCTGCCATTGCTGGTGGGTACGACCTCAGTCGCATTCTTTCCACAGATGATTTAGTGAAGGGCGACAATTGTTTCTTCGCTGCAACAGGTGTTACCGACGGTGAGTTGCTACAGGGTGTTCGCTTTACGCCGGGCCTTGTGCATACACAGAGTTTGGTGATGCGTTCACGCAGTGGCACAGTGCGTTTGATTGATGCACAACACAGGTTGGACAAGATCAGCGAATTCTCCGCTATCGACTACAGCTGAGTCGGACGTGCCTTGGAATTCGCCTGTTCCGTTCCTAACCATAAGGTCAGTGACCACAAATTAGTCATCTTGGGTGCCACCAAGTACTCGACTCATACAGTTCATACTTTGACAACGAACCCGGTATTCCCCCAGCACATCGCAATCGAGCCACCATGCAAAACAATGTCAATGCCCCGCCTTGCAACGCACCCCACAACACGCCTTCATGCGTGCGGTCAGCGCGCGACAATCGAGTCACGTGTTTTACGCAATCCTCTGCCGACAAACCCCAGATCTCATGTAACTGCGGCAATGGTGCTTCCCACGCATTCCAATTGAACGGCTGAATCATGTGCACGGAACCCAATAGCGAGTTCAACTGCCCTACTTGGCCTTCACTGGGCCAACTTAATTGGGCGAGTTCTGCCAATCCGTCGAATACCCGTAGCCATACCTGATCTGTGTCTTGCTGCATATTTCCCCTTCGTGAAGGGGCGCACTATAGCAATTTTAGTTTTTCAGGTTTTGTAGAAAAACTTAGTGGCTGGCTTCAATGCCGCCGGTGGCAGCAAGGCGAGCATGAGCACGACGAAGGTCGCCCTCTACTTCAGCAGAATGCTCAGTGCGCATCTGCTCTTCGGCGCGAGCCTTAGCGGCACGAGCGCGAGCAACATCGATGTCTTCTTCAAGTTCTGCAGCATCGGAAAGAATCGTCACGTGGTCTGGGCCCACTTCAACGAAACCAAGATGCACTGCAAGGTTTTGAATGGTGCCGTCTGCCAAGTAAATGCGCGTGTGGTTCTGGGTGAGTGCACCAAGGAACGCCGCATGACCAGGGAGGAAAGCAATCTCTCCACCCTCGATCGTGCGTGTAATCACCTGAGTGGCGTCTCCCGAAAAGAGAACCTTTTCAGGTGATACAACTTCCACGCGCAAAGCGCCTGACGATTCGGCCATTATGCGTTCTCCTGAAGAGCCTTTGCCTTCGCGAGTACTTGCTCCACTGAACCGACGTTCAAGAACGCCTGCTCTGGAACTTCGTCGAGTTCACCATTGATGAGTGCTTCGAATGACTCCACTGTTTCGGCCACAGGAACGTATTCGCCCTTAACACCGGTGAAGACTTCAGCAACATAGAACGGCTGAGACAAGAAGCGCTGCACCTTACGTGCACGAGACACGGTCTGGCGGTCTTCTTCTGACAATTCGTCGAGACCAAGAATTGCGATGATGTCTTGAAGTTCCTTGTAGCGCTGCAAGATTTCCTGCACGCGACGAGCAACTGCGTAGTGACGATCGCCCACAGTTTCTGGCGTA
>JAPKZX010000092.1 GCA_026393575.1 Actinomycetota bacterium
GTTTTCCATCCAGTGCTGACCGATTGCACAGCCAGAATATGGAGCGAGGTATTTGAAGGGTGCAGGCTCTGATGCAGGAGCAGCAACAACAACTGTGTACTCAAGTGCGCCGTATTGACGAAGTGTTTCTACCGTTGACGCAATAGTTGAACCCTTCTGACCAATTGCGACGTAGATGCACTTCACACCAAGACCGCGCTGGTTGATGATGGTGTCGATAGCAACAGTGGTCTTACCGGTCTTACGGTCACCAATGATGAGCTCGCGCTGTCCACGACCAATTGGGGTCATTGCGTCGATCGACTTGATGCCGGTCTGCAATGGCTCGTGTACTGGCTTGCGACCCATGATGCCGGGTGCTTGCACTTCAACACGACGGTCGATAGAGCCAACAATGTCGCCCTTGCCGTCGATTGGTGCACCAAGTGCGTTGACTACGCGGCCAAGCATTGCGTCACCAACAGGAACCGAAAGAATTCGACCTGTTGCTTTTACTGTTTGACCTTCTTCAATTGAGTCGGCGTCGCCGAGCACTACTGCACCGATCTGATCTTCTTCAAGGTTCAGTGCGAGGCCCAATGTGCCGTCTTCGAATTCAAGCAACTCGTTTACTGCGCAGTCGGGCAAACCCGATACGCGAGCAATACCGTCGCCCACTTCAGCGACGCGACCAACGGTGCGTGCCTCTAGTGACTGAGTGAATCCATCGAGGCCACTTGTGATCGCTGATGCGATGTCACTTGCGGAGAATGTGATGTCTGCCATGTCTTCCTTAACTTTCGCGAATGTTCTTTACAACCGGCTCTTGAGCTGGTCGAGGCTGTTACGGACGGAACCGTCGATGACCTTGTCGCCGACAGTGGCAACGAGGCCACCAACAACGGAAGGATCAACAATGACGGTGAGATTGATTTGAGAACCAGTTGCTTTTGTTAAAGCATCGGAGAGACGCTTCACCTGGTCTTCGGAGAGTGCAACAGCACTGCGAACTTCTGCAACTTCGCGGCCATTTGCATGAGCCGAGTTGGTGCTGATCTTTTCGGAGATGGTGCGAAGGTCGCGACCATGGCCGGCGCCAATCACGAGAGCAACACACTGTGCTGTCACGCGATGACCCTTGCCTTCAAGAAGTTTTTCAACAATGCCTTGGCGAACAGCGATTGGCAACAATTCGTCGCCCAACTTGTTACGAAGATCGTCACTGTTGTCGATTGCGCGAGCAACTGCTGCGAACTCGTTGACAACTTGTGGCAAAACATTGTCTGCTTCAGCAATGGAAGTAATGGCTGCAACGTATGCGTCGATTGATGAACTCATCGTGATGCTCCTACCTTGCTAATGAAGCCCTCGATGAGGTCTTGACGAACACTGTCGGTGACTGTGTTTGCTACAACGCGCTCAATGGCAACTGCTGATAAGCGGCTGATTTCGGCACGAAGTTCGTCGCCAACGCGACCGGCAGCATTTGCAATGTCTGACATTGCTTTTGCTTCCACTTCCACCATTTCAGCCTGTACTCGTGCACGACCTTCGGACAACACTGCGGCTGCTTGCGCATCGGCCTCGGCCAAAATGCGAGAGCGCTCTGCACTGATGTCGCCAAGTGCGGTACGAATACGACCAGCTTCGACTTCTGCAGTCTCACGGGTGTTACGTGCATTGTCCATGTCGGCCTGAATGCGCTCGGTACGAGCAGCAAGAGACTTCTTGATCATTGGGCCAGCGAACTTTACGAGTGCACCAATAACAAGGACAGATGCAAGTCCGCCATAAATGATTTCAGCTGTCTCTGGAAGCAACCAGTGGTGTGTCTCGTATGTGAGGTGTTCTCCGCCTGCTTCGCTTGCGAAGAGAATAGACAACAGTGAGTTCATCGTGAACCTGCACTTTCCATTGCTGCGGTAACAGCTGCTTGCACAACGGCAGCGTCTGGTGCGCGACCAGATGCAAGTTGTGCAGCCATTGTTGCTACCTGTGCGACTGCTGCTGCAACTTGACCTTGCGCAGCAGCACGAGCGGCTGCTGTTTGTTGGTCGGCTTCAGCGCGAGCTGCTGCGATGCGTGCATTGACTTGTGTCAACTGCGCATTGCGCTCGGTGTCGACTGTTTGACGAGCTGCGTCGATGCGACCAGAAGCTTCAACACGAATTGCAGCAAGTGCCTTTTCGTAATCGGCAACTGCTGACTGTGCGTCGGCTTTCACCGTGTCGGCACCTTCAATGTCTGAACGAATGTCGGCATAGCGAGCATCCATTCCCTTCTTCAACTTTGGAAAGAGGAAGTAGCGCAAAATAACAAAGAGAACAATGAATGATCCGGCGGACCACAATGCTTCCTTTGGTGTTGGCGCAATGGGGTTTGGTGCAGCCTTGACCGTTGCTTCAACCTCACCTGTGGCACTTCTTAGTTGCTCAGGCGTAGCTTCACCACTCTGCGCTGCAGGCGTGGGTTCACCACTCGTGACACCATCTTCGAGAACAGTGGTCTCGTTAATGGCCTCTACGGGCATGGTTGTGTCGGTGGTGTCTTCTGACACCAAACGCACATGGACAAGGCGTCCGTTCGATTGTGTGACTATCGCAGTCGGCATCTCAGCTCCTGGACTCTGCTCGCGCAGAGGTCGATTGTGGACGTGGACTCAAGTTCGCGGATTAAGCGAACTTGAGAAGAATGAACACCACGAAACCGATAAGCGCGAGCGCTTCGGTAAACGCGATACCCAAGAACATGGTGGTACGAACCATGCCTGCAGCCTCTGGTTGGCGTGCCATCGCCTCGACGGACTTGCCGACGAGGTAACCGATGCCAATACCAGGCCCGATTGCAGCAAGACCGTAGGCGTAGCCTGCGCTTGCTGCTGCTGCATTGTTCTTGAGTTCAGCGGGAGTTGCCTCCGCTGCTACGAGTCGTGCAATTGCTTCCATTGTTTTCTCCTAGTTGGTTTGTTGGATGGGAGATCTTTTATTTATCAGTGCTCTGGGTGTGTTGCGCCACCGATATACACGGCGGTCAACATTGCAAAGATGTATGCCTGCAGGAACGCGACCAAGACTTCAAATGAAGTCAAGAACACGAGCATGAAGAACGGCAAAATGCCGACGGGAATCAGCACTTTGTCTTTCGCTTGGAACAACGCTTCGGACAAGAGAGCGAAAGTCACAAGAAGAATGTGACCAGCCATCATGTTGGCGAAGAGTCGAACGGCGAGAGAAAACGGACGCACGATGATTGCCGAGATGAACTCGATCGGTGTCACGAGAATGTAAAGAGCCTTGGGAACTCCTGGAGGAAAGAGTGTGCTCTTGAGATAGCCGCCAACACCTTGGTGCTTGATGCCGGTGACGTTGTAGATGACCCACACCATGAGTGCAAGGAACATTGGCACTGCCATACGTGCTGTTGCAGGCATTTGGAAGAACGGAATAATTCCTGGGACGTTGCAGAGGTAGATGAACAAAAACATGGTGAGAAGGAATGGTGTCCAAGCCAAACCGTCTTTACCCATTGTCTGCATCACGATTCCGTCTTCAACGAATTCAACGATCATCTCAGCGAAGTTACGAATTCCCTTTGGAGCTTCTTTGTGACTCTGACGAACTGCAAGAAGAAAAATGGTTGAGCTAATCAACGTTGCAAGCACAGCAATGAGCGCAACTTTGTTGAATGGGAAATTAGGAAAGATGTCTTTCCAAACCAAGATCGAGTTAATTTCGGGAAAATCGAGAGCAATCACGTATGGGTCCTTCAGGGTGTCTCAGCGGCGCTTGACGAGGGATATTCTTGCGCATTGGGACGCAATCCAGGAAATGCTAGGGAGGCTGCGATGAAGCGCATCTCCCAGAACAGCAATCCGAGGTGGGTGACGATAATGGTGATCCCCAGCGCGGGAAGGGATACCCAGGACACGTCACGAACCAGGTAGACGGAGACAGAAATGAGGCCCAGGCGGAGGAGGTAGCCAAAGAGGCTGACACCCATCATGAGGGCGAGTGAAATGGGGGCTGCCCAGGAGATGAGAGCGGCCGCTAACCCAAAGTTCATAAGGACTACAGCCAATCCGAGGCCTGCAGACCAAGCGCCTGTGAGACCCCAAATAACCCCGGCAATCACCATCACAACGGGGGCAATAATGATCCCTCGACGGATGATGTCTTTCGAAACGGTGACCTCTGGAGCTAGGCCTTGAGAGGCCATTGCGAGGGGCGACAAGTGCTCGGTCATTGCTGCCCGCCACGGACCATTTCAGAGCGCTGATCTTCAAGGTGGCGCATGTCACGGCTGTAGATGAAGTACATCTTGACGAATTGGCCGACCATGGCAAACACGGTGAAGACGATCATGAAGATCGGCGTGGTGTTCAGCCAGGCATCGAGGCCCCAGCCCATGAGAAAAAAGACCACAAGACCCACTGCCATCTCAATTCCTTGAGAGACGCCTGAATCAAGCGAAACAGGCTTCGGTTTGGGGAGCAATTTCAATGCGAATCCTTTTGAATTCCTCTGCAGAGGACCTTGTGAAACATTGAACAATCTAGGTCAGGTAACAGCGTTGGTCAAACGGGAGCTGTGTGACTGTTTACGCAAGCCACTTCCCCATTGCTTGCACAGGGCGGCTCCCCCGCGGTGTTACTCAGAGAGTGAAGTTGAGTCGTCTTTGGCTGGTCGCTCGAGGTCTGGGTGCAACACGGTGTACAAAAAGAGAACGAGTGCAACTAAACCAAACGGCGCAAAGTTTGTGGCGCTCTTGTTGAACACCGGATACAACACCAACGCCGACAGCAACGCGGTCCACAACCACAAAATTGCAACGGCACGTCGTGGCCCGTGACCCAAGTTGATGAGGCGGTGATGCAAGTGGCCTTTATCTGCTTCTGAGAATCCCTGACGTTTGCTCACACGACGCACGATGGCAAACGCCACGTCGAATATTGGAACTCCAAGAATGATGATTGGAATAACTAACGGTGCGAGAAAGAAATACGTTTGCCCGCTGAATGCTTGCGTGGTTGGATCTGCACGACCACCAACAACACTCGTAGAAACTGCAACTAAAAGCCCAAGTAAATACGCGCCGCCATCACCCATGAAAATGCTGGCGCCATTGAAGTTGTACGGCAAGAAACCAACGCACACGCCAATAGTGATAACCGCAATCAACGGTCCAATGTTTGGTTCAGACAACAAACCAAGATCAGATAAATGAAATGAGTAAATGAAAAACGCTGTAGAGCCAATAGCAACGATGCCTGCAGCTAAACCATCAAGGCCGTCGATGAGGTTGATTGCTTGCACCATTCCCAACAACCACACAACAGTGACAATCGGTACCCAGTCACTTGATAACTGAATAACTCCGAAGAACGGCACACGGAAATAAAACATGGTGACGCCTGATTGCACCAGGATCATTGCTGCACCCACTGTTGCCAACACTCGAGCCGGCGCCGACAATTCACGAACGTCGTCGATGACGCCAATCACCAAAATCAATAAAGCAGCAAGCAGAATTCCGCGCGGCTCACTATTGCCCCGAAACAACGGGGAAAATCGGTCCATCTGCCATGCAAGACCCAAAGCCACAACAACGCCAGCAAACATTGCAATACCGCCAACATCTGGTGTGGCCACCGTGTGCACTTTGCGTTCGTCTGGCACAGCAACCCAGTTGCGCTTTTTTGCAAACGAGCGCACGATAGGCGTGGCAATCAACGTGACGATCATGGCGCAAAAGCCCACGATGAAATATCCGTTGAGGTCACCCATGATGCAATGAGCCTAGAAGACTTTGTTCAGCGCCTTTGGCGTTACAGAGGGTTCGGATAAACAGGGAATTTGGAGCACAAAGCAGCCACTTTGGCTCGCACCGCTGCAACTGCAGCTGGGTCTTCGCGATGACGCAGTGTTTCTGCAATCAAAGACGCGATGACTGGCATCTCTGCTTCGGTCATTCCCTGTGTTGTTACTGATGGAGTACCAATACGTACACCAGAGGTAACAAATGGGCTACGTGGATCATCGGGAACAGTGTTCTTGTTCAATGTGATGCCTGCTTCGTCTAATACCAATTGAGCAACTTTGCCAGTGCACTCGGCATCGAATGGGCGCAAGTCCACCACCATGAGGTGTGTATCTGTACCGCCACTGACCAAACGGAAACCTTCTTTTGTGAGAGCTTCTGCAAGTGCTGATGCATTCTTCACAATCTGCTGTGCGTACACCTTGAACGAAGGGTCGAGTGCTTCACGGAATGCAACTGCCTTTGCAGCAACTGCGTGTTCCAGTGGTCCGCCTTGGCTACCAGGGAACACTGCTTTGTCAATTGCTTGAGCGTGTTCTGCTTTGCTGAGAATGCAACCACCACGTGGTCCACGCAATGTCTTGTGCGTGGTGAATGTGACTACGTCTGCAAACGGCACAGGGTTCGGATGTGCACCACCTGCAACAAGACCAGCCAAATGCGCAATGTCAAACATCAACAATGCGCCCACTTCGTCGGCAATTGCTTTGAAAGGTTCTGGATCGAGTCGGCGTGGGTAACTGGTAGTACCAGCAACGATCATCTTTGGACGATGCTTCTTTGCAAGTTCGCGCATTTCGTCGAAATCAATTCGCTCTTCACCTTGTTTTACGCCGTATGACTTGAAGTCGTACAAAATGCCGCTGGCGTTCACTGGTGAACCGTGCGTGAGGTGACCACCATGGTCAAGGCTGAGACCAAGAATGGTGTCGCCAGGATTCAAAAGGCCCAAATAAACCACCATATTTGCACTTGCGCCAGAGTGTGGCTGCACGTTTGCATGATCTGCACCAAACAATTCCTTCACACGAGAAATTGCCAATGCTTCAATCACATCAACATTGACGTTGCCGCCGTAGTAACGCTTCCCTGGATAACCCTCACTGTATTTATTCGTGAGAATGGAACCAGTTGCACGCATGACTGCTGGTGAAGTGAAGTTTTCACTCGCGATTAATTGCAAACCAGTGGTTTGGCGAACACGCTCCACCTCGAGAAGATCAAAGACTTCTTTGTCTGGATTGGTGTCAGAGGGGAACGGCATTAGTTGCTCGCTTCTTGTTGTTCAATTTCAGCCAACTGCGCCACGCGGCGTTCGTGTCGGCCTGCTTCGAAGGGGGTGGACAGGAATATGGACAAGATTTCTTCGGCGAGACCTTCGCCTACAACGCGCGCACCCATAGACAACACGTTTGCGTTGTTGTGTTGGCGCGCCATGCGAGCCGTGTACAAGTCGTTACACAAAGCAGCGCGTACTCCGCGCACTTTGTTTGCAGCCAACTGCTCGCCTTGCCCACTACCGCCAAGCACGATGCCAAGGTCTGCCTTGCCATCGCGCACGTGGCGACCAACTGCTGCACAAATTGGTGGGTAGTCACAACTCTCTGTGCTGTTCGTTCCCAGGTCGATCACGTCGTGACCTTGGTTCGTGAGCAAATCAATGAGGTGCTGTTTGAGGGTGTAGCCGGCGTGGTCGGCACCAATTGCTATGCGTGACATCCCTTTCACAGTAGTAGGGGCAAGCCATGAGCGACCTAGCGTCTATGACATGACACTTGACCCACGCACCCCAGTTCTCATTGGCACTGGCCAGGTAGTACAACGCGCGAACGGCCTAGACGATGCTCGCGACCCCATCGCCCTCATGGTGGAGGCCATTTCCAACGCCGCTGCCGACGCCGGACTCGCGAGCGTTCCCAACCCCGACGCCTTACGCGTAGTGAGTTTGCTGTCGTGGAAGTACGGCAACCCCGCACATTTCATTGCTGAAGATCTTGGCCTCACCCCACACGAGCTTGGCTTGTCTGCCATGGGTGGCAACACACCCCAAACGTTGGTCAACTCAGCGTCTCGCCAAATTCTTGCGGGCGAGCACAACCTCATCATTTTGACTGGTGGCGAAACCACACGTACTCGTGCTCGGTATCGCAAGGCTGGTGTTGAACCAGATTGGCGCTACACCGACATTGCTCCGGTAGCCGTCTCTGAAGACCTCACCATGAACATGCCAGAGGAAATTGCACGCAAGATTGTGATGCCCATTCAGATTTATCCACTTTTTGAAACTTCATTGCGTGCTCAAGCGGGCCGCAGCATTGACGAACACCAAGTGCACATCAGTGAACTGTGGTCGCGCTTCAGCAAAGTTGCTTCTGCAAATCCGTATGCATGGTCGCAGAAGGCATATTCAGCCGAAGAGATTCGCACTGCAACTGCAAACAACCGCATGATTGGGTTTCCGTATCCGAAACTGATGAACTCAAACAACGACGTAGACATGTCTGCTGCGTTGATCTTGTGTTCAGCAGAAAAAGCAACTGCACTTGGCGTGCCGCGTGATCGTTGGATTTTCCCGCAGTCTGGTAGCGATGCACACGAGCACGCATTTATCTCGCATCGCAACCACTTCTACGACACTCCCGCAATTGAACTTGCGGGCCGTCGCGTGTTGGAACTTGCAGGTCGCACCATTAACGACATTGACATTGTTGATTTGTATTCATGCGTCCCTGCTGCAGTGCAGTTGGGTGCAAAATCACTGGGCTTAGACCTCAATAGTCAACTCACGCGCACTGGAGGCTTGCCGTTTGCTGGTGGGCCATGGAACAACTACGTGATGCATGCAATCGCAACTGTTGCCACCGAACTTCGCAATGGCGTTGGTTCAACCGGATTGGTATGGGCAAACGGTGGCTACACCACAAAACATGCATTTGGTGTGTACAGCACAGAACCACCGAAAGATGGTTTCAAGTACGACTACCCACAAAACCAGATCGATGCATTGCCACAACGCAGCCTTGCTTCACCTGAAGATGCAGCTGGCGAGATGACAATTGAGGGCTACTCAGTCATGCACGACCGTGATGGAAATCCAGAACGAGCCATTGCTTCCTGTTTGCTAGATGATGGTCGCCGTGCATGGGTAGACAGCACCGATGTTGGCGTTGGTCGCGACATGTGTGTGAATGAATGGGTGGGCCGGCGCGTGAAGGCTGACGCATCGGGTACTCTGCTCGCGTGACCGATACATTTCCGCGCCAATACGCGCGTACTCAGCGGCTATCGCTCGGAGAACCACGAAACTTCACTGTGTCTCCCGATGGCGCACGTCTCGTATTCGTGCGTTCCCATGGTGGCTCGGACCCAGTCAACACGTTGTGGGTTACAGACACTGCAACGGGAACAGAGCGTGAAGTTTTTGATCCGCGCACTTTGAAGGCAGACACTGCGACTCTTACTGCAGAAGAACTTCGCCGACGCGAACGTGCTCGTGAAGGTGCAAGCGGCATCACGTCGTATGCGTGTGATGCAAAAGTTGAAAACGTGGTCACCATTCTTGGTGGTCAAGTAATTCACCTCAATCTCACAAGTGGCGTTGTCACCATTCCACCCGTAGAGCCCGGCGTGTTCGATGCTCGCTTATCGCCCGATGGCAACACCATTTCCTATGTACGCGGTGGCGCATTATGTGTGTGCACACTTGATGGAAACGAACGCGTGCTTGCCACCGAGGACAACGACACTGTCTCGTGGGGAAGCGCAGAGTTCATTGCTGCTGAAGAGATGGGGCGCTTTCGCGGGTACTGGTGGTCGCCAGATTCGAAGTTCATCGCTGCTTGTCGTGTTGACGTAGACCCAATTGATACGTGGTACATCGCAGACCCAGCGCACCCCTCTTCACCTGCAGTTGAGCACCGCTACCCCGCCGCCGGCACGGCAAATGCAATCGTGTCTCTACATATTGTCTCGGCGGTTGATGGTTCAAGGGTTGACGTTGCACTCGGTGGCGAATGGGAATATCTGAACTCGGTGTCGTGGAGCACTGGCGGACTTATAGCTCAAACACAAACACGAGATCAGAAACGTGTTGATATTCATGTTGTTAATCCTGCTAACGGATCTTCGCGCATTGAATACACCGACACAGATGCCAATTGGGTTGAGTTAGTACCTGGCGTGCCAACAATCTTGGACAATGGCCACATTGTTACGTGCACAGACCGTGGGGGCATGCGCCAAGTAGTCGTGAACAACTTTGCGGCGACATCAACTCGATTACAGGTGCGCAGTGTTGTGAGCGTTGGCGACACAATCGTGTTCACGGCAAACGAACTCGAGACTCCATGGATTACTGACGCATGGACCTACAACATTGCATTAGACACGCAAGAACGGCTTACTCGTTCTAACGGGTCTGTCTCGCTCTCTGGCACTGCTAACGCTTACGTTTCTCGTACTTCAACTTTGGCCACTATTGGCGCTGAATTTGAATTTGTCTCGGCAACTAAGCGCTTCTCTATTCGCTCTCTTGCAGAAACGCCACTAGTGAAGCCAAATATTCGCATCATGGCTGTTGGACCACGTCAGATACCAGTAGCCATCTTGCTGCCAAACGATGGACTCACTACTCCACTGCCGGTGTTGTTCGACCCTTACGGCGGTCCACATGCACAACGCGTCGTCAGTGCTTCATCAGCATTCAATTCATCGCAGTGGTTTGCAGATCAAGGTTTTGTGGTGGTCATTGCAGACAACACAGGCACACCCGGAAAAGGTTCTGCATGGGAACGTGGTGTGGCAAATGATCTGGCGCAACAAGTTCTAGAAGATCAAGTGGAAGTGCTGCGAGCACTCGATGACTTAGAGCCTCGCGCAGACACAACACGAGTTGGTATTCGTGGCTGGAGTTTTGGTGGGTATCTTGCTGCGCTTGCCGTGCTTCGTCGGGGTGATGTGTTTCATGCGGGCATCGCTGGTGCTCCAGTTACAGATTGGCGCTTGTACGACACCCATTACACAGAGCGTTACTTGGGTAACCCTGCCGTAAATGATGCTCCGTATGCAGCAACTTCACTCATGAACGATGCTGCATCACTTGAGAGACCACTGTTGTTGATTCACGGTCTTGCCGACGACAACGTGGTGGCTGCACATACTTTGCAACTATCTTCTGCGCTACTTGCTGCTGGGAAACCCCACGAGGTTCTTCCACTATCTGGCGTTACACACATGACACCGCAGGAAAAAGTGGCCGAGAATTTGTTGCTGCATCAATTGGAATTTTTGCGCCGCACTCTGGGCTGAGCTAGCCAAAGATTCCCGAAACAAATCTGTCGCGACCCGTGAGGTCTTGGTGCACAGTGACATGCGTGAAACCTGCGGCACTAAACAATTGCTGAATTGCTGAAGCCTGTGTGTATCCCATCTCGGTCACCAACATGCCACCGGCTGCTAACCACTTCGGTACCGTCTGCACAATCTGTGCAATGTCTGCGAGGCCATCAACACCCGCGAACAACGCGTCGCTAGGTTCCCACTGCAATACCGAGGCTTCTACTTCAGCATCACCTTCGGCGATGTACGGCGGGTTACTCACCACAACGTCACACACACCTACTAACTCGGCTGGCAACGCATCACACCAATTTCCGTGAGCGAAGCGCGCACCAATTGCCGGCCGGCCAATACCTGCGGCGTTAGCGCGCGCAACATGTAGTGCATCTTCTGATTCATCGGTCATCCACACCGTTGCTGCACCAAGTGGTAATTCGTGAAGCAACGATAAACCGATGGCACCAGAACCCGTACCCAAATCGACGAGTGTGATGGCTTCCCTCTTCGCACCGAGGTAGTTCTTCACAATGTCCACAATCAACTCAGTTTCTGGTCGAGGAATGAGAACTCGCTTGTCTACCAACAGATCTAATTGACGAAAAGCCCAACGACCCATCACATATTGCAATGGCTCACCAGTTGCATAACGTTGCAACATGTCGTGCAGTTGCTGACCCGAACGCTCACTTACTAATTCATCAAGCACTTCAGAGAATTCATCGGCATCGCAACCGCTTGCGTGTTCACACAACCATCGTGCAATGTTTCGCTGACCAACTTGCTCTTCCACACGTTGCAGCATGGCGCGCCATGTGATGTGCTCTGCTGATGCTTCACCAGACATGTGGCATTATTCGTTATTGGCTAGTTGACGAGCGCGAAGGTCTGCAGATAGCGCATCAATCACTGGATCAAGTTCGCCACCCAAGGCTGCTTGCAGCTGATACAACGTAAAACCAATGCGATGATCAGTGATGCGATTCTCTTTGTAGTTGTAGGTGCGAATCTTTTCGCCACGGCCACCGCCGCCAATTTGCGCACGACGCTCGGCAGATGCTTTGGCTTCTTGTTCTTCTTCGCGAAGCTTGAGCAAGCGCGAACGAAGCACCGTCATTGCGCGCAATTTGTTTTGCAATTGACTGCGTTCGTCCTGCATTGCCACCACTAATCCTGTGGGCTTGTGTGTAATGCGCACTGCAGAGTCTGTGGTGTTGACGTGCTGACCACCGGCACCAGATGCGCGATACACATCGATACTGAGGTCGTTGTCGTTGATTTCAAGGTCGAGTTCTTCGGCTTCCACCATGATTGCCACGGTTGCAGACGATGTATGAATGCGGCCTTGTGCTTCGGTAGCCGGCACGCGTTGCACGCGGTGTGGCCCACCTTCAAACTTCAAGTGACTCCACGCATCATCACCTTTCACCAGCAACGTGACTTGGTTGATGCCACCCATTTCAGAGTTGTCGAGTTGCAATGTCTCCACCGACCAACCGCGCTTCGACGCGTACGCCACGTACATCTCCAAGAGGTCGCGTGCAAACAAGTTTGCTTCTTCGCCGCCCTCAGCACCACGAATTTCCATGATGACTGGCTTGCCGTCATTCACATCGGGAGGCAACAAGAGCACTTGCAATCGTGCTTCGAGTTCTTCTACGCGGGCTTCTGCCGCTGCAGCTTCCGCACGAAACGATTCACGTTCGTCGCCAGAAGTTTCGATCATCAATTCTTTTGCAGCCTCGGCATCGCCTTTTGCGTCTCGCAGCGACCGGATGCACTCAATAAGTGGAGTGAGTTGTTTGTATTTGCGTGATGCTTCGCGCAGGCGGTTTTGGTCTCCGAGTACCTCGGGACTGCCCAGGCTGACCTCGAGTTCGGTGTAATCCCGTTCAATGGATTCAAGCCTGCTGTTCACGGTTTATAAGGCTAGGGGCTGCGAGGCGTTAGTCCTTGAATGCCTTTTGGAAGACAAACGAACTGCTTGCTGGCAGGTAACTGAGTTTTCCGTAGGTCTGCCATCTTCCAGACTCGTATCCACTCGAATACACAACGCCACGTCGTTGGTCTATCTCTGGTGATTCCACCACTTTGGTGATATCGCGACCGTTATCAATGTCCACCCATCCCCACTCACATGCGTTATCGCCGCTCCATGGGAACGCGAAGAACCCGCCATACGTTGCTCCACCTCGAGACTTGTTATCGCCGTATGTAATAAAGAAATCAACGACGCCATCGTTAGTGAAGTCATGTGAGTACACCTTCAATGGAAATTGACCACGACCCCCCATGAGTAGCGAAGAGATGTCTGTCCACTGCACACCATTCCAGTCATAAAAAGTAAGGCTGCCTTCGGTGACCAGCATTGCGTACACACCGCAATCGCTCTTTGATATCTCTGAGACATCAATGGTGACGAACGATTTCACATATTCGTTCCACGCCTTCGTTGCAGCGCCAGGTTTCGAAGGGACTGTGGTGCGTACGGGAGAACTTTGCACGACCGTGGATGAAGTAGTTGTCGGCGTACTGCTTTGTGAACTACAAGACACCGAAAACAGTGCAACAGCTGCCATGAACAACGAGGTGCGTGCTGTTTTCATGTTGCTGATGAGATAAATGCAAACCGAACAAATACAGACGCCATGTTTGCTAAGCGTTCAATAGATGGCGTGACATCTTGCCGGCGCGCCACGATGGTCACTTCATCAATGCCTAAACGCGATGCTGTATCGACTGCGAATGGAACAACATCAAGATCCACCCCATGCACAAAAACAGCGGCCGAGAGATTCCCAGAGTCAGTAGAACCAATTGCTGCGCATGGCACTGCATCTTTCAGGTTCGTGCGCTTCACTGGTGGATCTACTGGGTCTAAGCGTGAAAAACCAATTGACGTTGGGTCTTGTAGTGCGCGCCAGCGATGCATGCGCTCTGCACCGAATTGATTGAACGGATGCACATTGGCACCATGCTCACGATGTATTGCAACTGCATCAATCACATTGCGCAAGGCTTGCTCTGTGGGAAGTTCGCCATGCACCATGGCAAATGCTTCACGGTCGTTCACGCCCATGCCTACTTCTAAACGTGCAACACCACTCACTACATCATCAACTACGCGACACATCTCAAGCCCGCGCACTTCGCCCACAACAATGCCGTGCTCTACAAGTGCATCTGCACCAGACGACTGAATGAGTTCTGTAAATGCAAGATGCTCTGGCTTTGCTTGTGTTGTTGGCAAATGTGGTTCGGCCAGGGCTGGCAAGAGCACGCGTTCATCTGCATGCCACACAGTGACATCTACATCGAATAACGCGGCGCGGCGTGCGAGGAGACCTGAGTCATTTTCCACCACAAGATGAATTGGCAATTCGAACTTGGTGCCCCATGCAAGTACGCCACCTAAAGCGCGAGCAGCATTGCCGTCGATAAGAAGCCACACCGCATCGTTTGTAATAAACGCAGCGCCGGGAGCAAAGACTTCGACGCGACCGTCAGGGTCGCCAGATAATCCGAGATGCTCACGAATAAGAGCACGAAGTTTTAGAGCAAGAAGTCGAGAGCGACGTTCAGTGTCGACTTGGTCCATGCGAGATTCCGAAATGAAAGTAAAAACCGTGACGCGATGCGCCACGCAGAATCACTCTGGGCGAGCTGGAGCGTTGGTACGAGCGCCGTAACGCTTGTTGAAGCGCTCAACACGACCACCGGTGTCGACAAGCTTTTGCTTACCAGTGAAGAATGGGTGGCACTCGTTGCAGAGTTCCAAGCTGATAGCTCCGCCACGGGTGCTGCGAGTGGTGAACTCATTGCCACATGAACACTTCACGTTGACATCTGCGTACTGGGGATGGGTATCGGTCTTCATGTCTCTGGCTCCTCGAAACGGACTCTTGATTGTATCGGGAACTACGCGCCGGGCGTCTTGGCGATTTCGGCCAAGAACTCGTCGTTAGTTCCAAAGGTCTTCAGGCGATCCATCAGCATTTCCAAGCCTGGAGCGGGGTTTCCGTCCTGGGCAAGGCCACTGAGGACTCGGCGCAGTTTCCAGACCAGCTGGAGTTGCTTGCGCTCGAACAGCAGTTCTTCGTGACGGGTGCTTGAGGCATCAACGTCGATGGCAGGGAAAACGCGGCGCTCTGCAATGCGGCGGTCAAGACGCAATTCCATGTTTCCGGGTCCCTTGAACTCTTCGAAGATTGCTTCGTCCAT
>JAPKZX010000029.1:0-8366 GCA_026393575.1 Actinomycetota bacterium
GTCGGCATTACAGCGGGCGCCTCTGCACCAGAGGAATTAGTGGAGCAGGTCATCAACGCGTTATCGCCCACAGACGGAGTTGAAGAGATCTTCGTTACAGATGAGGACGAGTACTTTCCTCCTCCACGTAACATTCGTGATCTTCAAGCAGCCATCGACATTGCGATCACCACCATGTGTGGCGCGTCCGTACTGAACACCCCAGGCATGGATGACCGCGCACTTGCAGCAAGCGCCGTACTTGAGGCACTCTCTATCTCATGATCTCACCGACAATCGACTCTCTACGCATCTACCTCCACATCCTGGCTGTCACTGTGTGGGTTGGCGGACAGTTCGTTCTTGCCGGCATAGTGCCGAGTCTTCGACGTGATGCTCCAAATGCACTACCGATAGTTGCAAAAGGATTCGCCAAGGTTGCATGGCCAGCCATGATTCTGATTGTTTTCACAGGCGCGTGGGGCCTCGGCACTATGGATGCATCAGAGCAGTCAAGTTCCTACATGGCAACATTTGGCATCAAGATGCTCATGGTCGGCATCGCAATAATCGCCACCATCATTCACTCAGCAGGCACGACAAAACTTGCCAAGGCTCTTGGCGGGGCCGTTGGCCTTCTTGCTTCGCTATTGGCTGCATACGCAGGAATTCTCCTAGCGCACGTCGGCTAGATCTAGTTGCGGGGAACTTTGTTCCAAGCAATCTCACGGTCGACACGTACATCGCCCGGCAATCCCAGAATGCGTTCGCCAAGAATGTTTTTCATCACTTCCGTGGTTCCGCCTTCGATGGAGTTTGCACGAGAACGAAGGAATGCCTTCTGAACACCGTCGTAACCCATTGCAGTTTCAGGACGAACCATTTCATATGAGCCGTACAACATGCCGTCGGCACCCATTAGCCCAATAGCAAATGCATACACATCCTTATTGAGGTTGGCGCTCTCCATCTTTCCGATGGAACCCTCGGGTCCTGGCGCACCCATGCGACGCTGAGCATTAGCTCGAATATTGGTGAGACGATGAACTTCTGCGCGAATCCACAGCTTCATCAACTCATCACGTGTTGAAGCATCACGACGATCTTCTGGCAACGCCTTCCATTCCTTCACCGCAATGGCGATTGACCCACTGCCTTGTTGAGGGATTGATCCGCCAATTGAAACACGCTCGTTCATGAGCGTTGTCAGGCTGACACGCCAGCCGTCGCCAGGATTACCCAACATTTCAGCTTCTGCGATGCGTACGTCTGTGAAGTACACCTCATTGAATTCTGCTTCACCTGTCATTTGGCGCAGCGGACGCACTTCAACGCCAGGAGCCTGCATGTCAACAACAAATGCCGTGAGACCAGCGTGCTTGACAGCGTCTGCGTCAGTTCGTACAACTAACAAACCAAATCGTGAAAGATGAGCCAATGTGGTCAACACCTTCTGACCATTACAGATCCACTCATCACCGTCTTTTTCGCCTTTCGCAGATAGGCCTGCAAAGTCAGATCCAGAACCGGGCTCTGAGAACAACTGGCACCACACTTCTTCACCTGTAAACAACGGACGAAGGTAACGCTTCTTCTGTTCATCGCTTCCCCACTCCACAACTGTTGGCCCACACATACCGTGACCAATTGGGTTGCGGTACATCGGGTTTGGAGCACCGGCTGCATACACACATTCGTTCACTGTTTTCTGAAACTTAGGATTGGCTCCGAGGCCACCATGGCCTACGGGGAAATGCACCCATGCGAGACCCATATCGAACTGAGCACCCAGGAAGTCGATCACTGAGGTAGTTGAAGGCGGGTACTGGCGAATCAATTCCTGAGCCAACTCGAGAATCTTTGCCTCGTCGATGGTGGCGGTGTCAATAGTGGTCATGGCTTAGTCCTTTGGATTGAAACTGGAACAAATCTAGTTCCGAAGTGACCTCAGAAACGAGGCGCCGACCTGCTGGTTGCCATGTGACTGCTGTCATTCGTTAGTTTTAGTACATGTACCCAGGCATCTTTGCAGCAACCCACCCAGACCGACCAGCCGTGATCCAGGCCGAGACGGGCGAGGTCATCACTTACGCGCAGTTGCACGATCAAGCTCTTCGACTCAGCAATGTATTGCGCGCCGCCGGATTCGTCGCCGGAGATCACATCGCCATATGTATGGAGAACAATCCTCGGTACCTCGAAGTTATTTGGGGTTGCCACTACGCGGGGCTCGTATACACAGCATGTTCAAGCCGTCTCACCAAAGCAGAGATCACGTACATCATTAATGATTGTGCGGCCAAGGGTTTCATCACTTCGAAGTACAAGGCTGATCAAGCCCAAGACATTGTGAACGACATTCCCAATGTTCATTTGCGACTGATGATTGGCGGAACAATTCCGGGTTACGACTCGTACGAATCAACAGTTGACAGCGCATCGTCAGACGAACCCGCAAACATGATTGACGGAACAGACATGCTGTATTCAAGCGGCACCACCGGTATGCCAAAGGGAGTTGCGCGACCATTCCCAGGCACACCATTGGGTACGGCTAGCGGATTGTCGCAATTACTCACAGTGGGTCTGTACGGATTTAGCGACGCAATGGTGTATCTATCTCCTGCGCCGCTGTATCACGCAGCTCCCCTTCGTTTCAATATGTCAGTGCACGGCATCGGTGGAACAACTGTTGTGATGGAACACTTCGATGCTGAGGACTATCTGAAGTACGCAGAGAAATACAAAGCAAGTCACACCCAAGTTGTGCCAACAATGTTCATTCGCATGCTCAAACTCGAAGACGCTGTGCGCAACAAATACGACGTTTCTTCACTCAAAGTTGCAATTCATGCCGCGGCGCCATGCCCGGTCGCTACTAAGCACGCAATGATTAACTGGTGGGGCCCGATTATCCATGAGTACTACGCAGGTACCGAAGGAAACGGTTTCGTGTATTGCAATAGCGACATGTGGTTAGCCCATCCTGGGACAGTTGGTACAGCCATTCAAGGAATCATTCACATCTGTGACGAAGAAGGAAATGAGCAGCCATCTGGCGAGTCAGGAACCGTTTTCTTCGAGAGCGAAGCGACTTTCGAGTATCACAACGACCCTGAAAAGACAAAGGCGTCTCGTGATCCGAAAGGTCGTGGATGGTCAACTCTCGGCGATGTTGGATACCTAGATGCTGACAATTTCTTGTATCTCACTGACAGAAAAGCGTTCATGATCATTTCAGGTGGAGTGAACGTCTATCCGCAGGAAGCAGAGAACGTTCTCGTCAACCACCCCAAGGTCGTAGACGTTGCAGTCTTTGGTGTTCCGAACGACGACTTTGGCGAAGAAGTAAAGGCAGTTGTTCAGCCAGTTTCAATGCCTGCGTCCGAAGAAGAAGCCGCATCACTAGCTAAGGAACTCATTGCATATTGTCGTGAGCAACTCGCAGACATCAAATGCCCTCGAAGCGTTGATTTCCGTGCAGAACTACCTCGCCATCCGACTGGCAAGTTGTACAAGCGACTTCTGAAAGACGAGTACTGGAAGGCTGCTGGTCGATCCATCTAATGGCATCACCGCATCCCTATCTAGAAACCACCAAGCCCATCGCTTTTGCGCACCGTGGAGGAACCTCTGCGGCGCCCGAAAATTCAATGCGCGCATTTCAACACGCTGTAGATCTTGGCTATCGCTATTTAGAGACAGACGTACACGCCACCTCGGATGGACATGTCGTGGCTTTTCACGACAATGATCTGCAACGTACCTGCGGCTCATCTCTCAAGATTGCCGATGCAACACTTGACGAACTCAGTATTGCTCGGATTGACGGAACTGACCCCATCCCGATGTTGATAGAGATCCTTGATGCTTGGCCAGAGGTGAACCTAAACATTGACTGCAAATCAGATGCGGTAGTGGCTCCCCTCATTCAGCAGCTGCGCACGTCTAAATGTCTGGACCGAGTGTGCATCGGCAGTTTTAGCGACCAACGCCTCGCCCGCATTCGTGAAGAATTTGGGTCTTCAGTGTGTACTTCCAT
This sequence comes from Actinomycetota bacterium, assembly GCA_026393575.1. Taxonomy (GTDB): domain Bacteria; phylum Actinomycetota; class Acidimicrobiia; order Acidimicrobiales; family Ilumatobacteraceae; genus UBA2093. Next base: position 4,022 of record JAPKZX010000029.1, read on the forward strand.
GGGCCCGCGAGAAGTAGCAGCTTTGGTGCTGGGTACTCACGCACGAATACCGCTACGACCTACAAAACATGCGCTGGTCGCGCAGGTTCCCGTACGGCAGGGTCCGATACCCGTTGTCACCAAACGGACGGTGCAACGAGCACACGATCTTGGCCTTTTCGTTCATGTATGGACCATTGACGACCCCCAGGAAATTGGTCGCTTGCTGGACCTGGGTGCTGACGGCATCATGAGCGACGACACCATCGCGCTCCGAGATGTTTTTAGTGCGCGCGGCATTTGGTGAATGCTTAACAACTAGTTCATTTTCCGAAGACAAATACCTACTAGTCGTGCACTACGGTTAGACCATGCGCGTTGATACAAACTTCTTTTGCACAGTCCCTATGCCGGATGCAGGTGACCCAGCAATCACACCTACCTCCCGTCGATACGGAAATGACGCGGTGATCGAGTGCTATCGCAATCTTGTTGAATGGTCACGCACCGCAGATTCACTCGGGTACGACACAATGTGGCTGACTGAGCATCACTTCCAGTACGAGGGTTACGAAGTACTACCGAACCTAGTTATGTTCGGACAACATCTTGCAGGACAGACAAAGAACCTCCGCCTTGGGCAGATGTTCAATGTGATTCCTCAGTGGCATCCACTGCGCTTGGCAGAAGATTTTGCATTGGCCGACATCATCACAGGTGGACGTATGGAGTTTGGCGTTGGTCGTGGCACAGTGCCACGTGAAGCGTGGTCACTCGGAACTGTTGTTGCATCTGGCGATAATGCCATGTCGGCTGAACACGATCGACTCAACCGTGAGATTTTTGAAGAATCAATTGAAGTAATCAAGACCGCCTGGGCAAACGAGCGATTCAGTTTCCGTGGGAAACATTTTGTCTTCCCTCCTGACGACATTCCAGATCGCGGTTCATACGTTGACGACCTCACACTTATTCCTCGCCCAGAGCGCCATGTAGACGTGTACCAACCCGTCACATCGCCAGAGACAATGGAGTATGTGCCACGTGCCGGACACAAAGCGGTGTATTGGCTACAAAACCCCGACAGTCAAAAACAAAAATGGGATCGGTATGCCGAGATTCGTGAAGAGATGGGCCAGCCCGTTGCCCCAGGTGACGATCGCATGCTTGTGATGAACATGCATATAGGAAAGACCCGTGAAGCAGCAATGCGTAAGGGCAAACCTGGTCACGACGAGTTCTGTAACTTCCTGGCTCCTTACGGCAGATTCTCCTCGTACCGAAATCCAGATGGTTCAAAAGTGGCTTTCAATCACTGCCCAACGGTTCAGGAATCAGTCGATCAAAAGATTCAAGCCATCGGTTCAGTGGATGATGTCGTGGAGAACATTGGTTTCTGGAAGGAACTTCTCGACCTCAAGCATCTCTGCATCTTCTTTGATTTTCCTGGCGTCACTCGCGAGGAAATGAATGAGCAAATGCATTTATTCGCAGAAGAGGTTCTTCCTCAATTAGGCGAGACAATGACCCGTCGCCCATTGCCAAATCTGTCACCTCTTATTTAGTTCATGACACACGGCGACCTCATCGTTCGCTCGGCGCAATTGAGTGACGCATCGATAGTAGATATCGGAATCAAAGACGGTCGCATTGTTGAGGTATCTCCATCCTCTGCGCATACATACGAGGAAGAATTAGACGCTCGCGGTTTCTGTGTACTGCCAAGTTTTGTCGAGCCGCATGCCCACCTCGATAAAGCGTTTCTTGCAGACCGTGTGCACAATCCAGCAGGCGATCTCATGGGGGCCATTGAAGGACTAGCCAATGTTCGTCACACCCTCACACCCGCCGACACCATCGAAAGAGCTACTAGAGCAGCCACGCTCATGTCGCGTAATGGCGTCACAGCCATTCGCACCCATGCAGATACAACCTTGTCGGGCGGACTTGACTCCGTGCTGGCCCTTCTTGAAGTCAAGAAGCGATGCGCACACTTCATAGACATTCAGGTAGCAGCACTTATGGAGTGGCCTCTCACCGGGATCGAGGGCGCTTCGCGTCGTTCGCTTGCCCGCGACGCAATCGATGCCGGGATTGATGTCATTGGAGGCTGCCCTCATTTGGATCCTGACCCAAAGGGGGCAGTTGAGTTCTTAGTTCAGACTGCGGTATCTGCAGGCATCCCGCTCGACCTACATGCAGACGAAAACCTACGACCAACTTCGGTGGACCTGGAACATGTGGCTCATGTGGTTTTGTCGCAAGGTATCCAACACCGAATTGCTGCGAGCCACTGCGTATCGCTATCCACGAGAGATGAGCGAGATATTCAGCGGATAGCCCAATTGGTTGCTAGCGCAGGTATCTCAGTCATCGCCCTTCCCCAGACAAATCTGTACCTACAGGCCCGCGGAGTTCAGTCAAATTCCCCTAGAGCCATAACGCCTATTCACGCATTGCGTCGTGCAGGGGTAAATGTGGCCGCCGGCGCTGACAACTTACAAGACCCTTTTAACTTGGTTGGTCGTGCAGATCCACTTGAAATCGCATCACTCTTGATGACCGCTTCACACTTATCCACAGCCGAAGCCACGGAGAGTGTCACCACAAACTCATCCCTGATTGTCACAGGAGAGAAACAACTGCTCGCTGTTGGATTGGCTGCAAATCTTGTTGGCATACGTTCCACTACTGTTAGAGAAGCAATTGCGATGGGGCCCCCCGACAGATTTGTCGTATATGGCGGCGTCGTGATCAGCGAACAAAAACGAAACAGAAAGTAAACATTTCGGTGACATTCTTTGTGTTCGCCATGCCTAATCTCTAGGGGTATGCGGAGTGCAGATGTTGTCGATTTTTCTATGAGCACATCTATGACCAATACCTCTTCACTTCTCACTTTCGACAATGTCTCTATGACGTTTGACGACGGGACACGAGCCCTTGACAATGTTTCCTTCGGCGTAAAACCTGGCGAATTCGTAACCGTTGTCGGGCCGTCAGGTTGCGGCAAGTCAACATTGTTGAGAATTGCATCAAATCTTGAAGCAAACACCGGCGGGACATGCTCGGTTGATCGCGACAGCATCGGATACGTCTTCCAGGACGCAACACTCATGCCGTGGCGCACAGTACAACGCAATGTTGAACTCATCGCTGAGTTGCACAAAATCGGCAAAGCCGAACGACAACAGTTGGCTGCTGGGGCAATTGACCTTGTCGGCTTGCGTGGTTTCGAAGATAAGTATCCACGACAACTATCCGGCGGCATGCGTATGCGCGCTTCACTCGCCCGCTCGTTAGTTCTCAAACCAAAAGTGTTTTTGTTTGACGAGCCATTTGGCGCACTAGACGAGATCACTCGTGAGCGCCTCAACGATGAACTCCTTCGACTATTTCAGATTGAAGGATTCGCTGGATTGTTCATTACACACTCCATCTCCGAAGCCGTATACATGTCAACCAAGGTTTTGGTCATGTCAGCGCGCCCTGGCCGTATTACGCATTCATTCGATGTTCCATTTGCATATCCGCGTTCCCACGATCTTCGATACGAACCTGCATTTGCCGAATTGTGCGGAGAAGTTTCCCATGCTCTTCGAGGAGCACACCAATGAGTGACGTCATCTTCAAACAACCAATTATCGAGGAAACACTTCCTGAAGCGAAGAAGCGTTTTGTGTTCTCCGATTATCTAGGACCATCAATTGTCTTTGTTATCTTCATTGGACTTTGGTACCTACTGTCTGACGTAATTTTGCCTCCCGAAAAAAGATTCCTCCTTCCAACACCCCACAAGGTGATCAATGAGGGATTTCTTGTTTGGCGAACTGGTGAACGACGTGGCTTCCAGCCGATTCTCGTATCCGTATGGGACACAGCCAAAGTTGCGCTTATCGGACTAGCCATAACGATTGTTGTCGGTATGTTCCTAGCCATCATTATGAGCACTAGTCGCTGGCTCGAGCGCGCGACATGGCCGTACCTCGTAGCTGTTCAGAGTGCACCCATCCTTGCCCTCACCCCGCTTATCCGTGCACTCATCGATGGGACCCAAAAGCAGCGCCTCTTTGTCGTTGTACTCATCGCAATATTCCCGATTGTGAGCAACACTCTGTTTGGACTTGTGTCTGCAGATAAGAGCCAACACGAATTGTTCACGCTTCAAGGAGCATCACGGTGGACTCGACTTACCAAACTTCAGTTCCCAGCAGCACTTCCCAATATTTTTGTTGGACTTCGCATCTCCGCTGGCCTGGCTGTCATCGGTGCAGTCGTTGGTGACTTCTACTTCCGTCAAGGCGGCGTCGTTGGTATCGGCGCACAAATTGACGTGTATCGCAACCGCCTATGGGGAGCTGAACTC
>JAPKZX010000029.1:8413-36399 GCA_026393575.1 Actinomycetota bacterium
AGCTGAACTCATCACCTCCATCATCATGGCGAGCGTTTTAGGTCTGGTGGTATTCCTTGCTTTCGGATTGCTCTCTCGTAGAGCAATTGGAAAGTGGCATATCACCAACAGGGGTCAGTGACCCATCCCTCAGAAAACATCCATTACCCAGGAGACACCAACCATGAAAATCAGACCACTTCTCGGAGTGACAGTCGCAGCAGTTCTCACGCTCGCAGCGTGTGGCGGCAGTGATTCATCATCCGATACAACAACTGCACCAGCAGCAGAAGGCGTCGACCTTCTTGCCGCCGGATGTCCAGAAACAGTTTCACTTCAGACTGACTGGAACCCAGAAGCAGAACACGGCAACTTGTACCAACTCATTGGCCCTGGTTACACCGTTGACACCGCGAAACTTCGCGTCTCTGGTGATCTCATGGCCGGTGGAAAGACCACTGGTGTAAAGGTTGAAATCCGCGCTGGTGGACCAGCAATTGGTTACAGCCAAGTAACAGCTGAGCTGTACAAGGATCCATCAATTCTTTTGGGCTTCACCAGCACCGACGAAGCAGTTGCGCACTCAGGCGATGAGTTCCCAACAGTTGCTGTTGTTGCACCATTCAACATCAACCCACAAATCATCATGTGGGACCCTGCTACATACCCAGACGTAAAAGAAATTGCTGACCTCAAAGAACCAGGTGTGAAAGTTCGCTACTTCGGTGGTGCTGCATACATGGAGTACTTCACCGGTACAGGCATCTTGGATAAGAAACAGACTGACGATACCTACGACGGTGCACCAGCATCGTTCCTTGCCGCTGGCGGCAAGGATGCTCAGCAAGGTTTCGGTACTGCCGAGCCATACTTCTACGAAAAGGTTTTGAAGGAATGGATGAAGCCAGTGGCTTACCAGTACATCCACAGTGCCGGATGGACTGCATACGCTCAATCCTTGGGTGGTACTCCAGCAAACATTGAAAAGTACGACTCCTGCTTGAAGGCACTGGTACCAGTTATTCAGCAAGCCGCACTTGACTATGTTGCAGCTCCAGAAACTGCAAACGCAATCATCTTGGATGCTGTCACCCAGTACAACAACGGTTGGGTTTATGACGCAGGTCAGGCCGCAGCAGCAGTTGAAAAGATGCAATTAGACCAACTGATTGCAAACAGCCCAGACGGAACTCTTGGTTCATTCGACCTTGATCGCGTAACAGATTTCATCAAGACTGCACTTCCAGTGTTCACCGCAAACGGTAGCAAGCCAAAGGCTGACCTCACCGCCGAGGAAATCGTCACGAACAAGTACATCGATCCAAGCATCAAGCTCGGCTAGACAACTACTAGAGATTGGGAGGGGCCGAAAGGTCCCTCCCTTTTTCTTTGTCCCGAATCAGTTCAGCAGTGTGCGTCTTGTCAGACCTTTGCAGGCTTAACGGCCGAAATCGAAGCGACTGATCTCTCGCAAAGCGCCGCCAAGACTGTCAGTTGCTGAGCGAACCATCTGTGCGCCAAGTTCTGATGTTGCGTCAGTGGGGTCACCGATGTGTCCTTCGGGAAAGAAATCATTCGACAACCAGCCAAAGGCAACACGGCCACCAAAACGCACTTGTTCGTTCTCGGCCAACTTTTCTGGAACCCTTCGCACTGCCAAAGACATATCAACAAGTTCTGGTCGTAGGTGCAACATGACAGACGTTTCATCCATACCGCCATGCACGCCCATACCTAGTTCGGACACGGCTGAGGAACCACCTTGATCGGCTGGCATGTGTGGGTGCGCCAAGAAAGTCTGCAATCCGTACTTCAATCGGATTTCACGATTCATCATCGCCGTCAGTGCACTATTGCCGCCATGACCATTCACAAAGAGAATTTTGCGCGCAGATGTAGAAGCAACACTGCGAGCAATATCGTCCAGAACGGACATCATGGTCTGAGCAGACAGCCACATGGTGCCACCGCTCCAAGCGTGCTCATTTGACTTCGTAAAGGGCAAAGTAGGCAGAATCCATGCCTGGCTCTCTTCACCGAATTCCTTAACCGCGGCATTTGCGACTGCATCAGCAACGACAAAGTCCGTGTTCAGGGGAAGGTGGGGTCCATGCTGTTCGATGGCGCCCAACGGGAGCACGATGATTGAATCCCGGGTGAGAGCTGAGGGCAGTTCAGGGGCGCGCAGATCGCCTAGTTGACGTGAAGAATGAGCCATACCCTCAACCTATCTCAGTGAAAGAATGGAAACCATGGTTAAGCGTTCAACCAAAGATTTTGATGCGATTGTTATTGGTGCTGGACACAACGGATTAGTTACGGCCGCCTATCTTGCAAAAAGTGGACTCTCCACACTGCTGATTGAAGCACGCTCAGAAGTTGGTGGAACAGCCGCAAGTGATTCGTTCGCCGGTGCGTCTGTCAACATTTGCAATTGCGACCATCTCACATTTCGCACAACTCCAGTCGCAGAAGAATTGAACCTCGCATCTCACGGTTTGGAATACATCAATGTTGAACCACCGCAAATTAACGGTGATTGGACGAGCGAAAAAATGTGGCCGCTATGGCACGACGTGGAGCAGACAATTGAATCACTTGCATCTGTGCATCCTGATGCGATCGACGGATATCGCAAATTTGCACGAGCCACAATGCCGGTAGCACGACTAGTCCTCGATGCCGCTGCCAACCCACCGACCCGTGGGTCGCTTCTCGCAAGTGTTGCCCGCCGTGGAGGTCGTGGAGTTGCCACCATGTTGCGCATGAGTCGCATGTCTGCAGCAGATGTCATGCGACAGTTTTTTGACAATGAAGCAATCATCGGACCAGCCATGGTGGAAGGCCCCGTTGTGTGGGGTATCTCACCTGAAACACCGGGAACTGGCCTCGGTGCACTCGCCTATTCGCTTCGGCACGTTGCTCATCTCGGAAGGCCTAAAGGCGGAAGCGGCATGTTGCCTGAGAGTTTGAAGAAGGCGTTTTTACAGCATGGCGGAATGTTGCGAACGAGCACTCGAGTTGTAGGCATCGTTTGCGAGGGAAACAAAGTGAGTGCTGTGCAAACAAGTGACGGCGCCACCGTCAGTTCGCGCATCGTTGTTTCGGCGTGTGATCCACACAGCACGTTTGTCTCGTGGCTGAAGAATCCTCCTGCTCGAGCATCGTCATTAGTTGATCGTTGGAAAAACTCCACCCCTGGTGAGGGTTATGAATCAAAGATTGATGCAGTAGCAACCATTGCACCCGTTCTGAATGGTCTACAACATTCCCCTTTGGCGGGTATTGCACAGGCGTCAACAATTGTCATCAGTCCATCGTTGGCCGAGCTTGACCGTGGTGCACAGATGTTGCGCGATGGTCGCACTATGCCACGCATGGCACTGCTTGCAAACACTCCGTCTCTAATTGACGACACACTTGCGCCAGCCGGTCGCCATGTCTTCAGTCTCGAGGCTCTCTTCACTCCGTATTCGCTTCAAGGCGGTTGGGCTAACACAGATGAACCTGAACGTTGGCTCAAACAATTCGGGTCTCTCGTCCAACCAGAATTTATCGATTCGATAATCGATTGGCGAGTCATGTCTCCAGCCAACTACGAGTCGGAGTTCCATCTACCTAAAGGACACGCCACAAGCTTCGCTGGTGGACCGTTGGCAGCATTTCTTGGCTCAACACCAGAACTCACCAGATACCACACACCGATAAAAGGCCTGTATCTCACAGGCGCAGCGACTTTTCCTGGCGCGGGAGTGTGGGGCGCAAGCGGCCGCAATGCGGCTCTAACAATATTGAAAGAGATGAAGTGACGCTTACGCGTCCTTGATAATTCCGTCGCGCTTGACGACTGGATCTTTATCGCTCCATGGGAAGTTAATCCACAAATCGGTGTGCTTCCATACGTACTGGCACTGCACCACAGAGTGAGACTTTTCATACAACACTGCTGAGCGCACTTCTTTCACGCGACCACGGAAAAAGTCTTCAACAATCTTCAATGTGTGTCCAGTGTCGGCAACGTCGTCCACAATGAGCACTCGTGCGAAACGCAATTCGACAAGGTCTGGAACCGGCGGCAAAATCATTGGGACTGGAAGTCGCTCATCAACACCCGTGTAGAACTCAACATTCATCGTGTACAAGTTCTTCACAGCAAGTGCGTATCCAAGTGCGCCAGCAGCCAGCAAACCACCGCGTGCGATGGCCAAGATGATGTCTGGCTCATACCCCGAATCGGCAACACTTGTAGCAAGTTCACGACTTGCTACTCCGAATGAATCCCAGGTCATGATTTCGCGTTCGCTCACGACATAAAACTACTCTCCCGACGTACTCAACAACTATTCCGTGGGAGATTGAAACGAAAAGTTAACTGGCGTCGTCAGGCGCGATACTTGGGAGGTCGGCCTTCGGATTTTGCGATTCTCGTCTCACGAGCATCGTCAGAGAAACTGGCCATAATCTGCTGACGATTCTCCATATCGATAGCCGCCTGAAGACCTGGAATCTCGAGCGCCGACCACATACCTTCTTTTGTTAGAGCAACTCCTAAAGGCGTGTTGAGCATGATCTCTTCAGCCTTCGTGTACGCCGCGTCGAGCAGTACATCATCTGGCACAGCGTCCAGAACGAGTCCGATGCGAGCAGCCTCTGTTGCGTCAAAGATTCGTCCCGTGAGCATGATTTCTTGAGCACGAGCAGCTCCGATGAGTCGAGGAAGGAGCCAACTGGTACCTATGTCACATGCGGACAGACCAATGCGAATGAAAGCTGCATTAAAACGAGCAGAAGCGGCACACAATCGAATGTCTGAACCGAGCACTAGGGCAAAACCACCACCCGAAGCTGGCCCGTTAACCGCAGCGATGATGGGCTGAGGCAGACTTCTCATTCGAGGAATCAACGATGCAATGTGCTTTTGGATAGCTAGCCCTTTTTCCACAGCCCCGTTCCACTCATAACCTGGCGCCGTTCCATAACCACCTAGGTCAAGACCTGCACAGAATCCGCGACCTGCTCCTGTGAGAACCACAACTCGGTATTCCCTACTACGGGACACCAGACCCAAAGTCTCGTGCAATTGCTCCACCATCTCAGACGTCATTGCATTCAGTTTCGAAGGACGGTTCAGAGTGATCTGGGCTACGCCCTCGCGAGGAGAGGAAAGGAGAACTTCAGTCATGCACTAATGGTGACACGCAGTGCCCCCTTGGAACGGCTTGAAGGCGTAATCTTTGGGTGCTCCGTCAGCGAGTGCCTTATGAAAATTTCCCGAGCCATTCCCACCATTGCACCTTCAGATACCGCCTGGGGTCGAGCCCTACGCCGTGGTTTTTTTGCTTATCTCATCTCCCGGCTCTTCGTCGTTATGGGTGCCGCCATTGCTGTGGCTGCTGAAGCCGTTACAGCTCGAACCAACGATGAAGAACCCATCCCCGGGCTCAGCGGATTAGCACAGGTCTTTGACAGCTGGGACGGTCATTGGTACCTCGATGTGGTGCGCGAGGGCTATCCCCATCACATCATGCCAAACGTTACGTATTTCGTATCCGATGCTCGCGCCGCCTTCTTTCCTCTGTATCCACGGCTCGTTCATTACCTCGACATGGCTGTACCTGGCGGTCCCGTCAGCGTTGCACTTCTCGTCAACTTGCTCTTTGGCGGTCTGTTCATTTATCTCGTGGGTCGTCTGGCACGTGTTTTGTTTGATGACCGCACTGCGGAAAAAGCAATGATTATCGCAGCAATTTTCCCAGGAAGTTTCGTCCTGAGCTTTGCTTATTCCGAAGCACTGCTGTTGACATTGGCTGCACTGTGTTTCGTCGCGCTCCACAAGAAGGCATGGGTGTGGGCGGGCTTACTTGCCGCTCTCGGTACCGCATGTCGACCCAACGGTGTTGCACTCGTTGCCGCATGTGCTGTGGCTGCGTTTATCGCCATCCGCGAGGACCAAGAGTGGAAAGCACTTATTGCGCCTCTGTTGTCCCCATGGGGCTTTGTTGGTTTTATGTTGTTTCTTCGTAGCCATACAGACGAACATTGGGCCTGGTTTCGTGTGCAACGAGAAGCATGGGAAGAAGGAACCAGTTTTGGTGCAACCGCTGTCAGTCGCACGTTCGATTTCATATTGAACCCCACCGGTTCCCCTACCTCTGTGTTGACAGCTGCCTCAATGGTTGCCATGATTCTTGCGCTGTGGTGCATGTACCGTTACAGACTTCCCCTCATGTACTACGCCTATACGGCTGCTGTATTAGGACTCATGCTCATTCCTTCAACAGTTACAGCACGTCCCCGATTCCTCTTCACGGCCTTTCCACTCATCTTTCCTGTTGCTCGCATGTTGCGCGATGACGAAGACGGCTGGTGGCTTGTAGTTCTTGGGATTTGCGTGGCAGGTCTTGTAACCGTGACCGGCATGTACGGCGTACGCGCCGCGATCCCCTGATCTTTACAAAGGCAGTTTGCGCCAAATTGGCAATGGAACACTCTTAAGAATAAGAAACATCCACCTCAGCAAACTTGGTGCCCACACAACTTTTTTGCCAGAAGCAATTCCCGACTCAACCACTTTGGCCACTGACTCAGCATCTGTAGAAAAAGGTGCCTTCTTCATGCCGGTGGTCATCTTTGTGGTCACGAAACCAGGGCGCACGACAAGAATCGATGCACCACTTCCTACAAGTTCATGATCTAACGCCAGGGCAAAACCGTCAATGCCGGCCTTGGTGGCTCCGTATGCGGGATTCCCCTTACGTACACGTTCTCCTGCAACGGAACTGAGGAGAACGGTTTTGCCGTAACCCTGCAACTTCATCTGTTGAGCGAGTGCATACAAGAGAACCATGGTCGACGTGAAGTTCACTTCAGCTAACGGAATCAATGCTGTCGGGTCGTTGTAATAGTCGGCCCCTTCGTTGAGTAGACCTTGGGCAATCACAGCTACGTCAATGTCGCCAATCTCGGAGACAATCTCCGTGACTACGTGAGCCATTGATGAAGCATCAGCAGCGTCGTAACGCACATGATGTATCTCTACATCAGGAAATGAATCTTCCATCTCTGATGCGAACAAGGCTGCATCGTCGAGATCGCGGCTGACCAGTGCAACGCGAGCAACTCCCGGCTTCACAATTTTGCGCAAAATGGCATGACCAATCTCGCTAGTACCACCGAAAAGAACAATATTCTGGGCTACCCCAACTCCGTTTTTCATATGTCTATTCATTCTCTCTTGTATGTTGAGCCGAAACCAGTCCGAGCCTTCGTGCTAAGTCGCTTCGCCATAGACCGCGTGGGTCCATCGAGTCGCGCGTATGCATCCACTCGTCTAACCGTGGATATCCCCTTCGAACCGCTGTAGGTGAAACGTGCGAATCCTTCGCCAAATAGTGACGGCCACCTGCATCGAGCACCATGTTGTCCACCTTGGCCAGCAACTCGGGAAGACCCTTGATTCCAGCTGCCATATCGAGCGTCAGAGTCCATCCTTCAGTTGGAAAAGACATAGGAGCAAGATTCTGTGCACCCATTCTCTTAAGCACTGCAAGGAACGACGCAACACCAGCTGACGAGAAAGTTTCAATGACTGCGCGCAATACATCAATACGATCTAAAGGAACAATAAATTGATACTGAATGAAACCCTGTTTGCCGTACAAACGGTTCCACTGATGAACGCCATCTAATGGATGGAAGAACTGCGGAATCGATTCGATGCTGACGTGACGAGTGGCAGGGGCCTTGCGGTACCAGACCTCGTTGAAGGCTTTAATGGACCATTTATTCAAAAGACCATTCGGCACCCATCCCGGTGCTGGAACCTTCAGTCGCGGGTCATACGCCAACACATCGTCATCCTTTACGTCGGCAACCGACGCGTGCTCACCCCGGGTTAGAACGCCACGCCCCATCGAAGAACCAGTCGCTAGCAGGTCAATCCAGCACACCGAATAGCGATAATCGTTATCTGCGCCATCGCTCGACATTGCTTCACACACAGCATCGAAGTTGACAAGTCGTTCGGTTTCGACACGCACCCGACTGCTTTCGATGCGAAGCATTCGAACTTTTGCCCGAAGAACAATGCCCGTGAGACCCATACCGCCCACAGTTGCCCAGAACCATTCGGGATGCGATTGTGGAGTCATCTCCACAATCTCTCCACTGGCAAGCATCAGTGTTATTGAAGAAACGTGTTGCCCAAAACTTCCATCAAAGTGATGATTCTTCCCGTGCACATCGGAAGCGATTGCCCCACCAACAGTTATAAACCGAGTTCCGGGAGTGACCGGAACAAACCAGCCACGCGGGACACTCATACGCAATATTGAGTCGAGGCTGACACTAGAAGCGACATCTAGTTCACCTGTGGCTGAATCTAGAAACGCATCAATTCCGTTTGGGTCGCCTTCGGCGGTGATCTCTATCACGTTGCCACCGGCATTTTGTGCGGCTGCCCCATACGAGCGACCTAGACCGCGAGCAATTACCCCGCGAGGGCCAGACCCGTCGATAATCCCCTGCATCTCATGCACATCGTTCGTGTGGAAAAGATCAGCGACGGTCCATGCAGTACGGCCCCATCCAGAGAGTCGTTGCAATGCCATATGCCAATTCTAGGCGTTTTGACTTGCTAGAGGACGGAGTCCCTTATGACGTATATACAGCTAGGCCGTACACCACGACCCATGCCACACCAAACAATTGAATGGATCGGTCCTTCAAGAAGACTTCTTCAGGAGCGCCGCCGTCACCATTTTCAAGAACCATCAGGTATCTCAGCAAGGCCAACACCATCGGCACAATTGATAACCCATGAAACGGGATTGTCTCGTGCACAAGCGATGCGTTTTCAAACGCCCACATGCAATACGTCACGACGGTTGCCGTCACTGCAACTACCAAAACTTGTCGAAGATACGTGAGCGAATATGCCTTCAGCGAGGACCGAGTCGCCCCTGCGTTCTCTCCCATCTCCAACAACTCAGCAAACCTTTTACCCGTGACAATGAAAAAAGAACCGAAGGTCACGCACATAACAAACCACATAGACATAGGCGTCTGCGTGCCCGCTGCACCTGCCATCGCCCGAAGTACAAACCCGCTGGCCACTAAAGCAAGATCAAGCAAAGGAATGTGTTTCCACCACGTGCTGTAACCAATAGTGAGAAGTGCATACAAAGCAATGATCCCACCCGCAGCAGGACGCACCAACGTGCCCAATAACGGCCCGAGGATAAGAAGCGCAGTGCCGATCACCCTTGCAACTGGCAGAGACACATCTCCGCTTGCTATCGGGCGGAACTTCTTCTTTGGATGAAGTCTGTCTTGTTCAACGTCCTTGATGTCGTTCCAGAAATACGTACCACTGGCCACAGAACAGAACGCGACAAAAATAACGAGAGCCTTCGACAATGAGTCCCACTCAGTGAGGACACCGAGCGCCCCCGGAGCCGCGAACACCAAAACATTCTTGCTCCATTGCTTTGGGCGGGCTTCAGCAAGTACTGAGCGCAATTTCATGGCACCATCTCGAGTTCTATCTTCTTTACGTAGTTTGGATTCTCTACTAACGCCAACATCTCGGTATCACCACTTGAGTCGCCATATGCGTAACGCACGGAGGACATTGGGATACGCGCTGAATCGCACCACGACTGAATTCGTCGTACTTTCTCTGGGCCGCGGCAATTTGCACCACAAATATTTCCCGTGAATGCTTCGCCGTCGGTCTCCAATTCCGTGCACAACACAGCGTCAACCTCCAACAGATCACCTAACGGCTCAAGATACGGCGACAGTGACGCCGATACCAAAATCACTACGTGACCCTGCGCCTGATGCCAACGCAATCTATTCATCACGTCTTCTCGCATCCATCCGTTAGCCACACGGGAAGCAAACAAAACTCCCAGTTCATTTACCTCAGGTTCCAAGCGGCCAGTAAACACAGACGAGACAAACAACGTTTTGAGAGAGTTGCGGTCTCTATTCTTCAAAAGTGAGAAAACTGTGAGCGGCTGCGACACAACTGTTCGCAAGAGAACGTGTGATCCTGAAACGCGCCGCATAAAGGGCATCACGCAATCGCGAACGGTAAGGGTATTGTCCACATCAAATGCAGCAACGGTGACATCCATAATGTGAGGCTAGTTCTCTTGTGCCATTGGGCCGAGGATTGACGAAATATCTGCGTAAAACTTTGGCCAACTCTTAGAAACGACATCAGCGTTCTGAATCACCATTCCATCGGCAACAACAGACAACACGCTAAAGGCCATGGCTACGCGATGGTCGTGATGAGTGTCGATAACTGCGCCTCTCGGAGTTCCTCCAATAATGCGCAATCCATCTGGCAAAACCTCAACGTCTATTCCACATTTGGTCAACTCAAGCGCGACATCTCCAAGACGGTCGCTCTCCTTGTTCCTAATAAACCCGACTCCTGTGAGTTCACTTGTTCCTTTTGCGCAAGCACACAACACGGCAACTACAGGAACCAAATCTGAACAATCATTCATATTTAGAGAGAGTGGCTTCAGCTCACGCGAGTTTTCGGAATGAACGACAATGTCGTCACCATCGATAACGCATTCAGCTCCCATTGTGCGAACAATGTCGATAATTGCGGCATCACCTTGTTCCATTGCTTGCGCAAGTTTCTTAACCCGCACAATCCCACCGCGGAGTACAGCAGCAACCACAGGGAACGCTGCTGAGGAAAAGTCAGGCTCCACAGTGTAATGAATTGGGTTGTAACCATCTGGTGGCACTGTAATTTCTTGCTCGCCCACCACAACAGTGGCGCCGAATTCTTCCATCACCGCCGCAGTGAGTTGCACATATGACCTAGAGACCAATGGACCGTCAATGGTGATATGCAATCCCTCTTCCAAGACAGGGGCGATCAGCATCAATGCAGAGATGAATTGACTAGAAACATCGCCACGAATCGTGACCTCACCCCCACGAAGCGCTCCGCGTGAGACAGACACTGGAAGATGCCCCGGCTCTCCTAACGCTGTGATTTCTGCCCTGCCAAACGTGCATCAATGATTGTGGGCAGACGAGATGCTGAACCACCATCAATAGAGACCGCCGCTTCGTCAATATGAAACAGACACTTCGTCTCGAATAACGCATCTACGAGAACTTGCGTGTCGTCACCATCAGGCAAACCCTGGATGACTGAGTTCCCTTCGGCCAACATTGCACAAACGAGTGCACGGTTGGCGATGCTTTTTGATCCTGGTACTGAGATGTGAGCATCTACAGGACCTGTCGGAATCGACAGACAAATATCGCTCATGAGAGCGGCGCGAGTGCTGGTCGGAATCCTCGCGCGAGTAGCCCACCGCGAAAGATGTCGCCATGTTCCATACGAATGACGGCGACCATGACCCCACGATCTCCTTCAGCAGAGTGCACCACTTCAAAGTCATAGATGTTGACGCCGAGTTCACCAGACAGTGCAAATACTTCTGCGGCTGCACCAGGACGGTCTGGAATAGGAATACGAATTTCCGACAGATCCTCAACCGCGCCGGCTTTACTTGGCAAATTCATACGTGCCCGACGTGCTTGTTCTAGTCGATGCAAAAGACCTTGTCGATCAGACGAAGACACAACATCTCGCATATCGATGAGTCCTTCAATAAGACTGACAACCGCAACGAGATCATCGTGCTTCTTGGGGTCAAGCGCCACGACCTCAGCTCCAAATCCAGTGACCATCTCAGCAACGGCAGCGAATGCATCATCTGAAGTAGAAGCGTTGGGCGTTAGTACCCACACAGCGCCTTCGAACATGGTTGCATCTGCGCCATCTAAACCGTCCAGTTCAGAACCCGCCATCGGGTGTCCAGGCACGAACCGTGCGTCGTGGATGCCGTGCGCAACATGGGCCTTCACAGAACCGACGTCTGTAACAAGTCCACTTGTGGAAGACAATGCAAGCGCAACACCGTCGGGAATTAATGCCACAGGGGTTGCAACAAAAGTAATGACTGCATCGGTAAACAAACCAGAGTGTTGAATGATTCCGCGTTGTACGGCCTCAGCCAATCGTGCCTCATCAGAATCTGTTGCGCCGACGTCGTACCCGGCATTTACGAGAGCGAGTGCAATAGAGCCGCCAATCAGACCTAGCCCAAGGACGTTGGCACGAGGAAGCACAGAAACAGACACGGTTATATGGTATCCGTCGACCCTTGGTCGACTGCCTCAGATAATGCGCGCACTTCTTCAAGCGTTAACTCACGCCATTGGCCAGGACGCAAACGGGTATCTCTCAAAGGTCCGATACGAGTACGTACCAATTGAATAACGGGATACCCCACTTCTTCGCACATGCGCCGAACCTGCCTGTTGCGGCCCTCATGAATCACTATTCGCAATACGCCTGGTTCAGGTTGCCCTACTTCGGCAGGTGCCGTCCATCCGTCATCAAGTTCAACACCATCACGAAGTTGACGCAGTGCACCTTGAGAGACACCACTTGGACCACATTCGACTTCAGCAATGTATTCCTTCTCCACGCCGTGGCTTGGATGGGTAAGGTGCTGAGTGAGTTGCCCATCATTAGTCAGAATGAGGAGACCAGTCGTATCGATGTCTAAACGTCCAACTGAAAAAACACGAGGCTGATCTGGCACAAACTCCAATACAGTCTCACGACCATGCGTATCAATTGCAGTAGTCACGACACCTTCGGGTTTATTCAACAAGTAATACACAAGCCCGGGCAAAACACCCACCGGCGCATCGTCAACACAAATCTCATCGGCAAGTACATCAACTCTTCGCCCTAGAACTGCTACGTCGCCATTAACGGTGACACGCCCATCAGCAATCAAGTCCTCGCACACGCGGCGAGACCCAAAACCAACACGTGCTAACACCTTTTGCAATCGCTCACCTTCGGCAAGGCGAGCCTTGTCCGCTAGCTGTTCCCACAATGGTGGTTCAGGAACCGCGCCTCCCGGCGAGGAAGAAGAAATCATTACTGACTCTCTGGCGCATCCACTGGAGCATTGGCATCAAGCAACAAAGTCTTCTCGAGAGCTTCAACCAAAGATGCGTCGGGAACGAACGACGCAATTGGAGGCAAGTCACTGAGATCGGCAATACCGAGTTTTTCCAAGAAGAGAGATGTGGTTCCCCACATCACAGCCTGGCCAGGTCCACTATCGCGGCTCACTGGCATGATGTATGCGCGACCATGCAAAGTGCGCATCACAGCATCTGGATCAACTCCTCGAATAGATGCGATTTGCAGACGAGAGATTGGTTGCTTGTACGCAATGATTGCGAGAGTCTCGAGTGCAGCGCCAGACAGTCGTGCTCGTTGACCGTCGAGGATGAATCGCTCCACATACGGGGCCATGTCCGGGTGAGTTTGGAATCTCCATCCGCCAGCGATCTTGGCCATCTGAAAACCGTGACCTGCTGTTGCATATGTTTCCGCCAACTCCGCACAAACAGTCTCCACAGTTGCGCTCGGTATCTCAAGCAATTGAGCCATTAGTTCAGTAGGCACTGGTTCTTGCGCAACCATCACCATGGCTTCAATTGCGCGAACCATTTCTTCGGTCATCTCAACCTTCATAAGAATCAATCTCCATTGGTGCATCTGGACCGATTCCGGTCCATTGCACTGTGATGTCGCCAAAACGATCGCTTTGGTCAAGTTCGATATAGCCCTGCTTGTACATCTCAAGAATTGCAAGGAAGCGCACTACAATCTCCAGACGTTCAACCAAGTCAGCAGTAAGCCTGCGGAAAGATGAAGTACCTAAACGAGGCAACTCCTCCATCATCTCCTGCACTGCCTCGGCCACAGTGAACCGAATGGGCGATACGTGATACAGGCTGAGTTCTTCGCGGGGTCGTGGCGTGATTGCAGACACGAAACCCTTTTGCAGTTTCTCGACAGTGATTCCTTCGAGTAGGTCGGGGGCAACATCATTGAATCGCTCGTCTACGCCCGTGGTGCGGCCATAGACACGATCTGCGTCGTCTACAAAATGCGCAAGAATCTTGGCGACGTCTTTAAATGTCTTGCACTCCAGAAGACGAGCCAACAACAGGTCTCGCTCTTCCCACAAAGCAAGCTCATCATCGAGATCGACGCTTTCGCGACCAGGCAACAAACGGCGTGTCTTTAGTTCGATCAAAGTTGCAGCAATCAAGAGGAATTCGGTAGCGACCTCTAGATCGAGTTCGGTCATCTTCGCCAGTTCGGCCAGATACGCGTCCACGATGGTGGACAAGCTGATCTCATGGATATCAACTTCTTCTCGCAAGATGAGATGCAACAGAAGATCGAAAGGACCTTCATAAATCGGGGTTGCCACATCAATTGCCACGTCTTCATCGTAGTTCCCGACCCGACCATCTAGAGCAATTGATACCGTTTCGGAGCCTATTTCGCACTAGCGTCTGAGCATGCCCCGCGTTTTGTCCTGCATCCAGCCCACCGGCTCTGTGCACCTCGGAAACTATCTGGGTGCTTTAGTCAACTGGGTATCAGGTCAACATGATGGCGATGTTTTCCACGGAATCGTCGACCTCCACGCTCTCACGGTGACTGACACTCCAGATGTTTTGGGACAGCAAACCATCGAATTGGCCGCCATGCTCTTTGCAGTAGGTCTTGATCCTGAAGTAGCAACTGTTTTTGTGCAGAGCCATATTCACGAGCACACCGAGTTGGCTTGGATTATGGAGTGCACAGTTTCTTTCGGGGAGCTCAGTCGCATGACTCAATTCAAAGACAAAGCCGCTAAGCGTGAGTCTGACTTTGTATCCGCTGGTCTCTTCACGTATCCCGCACTGCAAGCTGCAGACATTCTTCTCTACGACGCTGAAGAGGTTCCTGTTGGCGATGATCAGCGTCAACACATAGAAATCACTCGCGATATTGCCATTCGATTCAACCATCGTTTCGGCGACACACTTGTATTGCCAAAAGCTGTTCATCCAAAAGCCGGAGCGCGTGTGATGGACTTGCAAGATCCAACATCAAAGATGTCAAAATCTGCTGCCGCAGACAATGGACTTATTTACATGCTCGACGACAATGCCACCATTGAGAAGAAGTTCAAGCGAGCAGTTACAGATTCAGACGGCGTCGTTGCATACGACAGAGAAAACAAGGCCGGTATCTCAAATCTGCTCGACATCTTGTCCGCTGCGACTGGAACATCAATCCCGCAACTTGTAGAGCAGTACAGCCAATATGGCCCGCTCAAGAAGGACACTGGCGATGCAGTTATTGCTGTTGTCGACCCAATTCGTTCTCGCTACAACGAACTAATGAACGACAAAGGTCAACTCGCACAACTCTTGAAGATCGGCAATCAGCGCGCACGTGAAGTGGCAGCGCGCACACTCGACCGCACACACAAGGCAATAGGCCTGCTTCCACGCATCTAGATATTGTCGGCTTCTAGAAGCGCAGCCAATACCTGAGCAGATCCTTCACCGCGCACTAGCCCAACAGTTTCTGCGTCACTAACACTGCGCAACATTTCAGCGCCAATCTCTTCATGTTGGTGATACAGACGGAAACGATCAGTACGGGGTCCAATCAGCGTGGCAACAATTCGCCCGAGCCAACCGAGCCCCGATTGCACTTTGCCCACATCGTGCAACAAAGCCGCAGCACCTTGGGCCCGGGATGCATCGGGATACAAGACAAGAAAACGCTTCAAAACATCGATTGAGTGACGCTGATCCCTGCCGACCATAGTGAGCCAAACGTTCATTTCAGCAGGCAAAAGAAACCGAGAGATCTCAATTGAAATTTCTGGTTTTGCGTTTGAAAAAGAGCCCATTGCTCTCCGTACAAGATGCACCATCATTGCTTTGCCCGTGGATGCGCACTTCGATACACAGAGAGCAACCGCTCTTGCGACACTTTCGTGTAGATCTGTGTTGTTGAAATAGTTGCGTGACCAAGCATCTCTTGAACTATGCGTAAATCAGCGCCGTGTTCAAGCATGTGCGCTACGGATGCCAGCACGTACACCTGCATCTCGAACAATGTGCCACGCCTTCTGACGATTGAGTCGCCTGCCCTTGTTCGTGAGAAACACCGCATCACGGTCTGAGCCTTTCGCCCAGTTATCTGGAATCAAGTTACTTCGACCGGCAACACCGAGATAGGTTCGCAAACACTCCTCTGCCGTCCTACCGAATGGAACAATTCTTTCCTTGGAGCCCTTGCCAAAGAGGCGCACAACTCGCGCTGACAAATCCAAGTCATCAAGATTCAGATCGCAGGCTTCAGAAATTCGAGCACCTGTGGCGTATAGAAACTCGAGCAATGCCCTATCTCGAATCTCAGTGGAACTTTCGCCCGTAGTTGCGGACAACAGTGATTCGACCTCTACGAGCGATAACGGCTTTGGGACACCACTTGGAACTTTGACACCTTCGAGGCGGGCAGTTGGATTATCTGGTCGCAGATCTTCAGACGAAAGATATGAATGAAGCATCCGTACTGCAGCGATACGCCGAGCCGTGCTCGCCACTGACTCCCCCGATGCTTGCATCACTTTCACAAATGTCTCGATGTCTTGTTCTTCGACTGTAAGAATCGTTTTCTTCTTCGACAACAAAAAATCTTCGTATTTAACAAGATCACGTCGGTATGAGATAACGGTGTTGATAGCTCGACCGCGCTCCACAGTCATCCATTGCAGAAAAGACTCAACATGTGCGTGCGCCACTGCGGGAGTGGACGGATCGGTCATATTGTCAGCCTAAGAGGTTGGGCTGTTGACGTGCGGCCAACAACAGCCCATACACAGTCTTGGCATCACTAATCTCTCCGCGATCGATCATCGCTAGTGCTTCAGAGAACTTGTAATGCTCGATAGTCATGGAGTCTTCTTCAGGTCCGTGAGGCTCAGAGTTCCCTGGTGTTAGACCAGTCGCAAGGTACACCTCCACTGCGGAATCTGTAACCCCTGGCGACGAGAGACATACTCCCAAACGTTGAAATGTGCTGGCGTCGTAACCCGTCTCTTCACGTAGTTCACGACGAGCAGTTTCTAGAGGATCTTCCCCGGGCACATCGCGCATACCTGCTGGAATCTCTCGGACTGACGCGTGAACAGCTGCGCGATATTGAGAAACGAGAACGACTCGGTGGTCGTCGGTAACTGCAACTATTCCTACCGCTCCGGGAGTACTGACAAAGGTTCGCTGAAAATCGTCACCAGAGGGCGCAGTTACATGCCGTTCCACCAAGCGAAACATCGCCCAGGCATGAACATCGCGATCTTCAGAGTGAATGAACCCGTCGGCACTGGGCAGTTTCATTGGCTAGGCCGTACGTGCTGCGACACACGACAAACGCTTCTCACGATTCACTAAAGACGCAGCAATCAGTTCGCGGAATAACGGGTGTGGGCGGTCGGGACGACTCTTGAACTCAGGGTGAGCCTGTGTACCAACCCAGAACGGGTGGTCAGTCATCTCAATGAATTCGACAAGTCTCTTATCGGGCGAGGTGCCACTGCAAACAAAACCTGCTTCTTCAAAACGCGCGCGATAGTTGTAGTTGAACTCATACCGGTGACGATGGCGCTCGCTGACAACAGTTTCGCCGTATGCATCGGCGACTTTTGTACCGGGTTGCAACACCGCGTAATACGCACCAAGACGCATAGTGCCGCCCTTCATGGTGACATCACGTTGGTCAACCATTAGGTCGATGACGGCGTTAGTTGTTGCTGCATCAAACTCTGTGCTGTTTGCATCTGCGAGACCAAGAACATGACGCGCATATTCAATTGTCATTACTTGCATGCCTAAGCAAATACCCAAGCATGGAACCAAGTTTTCACGCGAGTACGCCGCGGCAGCGATCTTGCCTTCAATACCTCGTGGACCAAATCCGCCAGGGATAATCATTCCGTCAAGACCATCGAGGCGACCAGATGCGAGCAAACCTTCAACGTCTTCTGCTTGAATCCAATCAATCTCAACTTTTGCACCGTGATGAAAACCGGCATGCTTCAAACTTTCGACAACCGAGAGGTAGGCATCTTGCAGTTCAACATACTTTCCGATCAAACCAATCTTGACTGGCTTGATCGAAGCATCAACTTGTGCAACGAGACCTTCCCATTGAGAGAGATCTACATCGCCTTCAATGCGCAGAATTTCACACGCAACAGCATCGAGACCCTCTTCATGCAAGATGAGTGGGAGTTCATAAATGTTGCGTGCGTCAGCAGCATTGATGACCGCTTTCGTATCAACGTCGCACATGTGAGAAATCTTGCGCTTCAAGCCACTGCTGAGCGGTTCCTCACTACGGCACACGATGATGTCTGGCTGGATACCACGCGAACGAAGTTCTGTAACGCTGTGCTGTGTGGGCTTTGTCTTCTGCTCACCACTTGGACCAATGAATGGCACCAACGTGACGTGCAGGTAACACACATTGTCACGGCCCGCTTCGTTACGGAACTGGCGAATGGCCTCCAAGAAGGGCAAAATCTCAATGTCGCCCACGGTTCCGCCCACTTCAGTGATAACGACATCGGTGTCATCGGTGGCGATACGGCGAATACGTCGTTTGATTTCGTCGGTGATGTGCGGAATGACTTGCACTGTCTTTCCGAGATAATCGCCACGACGTTCTGCAGCAAGAACTGCTTGATAGATAGAGCCAGTCGTAGCGTTTGAACTACGTGTGAGATTCTCATCAATGAAGCGCTCGTAGTGCCCAAGGTCGAGGTCGGTTTCGCCGCCGTCATCGGTTACAAACACTTCACCGTGTTCGAATGGGTTCATTGTTCCTGGGTCGACGTTGATGTACGGATCCAGTTTTTGCATCGTGACACGTAGTCCACGCATCTTGAGTAAGCGACCAAGCGAAGAGGCTGTCAGACCCTTTCCGAGGGAACTTGCAACACCACCGGTCACGAAAATGTGCTTAGGCATTTGGTCTCCCGCCAGGCTCGACTGCTAACGGGATTTCAGCATAACCGAAAACACCCCACCACAGAGAAACCGCTACCGAGGCTTCTTTCCACGACTGACAGGAGCACCCAACGTGTTCAGAATCTCTTGCGCGTGAGTGAGCGCTGACTCGTCAGCGATTCCGCCAGAGAGCATGCGTGCAATCTCTCCCACGCGATCTTCTTGCAAGACTTTTGTTGCCCGGCCATACGTTTTGCCCGACTTCACCGACTTTGAAACGACAATGTGGGAATGCGCCGAGGCTGCCACTTGTGCCAAGTGAGTGACAGCGAACACCTGATGGTCTGTTCCAAGTTCACGTAACGCCTGTGCCACGGCCACGGCGGCTGCTCCACCGATTCCGGCGTCTACCTCATCGAACACCATGGTGGCGGGGTCTGTGGTGAGCACAAGACGCAATGCGAGCATCACACGAGCTAACTCGCCACCACTTGCGACCTTGGTGATGGGCATAGGCGCAGATCCTGGGTTTGCCGCCAACATGAAAGACACCGCTTCGCCGGACGGGTCTGAACCCTCGTCGCCCACTGCAACCTGAATGGTGGCATGAGGCAAAGCCAAGAGGCGTAGACGCTTCTCAACCGCTGCAGCAAGGCCAGGAGCAGTCTTTCGGCGCTGACGGCCCACTTCGAGCTGTCGGTTGTGTAACACCTTGAGCGCATTGGCACGGGAGGACTCGAGTTCTTGCACTCTTTCTGAATAACTGAGTAACTCATTGAGACGAGTACGAGCTTCAGCCCCAAAAGCCATGACATCGGTGATGGTGTCGCCGTATTTGCGCACTAGATCGCGAAGCGCCTGGCGACGAAGGCGGATCTCTTCAAGGCGCTCCGGGTTTTCCTCGCTATTTTCAGCAGCCCCACGCACCGTGTGAGAAATGTCGTTGAGTTCAGCCAAGAGATTCTCGACGCGCTCTCGAATTTCACTCATTGACGTGATGGGAGACAACGCCCGAGACACCTGTCCAAGAAGGTCGACAGTATTGCCATCTTCTGACAAAAGAGCCGACACCTTTAGGAGTGCTTCCTGATGGCGAACAACGTCGCCGAGTTCATCTTCTTCGCGTGAAAGAGCCTGATCTTCATCGGGACGAGAAAGGCCAGCATTCTCGATTTCTTCGCATTGGAAAGACAACAAATCAATTTCACGAACTCGTGATTTCTCGTCGCCACCGAGAGCTGCCAGATTGGCGTCGATCTGCGTGACGGCCTCACGTGCCTCGCGTAATGCAGAGGTGTCTACCTTTCCGAAGGCATCGAGCGAATCGCGTTGCACAGATGCAGACATGAGTCTTTGATGAGCGTGCTGGCCGTGAATGTCGACCAGGCTCTGACCCACTTCAGCCAAAGTGGCAACAGTGGCCATCCGGTCGTTGATGTATGCACGACTGCGACCTTCACGATGCAACACGCGACACAGAATTGTTTCGACATCTCCGTCGGGGCCAGACGTAACGAACCTGGCTTCTACACGAGCCTCTTCTGCTCCGTCACGAATAACTGAAACATCAGCACGTTGGCCAACCACTAATCCAATGGCTTCGACCAGCATGGTCTTACCGGCACCGGTCTCACCAGTAAACGCCGTGAATCCGGAATCGAACGTTAAACGAGACGACTCGATGATTCCGAGATTTTCAATGGCGAGTTCAACAAGCATTAGCGATCTGATAATCCGAACTTGGTTTTCAATATCTGATGGAAGCGTTGCTCTTCAAAGCGCACGAATCGTGCCACTTCGTTAGCGGCGCGTACTTCAACAACATCGCCAGGTTTCAATGTGTGCACCAAGTCTCCATCGGTGGCCACATTCACATGACGATGACCAATCACTTCGATGCGCACTACTTCAGGTGCATCGAGCACCATTGAACGGTCGAACAACATGTGAGGCGACACAGGAGTTAGCAACATGGCACGAAGACGTGGCGACAGAATTGGTCCACGAGCCGACATTGAGTATGCAGTTGAGCCGGTGGGTGTAGACAAGATAAGACCGTCGGCTGCGTATGTTGTGAACGGAACCTTGTCGATGTCAACTGCCAACCGAACGGTGTGTCCGGCATCTTTCTTTTCAATGACTACTTCATTGAGAGCAAGATGATTTGCGAGACGGGCATTGTTTGACCACATAGCGACTTCAAGCAACATGCGATCGTCATAAAAGAACTGTGTTCCTTCAACACCAGTGCGCCATGCTTCGAGCGACGGCAACAATTGTTCTTGTTCTACTGCGGCCAAGTAACCAAGAAGACCAAGGTTGACTCCGAGAACTGGAACTGTTGCACCTTCAAGTGAACGAATCGCCCGCAACATGGTTCCGTCACCGCCGATTGAAACGAGCAGGTCGACGTCGGCGAGTCGGCCGGGTTGAACATGAGGCGAGTTGATGGCGGCACTGTCTGCTTCGTCGACAATGGTGACCATTTGGTGGGTGGAAGCCCAGGCAGCAACCTCACGCGCAACTTCGAGCGCATCGGGACGAAAACGATGGACGGCGATTCCGATGCGACTCATACCTCATAACCTACGGAAACGGTGGGGCATTCCACGAACATCAAGAACTCCGTGTTCCCTTCTGCCCCTTTTATGGGAGATTCGATCACGCCACGCACCACAGCCCCAAGAGACTGAAGGTGTTGCGCCACGTCGTCACAGGCTGCCTGATGGATGAGTGGGTCCGTAATAACGCCTCGACCGCGAGCCACTTCCAGCCGACCAGCTTCGAACTGAGGCTTTACGAGCAACAACATCTGAGCATTCTCATGTCCTGGTTCAGGGGTCACTACGTCGACGAGTGCGCGCAGCACTTTTGTCAACGAAATGAACGAGAGGTCGGCAACGACAAGCGAACACGGAAACGCCATATCGCCTACCGACAAATCACGGACGTTGACTCCGTCCTGCCACGTAACGCGAGGGTGTGATTTCATGCGCTCATGTAATTGATTACGACCAACATCAACTGCGAACACGCGTGTTGCTCCGCGTTGCAGTACACAATCAGTGAAACCACCAGTTGAAACTCCTGCGTCTAGAACAGAGCGACCCTCTACTGACACTTTGAAATGCTCGAGTGCATGTTCCAACTTCTCGCCACCTCGACTAACGAAACGTTTTGCTACAAGAACTTCGATTGCTTCATCGGGCGACACAAGTCGAGATGACTTCAGGGCGAACACACCGGCAACTGTCACATTTCCTGCATCAATCATTCGAGATGCTTCACTTCGAGTCTGCGCCAGACCTCTCTTCACAAGAGCCGCATCAAGTCGCATTCGCACTTTCGTAGCGTACCTTTTGTGAATTAGGGAGTCAGGAGTTGTTGCACAACGCCTGCAAGCGAGGGCGCAACAATGTCAGCGGCTACGTCATTGCCATCTGGGGTAACGCCACTGAGCACTAAAGCGAATCGACATCCCAGTGTGCGAGCGAATGCTCCATCTGTGTCGTCACGATCACCCACCATCACCATGTCTGCGACATCGACACCCGGACACATATCGCGAACGAGACCGGCCATGGGCGCACATGGTTTACCCGTGATGAGTGCTGTAACTCCCGTTGCCTTTTCGATCGCCGCCACTATCGAACCGCCTCCGGGGATGGGACCATCGGGGGTCGGATATGTGGGGTCATAGTTTGAACCGATCAGCAGTGCTCCACCGCGCACTGCTGTGAGTGCGTCTGCAAGAACTTGAAAATCGAACTCACGATGAAAGCCAACCACCACAGCATCAAACGAACCACTGACGGGGCGGCTCTCGTACACCACAACTGTCTCTGCTCCGGTAGCACGAACCTCTTCAATCAGACCCCGACCTCCGCACACCAACACACGCCACGACGGCTTGATGGCGGTCACAGCGCTCATCGCAGATGTCACGACATCTCCTGTGGCCGGCACACCAATTGCCCCAAGAGCCTGATGTTGTTCATCAAGCGTCGAGAAGGAATTATTCGTTACAAAAAGAACGCGCACACCCGCCTGGCGTAGTTGGGCAATCGCTTCAACCGACCCAGCGATGGGCCGGTGGGCTAGCCACACCACCCCGTCTAGGTCGCACAGCACAACTCGTGGAACTTGGGTTTTGTTCATAGGCAACAATCCTGCCACCCTTGAGGTTGTGCCACGATTCGAACCATTCCCCGCCCTTCGTTACGACAGCAGTTCGTCGCTCGACATCACACCGCTGACTTCTCCCCCATACGACGTTTTCGACGAAACAGAACGTGCGTCATACGCGGCCGTGAGCGCACACAATGTAGTGCTCGTGGATTACCCATTAGAGGCCGACGGCCCAGGCCGATACGAGATGGCAAACGCCACACTGCAGACATGGGTTGATGAAGGAGTTCTATTAAGCGATAACTCCCCTACTTTTTCCATCTATCGAATGACGTTTACAGATGAAGCAGGACGCACACGCACAACCATTGGCGTCATCGGCGCACTCGAAGTTGTTGACGAAGGTGCGGGTGGAGTTCTGCCACACGAACGCACCACCCCCAAAGCAAAGACCGACCGTCTCGATCTCACACGCGCAACGTCAGCCAACTTGAGTCCAGTGTGGGGCCTCTCACTAACCCCCGGACTTACCGATGCTCTACAGGCCCAAGCCACAGTTGTTGGAGAATGCACAGACGAGAACGGTGTGCATCACGTAATTGAACGTGTTGAAGACGTAAGCCGCATCGAGCAGATTTCACGACTTGTTTCATCTCACCCAGTACTCATTGCTGACGGGCATCATCGTTATGCAATTAGTCGCACGTTCCGTGATGAGTGCAGGGCCAATAACACTCTTACTGGAGCAAACCTCACGATGACGTATGTCGCTGAGTTAATCCAAGATCAACTCAGTGTTGCGGCTATCCATCGCCTCTACGACTTACCTGTAGATCAATTACTCGCTGCACTCAGTTCCCACTACACAGCGACGAGCGCAGGCAATGTTGGCCCACAGACCATTTCCGAGATGGACTCTCGTGGCTGTTTATGCATTGTTGCTCCAGATGGAACTGGCACATACCTCACACCGCGTGAAGAGACTTTTACTGGCGTGAGAGACATGGACAGCGCACGACTTGAGCATGCATTGTCTTCAACCACTCATGAGGTCACATATCAACACGGAGTACAGGAAGTGTTGCACCGCGTGTCCACCGGACAGTACGGGTCAGCCGTACTCATTCGACCCGTGTCGTTGCAGGAGATCAGACGTACTGCAGACACCGGAGAATTGATGCCTCCGAAATCCACATTCTTCACACCAAAACTTCGTACTGGCATGGTTCTGCGAGATCTACGTAAGTAGACCTCAACGCATCTCAGAAACTACGAAATAGAAGCTGAGTAAATCTCGGCAATTGAATTGCCGATCATCGTGTTGAATTCTGCGTCGGTCTGCTTTACAGAAAGACCTTCTGTGAGTGCTCGAGAAAAACTGGCGATCATTCCGTTGTTACGGGACAACTTTGCATTCGCATCTTCACGGGTATAACCACCAGACAACGCAACAACGCGAAGCACGCTTGCATGACTAACGAGTTCGGCATAGAAATTGTCGGTCTCGGGCAACGTGAGCTTCAAGATCACCGGCTGATCTGCTGGTTGCTTATTCAATTCTTCTAATAGCGCAGCTTTCAGAATGACCTCAGCCTCTGCCTTGCTTGGGCTGTGAATGTCTACTTCGGGTTCGATGATAGGCACTAGACCAGCAGCAAGAATCTGCCTGCCAACTTCAAACTGTTGACCAACAACCGATTTGATGCCATCTTTGTTTGCCACTTTGATCACAGAGCGCATCTTGGTTCCAAAGATTCCCTGAGCTTTTGCACGATTAAGCAGTGCCCCCAAGTCAGGGTTTGGCTTCATGATTTGTACGCCGTTGTTTTCATCGGCAAGACCTTTATCAATCTTCAAGAACGGAATGACTTTTTTGGTCTTCCACAAATACTCCGCACTACCTACACCATCGATCTGACGGTCCATGGTGCCTTCAAACAAAATTGCACCGAGAACTTGCTCACCAGAGAACGCCGGGCTCTTCACCATACGAGTACGCATGGCATGAATCTGGTCGAACATTTCAACGTCACCGGAGTATTCGCTTTCCTGTACTCCATAGAGAGAAAGTGCTTTCGGGGTGCTGCCACCACTTTGGTCAAGAGCTGCAATAAAGCCCTTGCCTTCACGCATGCGAGTGACTTGTTCTTGATTCATGAAACGAAACCTTTCCGGCATCACCGGCGCTGGCCGAGACTTCTTCAGAATAGTCAAGAATCGAGAACCTCAGTTATGTCATCGAGAGCCGCTGTGAGGTTTTTACGCACCTGTGCCCGACGTCTCATCACAGAAACTGAATGAGCAAGCACTTCCGTACGGCTAGACACCGACGAACCCGCGCGAAAGAAACGCCGACGCACTACGCCCACCACGCAGAGTTGAGCCCCTACGACAACGGTGGCGTTCTCCCCTTCAATGGCAACAGGTACAGATATTCGGCCCTCTTCAGTGTGAGTAGACATGTCGAAACTGGATGCAATTTCACAATTGGCAAGTGTGCGAGACACCAGAGGTGACGTGACTTCCCCAACGAGAACAACAATATTGAGAGCTGCTGGTGTAACAGCAGTAGCTTGACGCGGCATGTGGCCTCCTTCTTTGTGAAGAAGGTGTGCGATCATCCGCCGAGAGAGGCAAGCCTTTCGGCAACATCTACAAATTGGCGGTCGTGCATTGCAACGCGCTCAAAGAATTGACGCGCCTTAATGACATTTCCTTCTTTGTCATAGAGGTCGCCAATGACGAACCACTGACGAAGGTGATATTCAGATGGGCGCTTCATGTCGCCTGCAGCTTTATCCATGAGTGACAAGGCTTCGGAAACCAATCCTCTGTCAGCCAGAGAACCTGCCATCACAATTCGACCTTCAGCTAATAGCTCTGGGTGCGGTGAGGCCTCGGCCAACTCGCGCCAATACTTCTCGCACTTCTCGTGATCGCCTAATGCACGATGACAGTCAGCAAGCACTGCATGATTGAAAATCCAGTCTGGGTTCAACGCAATTGCTGTTTCTAGTTCTGTAACTGCACGCTTCCATTGCCCTGCACGGTAGAAACACAAGCCGAGCATTTCACGCACAGCCGAAACATCTGAATACTCACGCGACATTGGATTCAGAATCTTGCGAGCATCTTCATAACGATGAGCTTCAAAGGCTTGAAGTGCAGCCTCGTAACGCTTCAACGCACGTGGAGAAGCCTTCTTACCTAATGCACGCTCAAACTGTTCCACAACGGAGTCGAGTGCACGCACTTCTTTTCGTCCGCCTTTTTGCGCACGGCCTGTGCCTTTGGCGCGAACGCCACCCAAGTTTGAATCACGCTTCGGACGCACTGACCCTTCGTCAATCCACTCTTCACGTGAGCGCTCTGGTGCTGCTGACATTTCTCCGGATGTACGGCGCTCGCCAATGCGACCACGTACCTCGTCTGAACGTTCTTGCGCTGCTGTGCGCGGTGCGCGGTCGTCGCGATCAAAGCGGCGTGGACGATCATCACGATCGAAACGACGAGGACGATCATCGCGGTCGAAACTGCGTGGGCGATCATCACGGTCACGAGGGGGACGCGAATCTCTATCGAAACGACGTGGACGATCATCACCATCACGAGGAGGACGAGAGTCGCGATCAAAACGACGAGGCCTGTCGCCACCATCACGAGGAGGACGAGAATCTCTGTCAAAGCTGCGTGGACGATCATCACGGTCACGAGGCGAACGCGAATCACGATCGAAGCGACGAGGACGATCATCGCGGTCGAAACTGCGCGGGCGATCATCACGGTCACGAGGGGGACGCGAATCTCTATCGAAACGACGTGGACGATCATCACCATCACGAGGAGGACGAGAGTCGCGATCAAAACGACGAGGCCTGTCGCCACCATCACGAGGAGGACGAGAGTCGCGATCGAAACGTGGTGGACGCGAGTCCCTATCGAAACTGCGAGGACGATCATCACGGTCACGCGGTGGACGCGAATCCCTGTCGAAACGACGCGGTCTATCGCCACCATCTCGCGGCGGGCGCGAGTCTCTATCAAAGCGACGCGGACGATCATCACCATCACGAGGAGGACGGGAATCACGATCAAAACGACGTGGCCTGTCATCACCACTACGTGGTGGACGAGAATCACGATCGAAACGACGAGGGCGATCATCCCTGTCACCAGATGGTCTCCGGTCATCGCGATCGCGTGGAGGACGACCATCATCGCGGCGTGGGCCTCGTGACGGACGGTCGTCATCTCGGCGAGGACCTCGCGAGAAGCTTCCAGGACGTGAATCGCCGGAGCGACGTGGGCCAGATCCCCTACCGGGACGGCCAGAATTGCTCGGACGGCGTTCAGACATAGGCGAGCAAGTCTAAGGACGGATTTGCATTTACCCCCAGATACGCAAACAACCCCAGCCGAAGCTGGGGTTGTTCACTCGAATAATTTCGGCGGCGTCCTACTCTCCCAGGGGGTCTACCCCCAAGTACCATTGGCGCTGACAGGCTTAACTTCCGTGTTCGGAATGGGAACGGGTGTGACCCTGTCGCTATGGCCACCGAAAATCAGTTGTCAATGTGGTTTCCCCACAAGGACTCCAGAGCAAGCACGAGCACGATTTCAAATAAAGCCCTCGGCCGATTAGTACCGGTCAGCTGAGAGTGTTACCACTCTTACACTTCCGGCCTATCAACGTGGTGGTCTAGCCACGGGCCTTACCAGGTTAACCCTGTGAGAGTCCTCATCTTTGAACGGGTTTCCCACTTAGATGCTTTCAGCGGTTATCCCTTCCGGAGGTGGCTAATCAGCCGTGCCCTTGGCAGGACAACTGACACACCAGAGCTCCGTCCATCCCGGTCCTCTCGTACTAGGGATAGCTTTCATCAAGACTCTTCCGGCTGCGGAGGATAGGGACCGAACTGTCTCACGACGTTCTGAAC
>JAPKZX010000006.1 GCA_026393575.1 Actinomycetota bacterium
ATGTTGCTGACCGCGTCATTCTCACTGCTCCACTTCCACAATCTTTCTCGCTCATGTTTTCTGCAGGTCTTGAAATGCCCGCCGACCTTCGCCGCATTGACTACGACCGCACTCTCGGACTTCTTGTCACGCTTGACTCGTCACTGCATCAAGTTCCTTCACCCGGCGGATTACAAAACCCCGATGATGTGTTCTCATTCATTGGCGACAACACTGCAAAAGGAATTAGCGCATCGCCAGCACTCACTTTCCACGCCAACCCCGCATGGAGCCTGCAACATTTCGAAGACAGCACTGAAGACATTCATGCCTTATTACTTGCTGCTGCACAACCATGGCTCGGGTCTGCTGCCATCACCGAATCTCAAGTGAAGAAATGGCGCTTCGCCACTCCACAAAATCTGTGGCCAGATGCATGTTGGGTTGACGAAACCAACAGCCTGGTTATTGCCGGCGATGCTTTTGCAGGCCCGCGCATGGAAGGTGCCGCCCTCAGTGGCTTAGCCGCCGCCTCGGCCGTGTGTGGCAAGTAACTCGCGATATCGCAAACTTCCCGCCTAGAACGACGGTCTAGGATGTGGGAGGCCAAAACCTCGGCCGCAGACCTATACGGAGGACGTCATGCGCCGCATTTCATCACTTTTCATCTCACTCGCACTTGCCGTTGGAGCCACAACCATCGCAACAGGAAATGCCTCGGCCGCAACAGTCACAGCAGGCGCCGGTACAACTTCCACAATTGTCCCGCCTTCAGGTGTCACCGGACTTTCGATTGCAGGCGTAGGGGCCGCACGAGATGGCGGCATGTATTACGCATATCAGAATGCAACTGGCGACAACTTTTCGATGGTGAAACAGAAGTCAGACAGCACATTTGATACAACGTTTGGTACTGCAGGCGTTGTCACTGTTCCTGGGTCCCCGCTACAGATTTTCGGTGGCTCACGTCGCTTGAGCATTGTCTCTGATCTCGGTAGCAAATGGTGGGTCGCTTCAACCACTTCGGGTACCACCGGCAATATTGTTGCTGTCTCAACCGGAGGTGCAAATGGTCAACCAACTTCGCAAGCAGTTTTTAGCGCCACAAGTCTGGCTGCCGTTTGTGCTGCCTCAATGCCTTCTTACTCTCCCTCTACATGGGCCATTGGCTCTGCCAGCCTCATGGCAAAGCGAACATCTGGCGTGTGGATGACAATTGGTTGCAGTGGCGTAATGGCAGCACCTGCATTCACATCAGTGCTATTCGCACTCAAGAATGACCTCTCTATAGACACCGCAATTACATCGCTCGCACTAGGTGAAGCACAAGGTTCCAGCGTTCAATGCCACACATCGGGCGTCATTTCGGATCCAACCGGGGCGGCTACTACTCCAGAAGTGTGGGTCGTACGTGCTGAGCACACAAAACTTACTTCAGGTTTGTGTTCCACCACGGCCGCAGCATCTGATATTTCTGGTTATGACATCTTGCGCATTAGCAGCACTGGTGTTGTCACACGAACCGCCATCACTAGTGCTGGAGACGCATTCGATTCACGATTCTCCATTCGCCTTGACCCAGGTGGTCGTCCACTTCTTGTGGGAACTTCTGCCGACAACTCCAAAATCATTATTGCCCGCATTAAAACTGATGGAACATTAGATACGTCAGTATTTGCTTCAGGGTTTACTTCTTTGTCAATCGGTGCAGCACCAGCCGGTGCGAACTCCGTCAACGCTTCCATCATGGGAATCATTACTTCTGCGGAGTCTGTGTACATCTCGGTTCTATTGTCGGATCTACCACAACAATCTTTTTCGTGTAACAGCACAACATCGGTGGTATTTGGTCTTCGTACAGCGGTACTTTCGTATACAAGCGGATACACAGCAACATACGGAACAAATGGTGTTAGTGAACGCGTCACATACAACGCACCAGAAAAATCTGTCTGTTCGTTTTTGACTGGTGGTTCATCCGTTGCCACTACCGGTAACCCACGAGTTGCATATTCCAACGGAACAGACCTTTTGTACACCGAATGGCAACGCCCAAGCGATGCAACAGGTGGTTCTGAAGGCGGTACTGGTACCGGTGGTTACACAAAGGACACTGGAGGTGCACCATCTTTGGTTGAATCTTCAGGTGCAACTGGTGCAACCCGCACAGATAAGAAGATCTACAAGAAACTGCCAACAACAGTCCAAGCAGATACAGCCCTGAAAGTGCTCTCTGCAAAAGACGCAAAGACTCTTGATATCCGCACTACCACTCCAAGAATCTGTGTAGCGCTCACAACAAGTGTTCTCATGGTGAATAACGGTCGATGCATTGTGCGCATCATCGACGAAGACACAAAGAAAGTTCTTCGTACTATGACCACGACTGTGAAAGCAGCCGAAGTTGAAGCTGGCTCATTGCTCACAACTGATGAGCCAATCATGTTCAAGATGGCGTCAGCCAAACTGTCCAAAGTCGCGAAAGATCAGATCACTGAATTAGCTAAGGCCGCCGAGAATGCAAGCCGGGTAGTGGTTATTGGCCATTCAGCTTCACTTGGTGACGTTTCGGAATACAGCTACGCAATTTCGCGTGATCGAGCAAATGCCGTGAAAGCAGCACTTGTTAAGGCTGGAGTAAAAGCAACAATTGAAGTGGTCACACTTTCTTACTCTCAGCCAATTTCAACAAAGAAGACCGAAACGTCACAAGCAAAGAACCGTCGAGCAGAGGTGTACATCTTCCCTAAAGAGGGCAGACACGCTTCACGCGTAAATCACTAGAACGT
>JAPKZX010000008.1 GCA_026393575.1 Actinomycetota bacterium
CTTCACTACAGCCATTGGTGCCTTAAATCCCATTGCAGGAGTACTTACATCATTTATCGCTGGTGCTTTTCTCAACTACTTCCACACTGAGCCAGTGAATTCATTTCGGATATCTTCTGCATCAGACATTTTGATGATCTCTCTCTTCTTGGTTTTAGGTCTCTCCGTCAGCGTCATCACCTCATTGCGGATGCGCCACAATGTGCTTGCCAACAATCGAACATCGATGCGGAGTCGACAAATAGAAACTTTGGCTTCCACCACTCCAACTCAACATGCGACAGATTTTTGGAAATCTTTCATTGAACACATCGATCCAAATCTCGCTTTCCTACAAATCTCTTACGCACATCATCCAACGGCGGAAATACCAACTATTTCTCGGCGAACGGCAAACACTGAAGATTCAACAATTGTCATTCTTCCCGAATGTGGTGCCATTGTTGAGTTCCTGGATCCGAGAATTTCTAAGGTTCTTGTTCTCAAGCCAATTCCTGGGTTTGCGCCACTGGAACTCTCTCGGGCTGCCATTTTCGCGCTTTCAAGTGATGTGGAACTATCACTTCAGGGCACAATAGAAGAATGAAACCTGGCCGACTGCGCGTTTACATTGGCGCCGCGACAGGTGTTGGCGCAACCTACGCCATGCTCGACGAAGCACTACGAAGAAAAAATAGAGGCACCCGCATAACGATTGGATGGGTCGACTCCAGCTCTGGCGCTAACACCCTTGAACTCCTTGAAAAAGTTACAGAAGGACAAGTCTGCCCCGTAACTCTCGATGTCGAATCAATCACTTCCCAACGTCCCGATGTAGTTCTTGTAGACGACCTTGGTCGCCGCAATGGCCATACCTTTCATTGGGTGTTGGTTGAGGAACTCTTGAAATCCGGCATCGACGTTATTGCAACTCTCAATATGCAACACATCGCGTCGCTCTCAGAACCTGTGACAGAAATACTTGGAGCCCAACCGGGCGGTCGGGTACCAGATGATTTTCTCAGTCGAGCGAGCCAAATTGAAATTGTAGATATCACGCCCGAAGCAATTCAACGAAGACTCGCACACGGGAATGTATTCCCTTCCAACGAACACAATCCAAAAGATTTGGAGATCTTCAATTCTGACTCATTCGCACAACTGCGATTACTCATGATCCAGTGGATGAATTGGAGAAGGCGAACAGTCTCTGCAACTTCTGCGCAGAGCAGCCCGCATTGCCCACAAATCAAACAACCAATTGATTGGTCTACACATCATTGCCCCAGGGCTAGAGCAACAGAATGAAGCACGTAACTTGCGAAAGACGTCGACGGAAGAACTTGGAGGCCGATATGTGGAAATCACTTCCTCTGACATCCCTGGTGCAATCATCACTTTCGCTGAATCTGAGAAGGCCTCACAATTAGTCGTTGGTTCGCCGGGGAATGGTCGCCTATCCAGGATTCAGCGCCCCACATTGGCCGTGGAACTCTTAGGGCGTCAATCACCGGTGGAGATTCATCTAGTCCCCACTCAACAGGTCTCAAATCGGTGGAAACCAGCGGAACGTCTTGACCACCTTTCAGTTTTGCGAACCTTCGCAGCAATCTTCATCGGTATTTCAGTACTAGCCCTAATGACACGATTTTTTGTTGGATTTCGCTCTGATATTTCTGTGGCGACAAATTTGTCTCTCTACCTACTTGCAGTAGTTGGCATCACAGCTCTTGGCGGTCGTTGGCCTGGTCTCGTTGCCGCGGCATGTGCGCCAGTGATTGCCAATTGGTTTCTCATTCCGCCGTACCACACTTTCAGAATCAACCAACGAGAGAACATCATCGAATTAGTTGTATTCATGTCAACGGCTTTCATCGTTTCAATATTTGTTTTGAATGCGGAGAAACAAACCACCAAGGCAAATGACGCTTGGCGCGAGGCCTCAACACTTTCGGCTCTCACCGCTTCAGAATCAATCGACCCAACTGAAGACATCCTTCACTTACTCATGCGCAGTTTCCACCTAGATGGGGTCACATTGACCGATACAACTACCCCAACACCAGAAGTGATTCTTTCCATTGGCAATGGAGCCGACATCATCGATCAAACGACGAACATCGCAATTCCCATTAACCAATCGACAATGTTGTTTGGAAAAGGCAACGCACTAAGCCCAGACGACCACAGACTCCTTCATTCATTTGCCGGACAACTCAAAAGATCACTCGAACAATCACAACTTCGAGAGATTGCAATGGAGGCAACTTCTCTAGCTCGTGCAGACGAACTTCGTACCGCAATACTTCGAGCAGTATCTCATGACCTCAGGTCCCCTCTATCCAGCATCAAAGCTTCGGTCTCAAGCCTTCGGCAAACTGATGTGGAATGGCCAGAGGAAACAAGACAGGATTTCCTCTTCTCTATTGAGAGCGAAACAGACAGACTCACAAGAATTGTCACCAATCTCCTTGACCTCAGTCGCATCGAATCGGGTGTCATTCGACCAGTACTTCGTTCCATCTCTCTGGAAGAAGTGATTCCATCCGTCATCTATGAGAATGAACCCGACCATTTCGATATTCATCTCGAGATTGACAATGAACTTGACGAGATAGTT
Source organism: Actinomycetota bacterium (assembly GCA_026393575.1). Classification (GTDB taxonomy): domain Bacteria; phylum Actinomycetota; class Acidimicrobiia; order Acidimicrobiales; family Ilumatobacteraceae; genus UBA2093. The sequence continues at coordinate 2,600 of JAPKZX010000008.1, forward strand.
GCTGACCCAGCTTTGCTCGAGCGTGCTGTGGCAAATGTTCTTAGCAATGCTTTGCTGTGGTCCCCCACCCCAGATTCGGTGGCAATTTATGCTCACGAAAGAGGCGGTAACGCTCAAATACACATTGTCGACCACGGTCCAGGCATACCTGTCGACCAAAGATCAACCGTGCTTCAACCTTTCCATCGTCTGGGAGATTCTTCTATCAGTGGAGGACTTGGGTTAGGTCTTGCTATTGCTGACAGGCTTATGGCATCCATGAACGGGCACCTAGAACTTCGTGACACTCCAGGCGGAGGACTCACTGTCGTGCTCACATTGCCATGTACGAAAGCCAATGAGCCATGATTCGAATTCTCGTTGTTGATGATGAGCCACATCTGCGCCGCACACTTGGTGCAAATCTACGCGCACGTGGGTACACAGTTGACTTAGCTGAGAGTGGTGAGCGTGCGCTGGAGTTGGCCACTACAAACAAACCTGATGCTGTCATCCTGGATCTGGGCCTTCCAGGGAAGTCGGGAATGGAAGTCATTAGAAGTCTTCGTCATTGGACAACAATTCCCATCATTGTTCTCTCTGCGCGTGACACTGAATTTGACAAAGTCGGAGCTCTTGACGCCGGCGCTGATGACTACGTTGCCAAACCATTTGGCATGGGTGAACTACTTGCGCGCCTTCGTGCTTCGCTGCGCAGACCAAGCGCAGATGATGAGACTCCACAAGTCGTGACGCCAGATTTCACGATTGACTTATCGCATAACAAGATTCTCAACGATGCAGGTGAGATCAGACTGACACCCACCGAATGGCACCTTGTAGAGATATTGGTTCGCAATACAGGCCGATTGGTTTCAAGCAAAGAGTTACTTCAGTCAGTTTGGGGCCCCGAATATGGCCAGGAAACGAACTACCTCCGAGTCCATTTCGCACACATTCGTAGAAAACTCGAGCCTGAGCCTTCCCGGCCTCGCTATTTTCATACCGAGCAAGGCAAGGGTTACAGGTTTGAACCACTAGCGCCCTGCTAAGAAATCGCTAAGTTTCGCTCAAGAGTTGCAACCCTTCGGCAAAGTAATAGAGCCGTTAGTTCGGCGACTATGTCAAAGATAAAAGATTTCCTCATCGGTAAACCCATCTCGAGCGCGGAGGAACAACATCAGCGCCTGCGTAAGGCCATTGCTCTCCCCGTGTTCGCATCCGACGCTATTTCGTCTACTGCGTATGCAACCGATGAAATTTTGGTTGTTCTTCTGATTGGGGCCGGTATTGGTTCCAAGGCTTTTGCGCCACTTCTACCAATCGCCATCATCGTGTGCATCCTGCTTGTCATCGTAGTGTTGTCATACCGCCAAACTATTCATGCCTACCCCAGTGGCGGTGGCGCCTACATCGTTAGTCGAGAAAACTTAGGCTCAACTCCCGCGCTCATCGCTGGATCTTCGTTACTTGTTGACTACATCTTGACCGTGTCAGTGAGCGTCGCAGGTGGAGTACTTGCCATTCGTACAGCATTTGGTTTCGATCGCTCTATGGCTGTGCCGTTATGTCTTATATGTGTATTCATCATGACCATTATGAACTTGCGTGGCGTCAAGGAATCTGGGGCTGCTTTTGCCGGACCTACTTACTTCTACATCATCATGCTGATCATTTTGATCATCACGGGCTTCTACCGAATTTTTGTCCAGCACGTTGGGCCAATTCCAGAATCAATGTTGAGCGACGAAGCAGTAGAAATTGCCAAGGGAACTAGTTCGTTGGGTTTGTTTATGTTGCTTCGAGCATTCTCTTCAGGTGCCGTTGCATTGTCCGGTGTTGAAGCAGTATCAAACGGTGTTCCAGCATTTGAAAAGCCTGAATCAAAAAATGCCTCGACCACTCTTGTGTGGATGGGAGCAATTCTTGGTACTTGCTTCCTTGGCGTATCAGTTCTCGCAGTGCATCTGAAGCCATACCGTGGCGAGCACGACGGCAACGGCCTTGGGTTGATGGCTGAATATCTCTACCACGGTAAGGGAGTCATGTTTTGGCTCACGATGGTAGGCACCTTCCTCATTTTGATTCTTGCTGCCAATACCGCGTACGCAGACTTCCCTCGCTTGGCCTCAATCGTTGCTAAAGATGGATTCTTGCCACGTCAGTTTTTCAACCGAGGCACGCGCCTTGTTTTTTCAAACGGCGTGTTATTTCTTGCCACTATCGCAAGCCTCCTCATCATCGCTTTCAATGGAGACATCTCCAAACTCATACCTTTGTATGCGTTTGGCGTGTTTACGGGATTTACATTGAGTCAATCCGGAATGGTGATGCACCATATCCACTTGAAGGAAAAGGGCTGGAAACTAGGCATAGCAATTAATGCCACGGGAGCAGTCACTACCGGCCTCATTGCAGGAATCGTGGTGGTCTCCAAGTTCACCGAAGGTGCCTGGATCCCTGCTCTTCTTATTCCAATCATGGTTGCGTCATTCCGAGCTGTTGGGCGCCACTACGACCGCGGACGTAAATCAGTGCACGTCGAACCTGGCTTCTGGCCGCGCCGTGAAACGCACACCATGATTGTCCTCGTTGGAAGCATCAACAAGGGAGTTCTTCATGGACTTCAGTACGCAAAGTCTCTCAATCCTGATCGTCTTATCGCCCTTACTGTTGCCACGGACGATGAAGACCGACAGCGCATAGAAGAACAATGGAAGCAATTTGAAGTTCCAATTGAACTGCACATTGAATACTCGCCGTACCGCGAGCTGACTCGTCCAGTCATGAAGTTCATTGACGAGCTCGACGATCGTTATCACGACGACATCATCACGGTAGTCATTCCAGAATTCGTTACATCTTGGCGCACGCAATGGCTGCACAACGGAAGTGCATTTGCCCTGAAAGCCAAGCTTCTACATCGCCCCCACACTGCAGTTGTGTCAGTTCCGACACACATGCATAGTTCTGAGTTTTAGGAGATCTCATGCACATGATCATTGTTGGATGCGGTCGCGTAGGTTCTACGCTCGCAATTGAACTAGAAAACCAAGGCCATCAAGTCGTGGTAGTTGACCGCAACCCGGCAGCCTTTCGTCGCCTCGGCGAAGATTTCACAGGTCGCACCCTGGTTGGCGTTGGTTTCGACCGCGACATTCTCACTGATGCAGGCATCACTGCAGAGAGCGCAGTTATGGCCGTAACGAGCGGCGACAATTCAAACATCATGATTGCTCGAGTTGCTCGAGAACTTTTCGGAGTCGAACGAGTCGTCGCTCGTATCTACGATCCGCGCCGAGCTGCAATTTACGAACGTCTCGGAATTGCGACAGTTGCAACAGTTGCGTGGACAAGTAATCGCATCTTGCGCACCATTCTCCCCCACGACGGAGCAACCGACTGGACTGACCCAACCTCTACCTATCAACTTGTGGAACGTCGCATCACGGGAGCTCTCGCTGGAAAGAGCGTCTCATCAACTCCTGCCCATGTGGCGCTTATCAATCGCCACGGAAAAGCAGACATTCCGAAGTCCGACACATTGTTTCAAGAAGCAGATGTCGTTCATCTATTAGCTACTAGCGAACAGATTTCATCATTCGACGCTCATCTTGCTGGACACGAAGGAGCCCACTCATGAAAATCATTATTGCGGGAGCAGGAAGTGTTGGTCGTTACATGGCCGAACAGCTTTCAAAGTTCGGTCACGACATTCAATTGATTGATACAAACGCGAAGGAAGTCGCCCGAGTTCACGCCGAAGGCGGCACAGTGACTGGCCTAGTGGGAGACGCATGCGAAATAAGCACCCTTGCCAAGGCGGGCGCTGCTGATGCAGATGTCATTGCTGCAGTTACGGGTGATGATGAAGACAATCTCGTTGTTTCACTACTTGCAAAGCAAGAGTTTGCCGTACCTCGCGTTGTTGCACGAGTGAACAACCCAAACAACGAGTGGATGTTTAACGACATGTGGGGTGTGGACGTTTCCGTTTCAACCCCTCACCTCCTAACAGCGCTAGTTGAAGAGGCAGTTGCAGTCGGATCTCTTGTCAAATTGCTTTCTCTCGAACATGGCAAAGCTGGCCTGAACGAAGTGACGTTGGCTCCTGGTTCGCCAGCCGTTGGCAACACCATTGCAAACCTCAAATTGTCACGCGAGTCGGTTGTTGTTGCTCTCATCCGCGATGGACATGTGGTGGCTCCAACCCCAGATACCGTGCTCCACGAGAACGACGAAGTGCTTTTGCTTTCCACGGGTGATGCCGATGAGGACTTGCAACGCGCACTTATCGGACCGCGCTGATTACTCATGTTTCGTAAGCGCTCGAAAAGTAACCCACCTGAGGTCGTTGCATACGATGCCACGCCAGTTGCCGAGGTGCAATCCCGTGTGCATACAACCGTGATAGGGCAAATTACCAGCATCAAGACACAGCCTTCGCGCGGATTACCCAACTTGGTCATGAAAGTCACTGACGAGTCAGGGTCTGCCACTGTCACATGGTCTGGTCGCCGCTCAATTGGCGGCATCACATTGGGACGCAAGATTTTGATTACCGGCGTCGCCATGCGCACAGGTGGGATTGTCGCTTTTGTGAACCCCGAGTATCAACTACTCGCTTAGACACTTGGCGCCCCCGGCAGGAATCGAACCTGCGACCTGCGGATTAGAAGTCCGTTGCTCTATCCGACTGAGCTACAGGGGCCTTGGCACTACTCTACCGAGGCTCGCTCAGCAGAAGCTTGCGTAGGAATGCAAGAGCCGTAATCACGCTGAACTGGCGCATTTGGTCGCGCTGGCCTGGCAGTTGCGAGTGCGTGGAGAATGTCTGTCCATTCGGAAATGCAACCCCCACACACAACGTGCCCACGGGTTCGCCATCTTGTTCATCTGGGCCAGCAACGCCGGTCAGAGCCAGACCAACAGAAGCGCCCAATACACGCTGCGCGCCACTTGCCATTTGCATTGCGGCTCGTTCAGAAACAACAGGACCAGCCTCTACGCCAAGCACATCAAACTTCACATCACTTGCGTAACTGATGACGCCGCCTTTAAACACTCGTGATGCACCAGCAATCGAAGTGATACGACCGCCAACAAGGCCACCAGTCACCGACTCTGCAAGCCCCAGTGTCCACCCGCGTTCTTCCAACAAGTTCAGAACAACAGATTCCATAGTGTCTGTGTTCGTTCCAAACACAAGATCTTCGGTGAGGGCACGAACTTTTTGTTCCCAGATTGACAACAATGCGTCGGCATCCGTGTCCGACGAAGCTTTAGCCGTGAGGCGAACTTTGATGCCTTCCCAACCACTTGCAAGAAACGCAAGTGTCGGATTTCCCAATGATTCAAGTTCATGAATAATCGGATCGAGTCGCTCGTTGAGCGCAGATTCGCTCTCACCCCACGTACGCAACACCAAACTCTTGATCACACTGGCTTCACCACTGCGACGTAGCAAATCTGGCAACACTGCACGTGCCAGCATGTCATGCATTTCGTGAGGCACGCCAGGCATTGCGTACATCACCTTCTCCCCTACGGGACACATTAAGCCGGGTGCAGTGCCGCGAGTTTGTTCAATGATTGTGGCGCCTCGTGGTACTTGCGCTTGCTGCAAGTTGTTCGGGGCCATATATCGGTTGCGCTTGGCAAACAGATCTGCAATCAGTGCAGCAATCTGTTCGTTGTGCTCAAGTGGCGCCCCCATAATCTCTGCAAGTGCCTCTCGCGTGAGATCGTCGTGGGTTGGTCCTAAACCACCACAAATAATGACTGCATCAGCATCTTGTAGCGCAAGACGAATCGCTGCAACCACGCGCGCAAGATTGTCGCCCACTTTCAATTGAAGATGCGACTCAATGCCAACAGCGGCCAGTTGCTCACCAATGTATGACGAGTTGGTGTCCACAATCTGGCCAAGCAATAACTCGGTTCCCACGGCCACGACATTGCACTTCATATTGCCTACATGGTCTCACTTTGTAATTGCCAACGACGAAATGAATAGAACGCTGAGACCAGAAGTGCCCCCGCCAATACGGTCGCCACTGCAGACAACATGTGATACCCCACTGCTCGGCGAATGAAACCAGACGAAAGCCCAGCGAGGCCACCACAAAAACTCATCATGAGATCTGCTGAACCCTGCACAGTGACCCGCTTGTCGTCTGGTACCGACTCCAGCAACATTGCAGAGCCACCAATGAGTCCGAAGTTCCATCCGATACCCAGAAGCCACAATGCTGGAAAGAGAACTATCGCGGCCTCTCCACTCAGAGCAGACAGAATCGTGGACGCAACAAGAATGCCCGAACCCAACAAAACAGCTCGCACGGTTCCCCGCTTGTCTGAGTACCGCCCCACAAAGGGACTGAACGCATACATGCCTGCAATGTGCAACGAGATAACGAATTGGCTCAACGTTTCATGACCATGCAATTTCATGTGCACTGGAGTCATTGTCATCACCGCGACCATGACTGACTGTGAGATCACCATTGATGCAAGAGCAAGTCTCCCTTTTGGTGTGGCGACCACAACCGTCAGAGCCTCTCTTATGCTCGGCAGTTTCACACTGCCTTTTTCACTAATGCCGCCAGCCACAACCAACGGATCTGGCCGCAATCGCACCGCTGTATTCACGAACGCAAGCAACAACACGCACGCAGAGAACACCCACGGCCCGGTGTACTTGTGCCACCCAAACCACTCTTGGCCTGCTACTTCAGCGGGAGAAATAAGAAGTGGTCCAAACACCGCACCAAACGTGGACGCAAATACAATTCGGCTCATCGCTTGACCACGCTGCTCGGGTACCGCTAAGTCTGTTGCTGCATATCGCGCCAACAAGTTCGAGGCTTGTCCATTTCCAAAGAGAAACAAACCAACGAGGAACAATGGCAGCACTGACAACTGCGCACCGAATGCCGCAATAACAGCACCAACGGTTGCCAACAGATATCCCAACTGCAAGCCAGGGCGTCGTCCACGACGCATCATGATGCGTGAAAGCACCTGGGCCATGACTGCAGTACCAACAGTGACAGTGGCTGTTGCTATTCCACCCCATGGTGTTGTGTCGCCCAAGATCTCTTGCACCACATACGCGCCAACAGTGACAGCAGAAGCCAATGCGGCTGCGCCAATGATTTGACCGCTTGTGAGGATACGAAGCGTTTTGCGTTGAAGCGCAGCGCGCTCGACATCTGTGATTGCCGGCGTGTTCACGAACCGGTACGAATAGCTTTCATTGCATATTGCGCCGCACTCAACAAAGTGAGAGCAACCGCTATCCACATACAAATGGTGAATGTCCATGTGTAATCAAGAACTGTGAGTGGCGCCAACGCAAAACCCACGGCCATCTGCTGACTAAAGGTCTTTACTTTTGCTGTCTTACTTGCTGGCATTGACACACCACGTGAACCGACAAACACTCGATACAAACTG
>JAPKZX010000097.1 GCA_026393575.1 Actinomycetota bacterium
GCGACACGGTGGGATTTCAAACACGAGATGAACGACGCATTGGTGCATCGACTCGCATTGAAGTTGTCACTGAAGGCATCCTCACTAGGCGTTTACAGAATGACCCAACACTTGAGGGAACAGGTCTTGTCATCTTTGACGAAGTGCATGAACGCAATGTCCCTACCGACCTCGGCCTGGCATTTCTTCTCGATGCAATCAAGACTTTTGATTCTGACGTGAAAATTCTGGCAATGTCGGCAACTGCCCAGGCCGAATTGTTTTCGCATGTCCTCGCCGACTCTTTAGGAGATGCTCCCGTTGTTACATCTGAAGGCCGCACCTTCCCTGTCGACATCAGATACATACCGAAGCAACGCGACGAACGTTTAGAGAACTCGATCGGAGAAGCAGTTCTGCAGGCGCTACGCAATGACGACGGAGACATTCTTGTGTTTCTCCCAGGTATTGGCGAGATAAACCGCGCTCAAGGTGTTTTGCAAGATCGCACTCCACCGCATGTCGACATTGTGCGATTAGCAGGTGCACTCCCCTTTGCCGAACAAGACGCAGCTCTGCGACCAGGTGCATCGGGGCGACGTCGTGTGGTTCTCTCTACAGACATTGCCGAGACATCGCTCACAGTTGAAGGTGTGCACATTGTGATTGATGCCGGCATTGCTCGTGTACCGCGCCTAGATGCACGCACTGGCCTTACTGAATTACTCACAGTTACTTCGTCTCGTGCTTCTGCAGATCAACGCAGTGGTCGTGCTGGTCGTGTGCGCGAAGGTGTGGCGTACCGAATGTGGGGTCGCATTGAAGACTCCACACGGCTTGCTCACTTGCCTGCTGAAATCACACAAGTTGATCTCTGTTCGGTAGCACTCGAGATTGCAGCATGGGGAACACCCATTGCTGACCTTTCGTTTCTTGACGAACTTCCTGAACGTTCCTTGCGACTAGCCCACGAGACACTGACCATGTTGCAATTACTTGACAGCAACGGAGCAATTACAAAATTGGGTCGCGAGGTACTTGCGTTACCACTTCACCCACGCCTCGGAACCATGGTCGCACGAAATCGCGACAACGATGTTCACGGCTGGATTGCATGCATCCTTGCTGCGCTACTCGAAGAACGTGACATCATGCGCGGAAAGCCAGACTCTCTACCCACAGACATTGCAATGCGTGCCGGCATTGTTGCCGGACTAACTCACCACGATGTCGCAGACCGTGCATCAACACGTCGCGTTATCGATGCAGCGAAAGACATTGCTCGCCGTTCTCGTGTTTCAACCGATGCGCACCTGTCCCTCGACATTCTGGATGCGATGTGTGGTCCCATACTTCTCGCGGCATATCCCGATCGTCTTGCAATGCGCCGCTCTTCTCCGGGGCAGTTTGTGATGCGAAGTGGTGGGGGCGTCAATATGGATTCGAAAGACGCCATAGCCAAAGATCAATTCATCGTGGCTGCAGACATAGATGCCCAGCGTTCTGTTTCACGCTTACGACGTGGCGCAGCCGTTGACATTGAGTTCATTGCGCCCGTACTTGGTGACGATGTTGAAGTTGAGTCGTACTTGCTCTGGGACAAACAGCGAGATGATTTAGTACAACGCGTTGTGCGCAAAGTTGGCAGCATCCGCATCGACGAACGAGATTTGCAACCAGTTGCATCATATGAAACAACTGAAGCGCTGCTTGAACGAGTACGCGCCACCAACTTGGCCGTCCTCGGTGGTGGCGCATCAATATCATTTCGCCAGCGAGTTGCATTTCTTCGCCACCATCTTGGTGATGAATGGCCAGACACATCGCAAGCACACCTTCTTGCCACAATGCACGAATGGTTACTTCCCTATCTCAGTGGAGCAACAAGTCGCAGTGACCTTGCCGCCGTCGACATCACCATGGTGTTGCAATCACAACTTGGGTGGGATGCAAGCTCTACCCTCAACTCTCTTGCACCCTCAGAATTTGAGCCACCTCGCGGTAAGGCCGTCACTATCAATTACGCCGAACCAACAGCTCCCACCATTGCGATTCGCGTCCAACATTTGTTTGGCGTCACCACACACCCCAGTGTCTTAAATGGTGCCGTGCCTCTACGCATTCAGTTGCTGTCGCCAGCTGACCGACCCATTCAGATCACAGCAGACCTCCCTGGCTTCTGGACAGGCTCGTGGAGCGAGGTTCGCAAGGAGATGGCTGGGCGCTACCCCAAGCATGATTGGCCCATAAACCCCAGCGCATAGGGCGTAACACTGCTCTTCGTTCTAGCCTGAGAGCATGCCTGAGTTTTCCTTTTCAGAGATCTTCCCCCTTGGCCCCGACACCACTGAGTATCGGCTCATCGGCAAAGACGGCGTCAGCGAAGTCACGACGCCACTTGGCACATTCCTGAAAGTGGAACCAGAAGCCATCACGCTTCTCACAGAAACTGCAATGCGAGATATCGCTCACTTGCTACGCACGGATCACTTGAAGCAGTTAAAGAAAATTCTTGATGACCCAGAAGCAAGCGCAAACGACAAGTTTGTTGCACTTGACTTGTTGAAGAATGCGAGCATCGCAGCCGGTGGTGTCTTGCCAATGTGCCAAGACACCGGAACAGCAATTGTCAAAGGCAAAAAGGGACAGTTTGTTATGACGGGTGGTGGCGACGAGGAAGCCATCGCACGAGGCGTGTTCAACACCTACCAAACAAGCAACTTGCGCTACAGCCAGATGGCACCTATCACCATGTACGAAGAAAAGAACACAGGAAACAATCTTCCTGCTGAAATCAAAATCTCAGCAGTCGACGGTGACTCATACAAGTTCTTGTTTATGGCAAAAGGCGGCGGCTCCGCAAACAAGAGTTATTTGTTCCAAGAAACAAAAGCGTTGCTCAACGAAAAAGCATTGCTTCCCTGGGTCTTTGAAAAAATGATCACACTCGGCACTGCTGCTTGCCCGCCGTATCACCTTGCAATTGTCATAGGTGGCACGTCGGCTGAACAAGCAGTGGAAACAGCAAAGCTTGCAAGCGCCCATTACCTTGATTCATTGCCAACAACTGGCAGCGAGAGCGGCCACGCATTCCGAGATCTTGATCTTGAGCAAAAGGTTCTGAAACTCTCACAAGAAACTGGCATTGGTGCTCAGTTTGGCGGAAAGTATTTCTGTCATGACGTTCGTATTGTTCGCCTACCTCGCCACGGCGCAAGCTGTCCAGTTTCGTTTGCGGTGTCCTGTAGCGCAGACCGCCAGGCAGTTGGAAAAATCACACGCGATGGGATCTTTCTTGAAGCGCTCGAGACAGATCCTGCACAGTTCTTGCCAGAAGTTACTCATGAAGACTTGAGTGAAGAAGTAGTTCATATTGACCTCACGCAACCTATGGACACCATCCGTGCCACTTTGTCGAAATACCCAGTGAAGACACGCGTGATGCTCACGGGTCCAATGGTTGTTGCACGCGACATTGCGCACGCAAAACTTAAGGAACGTCTCGACTCTGGTAACGGATTGCCGCAATACATGAAAGATCACTGCGTGTATTACGCAGGTCCGGCGAAGACTCCAACTGGAATGGCGTCAGGTTCTTTCGGGCCCACAACGGCAGGTCGTATGGATAGTTACGTTGCCGAGTTTCAGGCAGCTGGCGGCAGCTTCGTGATGTTGGCGAAAGGCAATCGTTCGCGACAAGTCACGGATGCCTGCAAGACATATGGCGGGTTCTATCTAGGTTCTATAGGTGGTCCAGCGGCACGACTCGCCCAGGACTGCATCACCAAAGTTGAAGTTCTGGAATACGAAGAACTCGGCATGGAAGCCGTGTGGAAGATCGAAGTGCAAGATTTCCCTGCGTTCATAGTGGTGGACGACAAGGGAAATGACTTTTTCGATCAGGTGGGCACGACCGGTACGCCCGTTCACCTTCACTAAGCAACTCCTCGCCCTCTCAATCGGCAGTTGACAAACTTTCAATAACTGAATACTCTTCAAATCAATCGATCTCGATGGTTCTAAGGGGAATTCATGAAACTTCGTACTCTCACGGTTTTGGCTGGCGCACTAGGTCTGCTCATCACGGTTCCATCACCAGTAAATGCCGCTGCCAAGCAAACAGTCAAGGTCTACATGACCGGTGACTGCGCAGATGGGCAAGCAGTAGAAGGCGTCGACGAAGATGACTGTGAACTCACAGTCAACGTCACTCCAAAAGCATCACGTCGTTCCGCCGTGCTTGAAGTTGCATACGATCCCGATGAACCAGAGTGGGAAGAACTCGATGCAGGAAAGACCAAAAACGGTCGCCTTGTGTTTGATGCGCCAGCAGTTGATGAAGACGACGTCTGGATGGATGGCGTACTTCTATATCGCGTCACAGTCAAGAAGTCTGGCGTCAATAAGAAGTTTGTACAACAAGGTACAACCACCCCTCCACCAAGTGCTTCACAACGAAGTGGCATGTTCAACCAAGCATGTGGTTCTATCGCAATGGCAAAGACAAAGTGCGATGCGGTGATTGCAGCTAGAAACGGCGTGGAAGCTCTTGCAGCACTTGGCCCCGATGCAGAGAAATTCTGCAAGGCTCTTTCAAAACTGAATGGCGGAGCAGAACTGTCCTGTAAAGACCTCATGCCCAAAATCTTTGGCTAACGAGTTTTTCAGTCGGCTACAAAGCCAGGCCAGTTTCCCATATACCCAATAAAGGCATCGCTGAGTCCTTCTGCGCGTAGTACCTCACGTGATACTGGCAGAGAACGCATCACGAAACTTGGGTCGTGTGATTGCAATGGAAAATCGTGATTCGTAACCGCGGCACGACCGATTGCAACCATGTCTGCCCCTGCGTCTATTGCGCGCTGAGCGTCTGCTGTGCTGTACAACTTGCCCGCTACTGCTAACCGCGTATTGCCTCTTTCAAGATTCGCAAAAATGTCAATGAGCCGTTGACCGGCAAAATCTTCGTCGGCGGCTTCTTTGAAACAGTCCCACAGCGACATGTCAATCATGTCGACCTTGCCCGTATCAACCAAGCGGCCAAAGATGTCGACTATCTCGTGTGTTTTCATGCCAAATCGTTCAGGCGACAACCGAATGGCAACTGCAAAATCTTTGCCACAACGAGCGCGAATACCATCGATGATGTCGAAGATCACGCGCGAGCGATTCCCTAGTGAACCACCGTATTGATCGCTGCGAACGTTTAATTCTGCATTCAGGAACTGGCACAACACGTAATCATGAGCACCGTGAAGTTCTACTCCGTTGTATCCAGCCTTCTCGCTACGCACAGCAGCCTCAATGAAAGCCTCCACCATTGCTTCCACTTCTGCAGTGGTCATTGCCCTAGCGCCCGCTTTTTCATCTTCACCTGAACTCACAGGTGTTGCACCAATGAGGTCGGCCGGCGAACGACGACCAGCATGATGCAACTGCACATACGACACGCTGTCGTTTTTGTTAATGGCCGCAGCTAACCGAGTGAGACCAGCCAGATGTTCATTGCCGAAGCAACCAAGTTGACCTGCAAAACCCTGACCAGTGGCTTGAATGTGCGAAGCACACGTCATGGTGAGTCCGAAACCACCTTCAGCGCGCTTCACCAACCACGTGAATTCTTCTTCAGACAATGTGCCATCGGGATTGCTCTGTTGATTGGTGAGCGGAGCCAACATGAATCTGTTTTTCATGGCTGGCCCATGAGCAAACGAGACTGAGTCAAAAAGGGAAGTCATACTTACAGCATGACCGTTCAGATGTGTCGTGCCTTAATCGGAGATGGAGTCGTTGATTTCGTTGACGAGTGAACCCAGGCGTAATTCACCTTCACGTGTTTGCCCACCGCGAGCCAAGAAATTTTCCATGGCCTTTCGGCTCGCATCAAGGTGCAGCAGACCACTGAACTCCCCTGCTTCAGCCAGCAGATCCTCCACCACATGGTCGTCACTACGCAATATAGAACGCTTCGCAGCCTGCACTGCTTCCACTGGGAACGTTGCAATTCTCTGGGCAAGCGCATGTGCGTGAGC
>JAPKZX010000100.1 GCA_026393575.1 Actinomycetota bacterium
ACACCTGCATGGGCAAGACCCCATGAGTTGGCATGGAACATTGGAACCACGGGAAGAATGACATCTGATTCACTGACACCGAGCGAGTCGGCCATCATTGCGCCCATGGTGTGCAGGTATGTACTGCGATGGCTGTACACAACGCCTTTCGGATTACCAGTTGTTCCACTGGTGTAACACATGCTCGCTGCTTGATTCTCGTCTACTGCAGCCCACTGCACTGGCGCTGCGGCCGCAAGAAGTGCTTCGTATTCGTGCACCTGAAAACCAAGAACATATGCAGGTACTTCACCTTTGCCGTCATACATGAAAACCAAGTGCTTCACAGTTGTGAAAGTAGAAAGCAGTGGTTCGATCAACGGATAGATAGACGTGTCAATAAAGATGACTTCGTCTTCAGCATGATTCACGATGTATGTGATCTGCTCAGGGAACAAACGAATGTTCAACGTGTGCAACACGCGGCCTGAACACGGCGCTGCGAAATACAACTCAAGGTGACGAGCAGTGTTCCATGCAAATGTTGCAACTCGACCAAGATGCGAGATACCCAATGTGTCGAGCACTCCGCCTAGGCGACGCGTGCGGTCAGCCCATTGGCCGTAGGTGATGCGCTCACGGCCTGTGGCTGTGGCAGTGATGATCTCTTTTTCGCGGTGATACTTCTCCGCACGATCGAACAGATAGCTAATCGACAATTGAGTCGGCTGCATTAAACCCTTCATAATGTCCCCCCTTGGAAACTCGGCATCTGCCGTGAACACCAAAAAACTACCAATAGGTGACCCCTTGCGAATAGCCCGTGGCAACTACGGTTGTCCGAATGCGCAAACTTCTGGTCGCCTTTACTTCATGCCTTTTCGTCATTGGCACCATCGGCACCAATATTGGGCCTGCGCTCGTGGACGACCGGCCACTCTTAGTTCTCTTCCTTAGTTCTCGGTCGAGGAACCTGTTTGGCTCGGTGCCATTCATCGACCCGTTGCCGTTCTTCCTTGTGGGGTTCTGCCGACTACTCGTGGCTGCCATCGCCCTTTTCTATGTGGGACGACTCTTTGGTGAACGAGCGTTGCGCTGGACAGAAGCTCAAGTGGGTGAAATGCCGCGCATCTATCGCTGGACAGAAAGAGCCACCCTTCGCATCGGTTGGCTTGCTGCATTTCTTATGCCGGGATCAAACATCGTCTGTCTCCTACTTGGCCATCTGAAACTGGACCCACGAAAATTCATTCCTGCCGTGGCCTCAGGCATTGTGTTTCGCCTGGTGCTTATGTGGTTCGGTGGCAAGTTATTCGAAGACCAAATTCGCTCTGCCCTCGACTGGCTCGACGCCTACCAGTGGTGGCTTGTTGGCGGCCTCTTTGCCATCACGTTCTTTCAGGCTTCGCGTAGAAAGTCCCCCGGCGCCCCGACTACCTGAGGCCAACTCGCAGTTAGGATTTGCCCATGGCTCAAACATCATTCGGCGGCTCGCCCGTCAACACAGTCGGTGACCTCCCTGTTCCAGGAAAGTCACTTCCCTCATTCACTCTCACTGCAGGAAACTTGCAAGAGTTCAGCAATGACTCTCTCGCAGGAAAGCGTGTTGTGTTCAATATCTTCCCCAGCGTTGATACACCAACATGTGCAACAAGCGTGCGTACCTTCAACGAACTTGCATCATCACTCGACAACACCGTTGTCTACTGCGTATCTGCAGACTTGCCATTCGCGCAAGGTCGTTTCTGTGGTTCAGAAGGTCTCAGCAATGTGCAGAACGCTTCATCATTCCGTACCGACTTCGGTTCAGTCTTTGGCGTTGGCCTCAACGAGGGAGCATTCGCTGGCCTGCTAGCACGTGCCGTAGTTGTTGTTGACGAAAAAGGAACAGTGCTTCACACAGAGCTTGTCTCCGACATTGCAAACGAACCGAACTACGACGCAGCAATCAACTCATTGAAGTAACACTTCTCGAAACAGCCCGTCTCGCTTCGGCGAGGCGGGTTTTTTCATTTATAAGAATGAATCAATTCCCATGGTGAGACCTGATGTTTGACCCACCATGCGACACGCCAACACAACACCAGGCATAAAGCTCACACGATCATTGCTGTCATGGCGAATAACAAGTGTTTGACCAGCAGTACCCAAGATGACTTCTTGTGATGCAGTCATACCCACCATGCGAACGCCGTGCACACGAATGCCACCAGGGCCGACTCCCCCACGTGCGCCTGGCACTACTTCATGCTTTGTTGGGTCTGCTGCCCATTCATCACTCGCTGCAGCCATTCGTTGCGCAGTTGCCATTGCAGTTCCGCTTGGAGCATCTGCTTTTGCATTGTGATGAAACTCGATGATTTCCGCAGTCTCAAAATATGGTGCTGCTTGTTCTGCAAACTTCATCATCAACACGGCACCGATAGCAAAGTTGGCAGCGATGACGCAGTTGCTTCCCGTGAAGGCTTTACGAAACGACGCAATGTCGTCATCGGAAAATCCGGTAGTGCCCACCACTGCATGCATGCCATGTAGTGCAAGCCACGGAAGCGTTGTGCGTGCCGCATCTGCAATGGTGAAATCAACCACCACTTGGCAGCCGGCGTCAGCCAAAGCTTTCAAGTCAGAGGCAATCTGCACCCCGTGAATAGAACCGCCGCCGCCGACAACGTCGACAGCGGCTGCTAGTTCTAATCCATCAGCGGCAACGACTGCGTCGCATACCGTGGAACCCATTCGTCCTGCGGCTCCGACAACTCCCACTTTGATCATGGGGTTCACGGTAGTCGCTCGGCTATTTAACGACGGCGACGATTGCGATCGCGGTCTCCACCACGGTCGCCACCACCACGAGTGTCGGGACCAAGGTCACCGAACTCGGAGCGCATTTCGCTGTCAAACTCAGCCTCGAAAGAGACTTCCACTGGTCCGTCACCCCGAGGAGCACGGTCTTCACGTGGAGCACGATCTTCACGAGGGCCACGATCGTTACGGTCACGACTGCCACGATCATTGCGATCACGGCCACCACGATCACCACGGTCTTCGCGTGGGCCACGGTCATCGCGACGCTCACGACGCTCGCCGCCACCACCTGGGATGTCTTGTCCGTCGTCATCGACAGGAGTCAGGCTGACCTTGCCCTTGTCGTCGACATCGTCAACACGAACCTTGATGGTGTCACCAAGAGTGAGTACGTCTTCCACGTTGTTCACGCGCTGACCATTACCCAACTTGCTGATGTGCACGAGGCCATCACGACCAGGAAGGATGTTCACGAATGCACCGAACTTGGTGATGCTGACAACGCGACCGTCATAGATGGCGTTCAACTCTGCAGTTGGAGGATCAACAATTGCCAAGATACGAGCTTTCGCATCTTCAACACGGAAGTTGTCTGGCGAACCGACAGTGACAATTCCCACTGCTCCGTCGTCGTCCACTGCGATGTCTGCACCGGTCTCTTGCTGAATGGTGTTGATGACCTTGCCCTTTGGCCCGATCACTTCGCCCACTTTGTCCAAAGGAATTGTGAAGGACACAATTTTTGGAGCGGTATCAGCAACAGTTGAACGTGGCGCATTGAGTGCTGCGTTCATGCTGTCAAGGATGGTCATACGAGCATCACGTGCCTGCTGCAAAGCTGATGACAATACATCGGCGGGGATTCCGTCGATCTTGGTGTCAAGCTGCAACGCAGTTACGCAATCAACAGTTCCGGCAACTTTGAAGTCCATGTCACCGAATGCATCTTCTGCACCGAGAATGTCGGTGAGCGTGAGGTATTTGCCTTCTGCATAGATGAGGCCCATTGCGATTCCAGATACTG
>JAPKZX010000079.1 GCA_026393575.1 Actinomycetota bacterium
TTCGCTCACAATGTCGGCAAACTCTTCGTCAACTCGGGCAGTACTCTCAAACAGCTAGGAGAAAGCCTCTCGGTTGAGTGACACCCAAGTGAAGTAAGCAATCATTCCTAGTTCGGTTTGCAAGCGTGGTTCACCGGCTGCGGCAACTGCAGTAGTAACTGCTTGTACAAGATCTGCACCAACATGGTGCAGAAGTTCTAGATACAACGCACGCTTGGAATCGAAGTATTGGTACACAACAGGTTTTGTCATTGACAATGCATCGGCAATGTCGTTCATAGATGTGTTGTGGTATCCAGACGTCGAAAATGCAGTGAGCGCAACTTCAAGAATTTGTGAGCGACGAAGAGCAGAGACAGATGACATATCTCTAGAGACCGTTTTCACGGTCTTCACGTTCGGCGGCTTTTACTGCGTAACCAATCACGATTGAAGGCGCAAGCAAGATGGACCCGATGATGATGAAGACCGTTACGGCCGTAACGAGTGGTCCTTTGAATCCGAAAGCGAATGCCATCACGAAGCAACTAATGGCAACGGCCCAGAACAAGTAGCCGATGCGATTGGCTAATAAGTTGTACTTCGCGATGCGGGCGCGGGTGACGCGAACTGCGTCGTTCTGGTGCTCAGACATAGAGACGATGGTAGGGGGCTCAGGGTGTAATGCGCTACCGGGCTAGAAGTTGTTTGGAAGCAAGCGTGAGATTTGGGTGAAGAACAGCAGACGAAGTGGCAGGAAGGCAACCAAAGTCGCCATGTAGGTGAGCCATTTGCGTTTGAAACGGCGCACCAAAAATTGGCATAAGGCCAACATCGCGAGCAGCAGGCCAGCAAGCCCTATGACGTTTGCCCACGCACCTGAGTCATCAAACCATCCTCGTGTCAGTTGAACTGCAGAGTTGGAGGCAATCGGATAGGTAGCGGTCGGCTGAGGAGGGGGCTCGACTGAGATTGTGGCTTCTACAACGAGTCGATTCTTTGACGTCCACTTTGGATGGCATGTAATGAGCGTGAGTGTTGTTGTATTCGGGTCGAGCGTTTGGGCAACTTGCACATCAGTGGCGGCAACAATTCGTGGCGACGACTTCACAACGTAGGTAAAACTTCCTTCTGCAGTTTCAACTTGAATGGGGTCGCCTGTCTGCAGTTCATCTAGTCGCGCAAATGGCGCACCGAAAGTGGTGCGGTGCCCAGCAATTGCCAAGTTGCCTGGGTGGCCAGGGAGCGGGGACCCAGGGAAGATTCCTGGACCACGCTCTAGGTTTCTGTAGTCCACGCCGACCACCATTATTTTCGAGAGTCCTATGGCATCGATCGTGATTCGACCAGCAACTTCGCCAGTTGTGGGAACGGAATACTGAGGTGTGGGAGCCCGACGTGCTTCAAATGTTTTTTCAAGTGCATTTTGAGAACGGAATTCTGTGATGCCAGTTCCCCAAAGTTGATAGCCCGTGAACAGAAGCAGGAGTAGTCCCGTTGCGAGAAAGATTCGCCCAACGACATCAAACCTGCGGCTCCATCGTGGTTTTGGTGTGTGGGACGACATATTCGCCACGCTAATGGTCGCGTTGGTTGTTTCGTGGGGAGGTCACTAGCGTGAGGAGGGCATGGACTCGGTGATTGAACTAAATGATGTCGTTGCCGTTTTGGGCCAGTTCCCGGCTTTGGCTGGAGCAAATCTGCGGGTGTCACGCGGGGAGATAGTTCTTCTACAAGGCCCTAACGGTGCGGGAAAAACTTCAATTCTTCGTGTGTGTGCTGGCTTGCTTCCCATCGAGCGTGGGTCAGGACGTGTTTTAGGAATCGACCTTGTTACTCAACGTGATGAAGTGCGTTCGAGAGTTGGCCTACTCGGTCATTCAAACGGCTTGTATCTCGACCTCACCGTGGAACAGAACATTCGTTTCTGGGCGTCCATGGTGAATGCAACAGAAGAAGAAATTGTTCGTGCAATGTCGCTGATGAGAATTGATGGGCGATTGTCATCAGTGAAAACTGCACGACTCTCTGCTGGTCAACGTCGTCGTTGCGCACTTGCCAGTCTTATCGTGCGCCGCGCAGAGATTTGGTTGCTCGATGAGCCACACGCCGGACTTGATGCGCAAGGTCGTGATGAACTCGACAGCGTGTTGCGTCACGCAGTTTCTGCAGGAGCCACCATTGTGCTTGCAAGCCATGAAATGGAACGAGCATCTGCACTCGCAACGCGCGTAGTCACAGTTGATGGCGGCGGTGTGCAATGAGTTCCATGAAATCTCGTCGAACTATTGCATTGGCAGTAGCGCGCAAAGATGTTTCCATTGAATTGAATAGTCGAATTCTGACTAATCAAGTTGCGCCGTTTGCAGCCATTGTGATGGTGATGTTTGCGTTTGCTCTAGACAACGAAGGCATCTTGCAACGCGTGGCGCCTGGACTGATGTGGCTTGCCACTTTGTTCAGCATGTTGATAGTGGTGCAGCGCTCATTCACCGTTGAATCGGCCGATGGTGCTCTCGACGCGTTGCGAGTGGCAGGAGTCGACACTGGAGCAATCTTTGTTGGAAAGTCACTCGCATTAATGGTGCAGTTGTTTGTCTTGGAGATTCTCCTTCTCGCTACAGCGGTTGTGTTGTACGGGGTTGAAATGACTGCCGTGGGGCTCCTTGAGGCATTCGTCACCATGGTGGTGGCTACTGCGGGACTCGGTTGCGTAGGTACTCTGTACGGAGGTCTTGCGGCTGGTGCCAAAGGGCGAGAGACACTTCTTCCGCTTCTTTTGTTGCCTGTCGTAGCGCCTGTCCTTATTGGTGCTACCCGCGCCACGGAGGCAGCGTTTGGCAGTGGCGGAACCGCCGTGTCCGAGGGGTGGCCATGGATTGGCCTCCTCGCGGTGTTCGCGGTGATTTTTGCTGTTGCTGGAACTGTTGCTTTCGGACCGTTGGTAGATGAATAAGGTCCGATTTTTCTCATCCGCTGTAGGCGGTCAGACTTAGTGAAGTGGAAGTGAACATGACCCCGAACTCGGGCACCGGAACTTCTGCCACACGTCGACTTGGCGTGCTGGTGATTGTGCTTGCGATTGCGCTCGCACTGTTTGGCCTGCGGTTCTCAGCCGAAGACGTCGTGCAGGGCAGCACTGTTCGCATCATGTACGTACATGTACCTTCCATCTGGACTGCGTACATCGCTTTTATTCTCACCGCCATCTGCTCTGGTGTGTATCTGTCGCGACGTCAACGCTCTCTTGCATGGGATCGTGTTGCTGGAGCATCGGCTGAAATTGGTGTGTTGTTTGTTGCCGTTTCATTGGTCACAGGCAGCTTGTGGGGCAGATTGACATGGGGAACGTACTGGGTGTGGGATGCGCGTCTCACCAGCACGGCGTTCCTCTTCATTACATATGTCGGCTATTTGGCAGTTCGCCGCCTCGACGGAACACATCGTCAACGCGCACGTAGATCTTCCGTGATGGCACTTCTTGCGATTCTTGAAATTCCACTCGTGCATTTCAGCGTGAACTTGTGGCGCTCGTTACATCAAGATGCATCGGTTGCCGACCCAAATGCAAAAGTCAAGCTTGATGGCCTCATGTTGTTCTCGTTGTTCCTCGGTCTTGTCACGTTTACGTTGTTGTTTGTATGGCTAGTTCTTCATCGTCAACGCACCATGCTGTTGGAAGATTCATTTGCCGATCGTGGACTTGATGTTGCAATCGCCGAACGTCGAAATGAAGCAGGAGCGCAATAGCCATGGATCATGCAGCATTTATTTTGGGTTCCTGGATTGGTACTGGTATTGCAGTAATTGCATACGCAGTATGGGTATTGCGTCGCGGCCGTGCTCTTTCTAAGCACGCAAGTACCGAGGAAAAACCGTGGACCTAACACCGCGCACAAACGACGAGAGTTCAGCTCCCTCTAAGAAGAAACGTCGTTGGATGCCAATAGTCATCGTTGTCGCCGCAATGAGTGCTGGCGGAGTAGTGGTGACAAAGTTTTTGACAAGCGCAATCGACTATTACTGCAATGTTGACGAGGTGGGATCACGCTCCGGGTGTGAAGGTGAACGTCGCTTGCGAGTGCAAGGAATTGTGGAAGAAGGCTCAGTGAAACAACAAGACGGCGGCACGTCCTTCGTCATGGTGTTCAACCTCGAGAAAATCAAAGTTGTGTACGCGGGTGACCCTGGAGGCGTATTCCAAGAGTGCATTCCTGTTGTCGCTCATGGTCGTGTTGTCGATGGAACCCTTGAAAGTGACCGCATCGAAGTGAAGCATTCCAATAGTTATGTGGAAAAAAACAAGACGCGTTTAGATACCGCTAACAAAGAGGCAGCAGCATGCTCAGTGTCGGAGGGCTAAGCGGCCCCATTGGTCGCGCATTTCTATTGGTCGGCATTATTAGCGCATTCTTCGGACTGTTTGCTGCAGTGTTAGGCACTCGACAATCTGACGAGAAGGTCATGCGTCTCGTCCCGCGCTTTGCTTTCCTTTCATGTGCAGCAGCAATCGCTGCATTTGCGGCGATGGAATGGGGAATGATCACGCGTGATTTCTC
>JAPKZX010000116.1 GCA_026393575.1 Actinomycetota bacterium
ACACCTATGTCCATGTGGTTTGTTTTGTGCATTACCTTCGGTTCATTTTTCATAGTCACTGGAAAACGTTTTGCGGAGTTGCTCGAATTGGGGGACCAAGCAGTTGTAACTCGAACATCACTGAAGGCATATTCTCTTGTGTATTTGCGACAACTGCTTGTTGTCTCGTGCACAGCCACAGTGGTGACGTATTGCATGTGGGCATTTGAGAACGCAGCCATTGCCCATGACTCCATTCCATTCCACGGTTTGTCAATCGTGCCTATGGTCCTCGCTCTTTTGCGCTACTTGTTGGTGTTGGAAAACGGAGGCGGAGGCGCACCAGAAGAAGTGTTCTTTAATGATCGCTGGATTCAGGCCTATGGCGCGGTGTGGGTCGTTGTGTATGGGCTTGCGGTGTACGCCTCGTAAGGAATCATGCATTGACCTCTGTTTATTGAGGTCACGGTCTAGAATTTGATGCATGGTTATGCAGCGTCTATCAGGGTGGGGTCGTACCGCTTGGACCGTGGCAGACCTTGTTCACACCACAGATGTTGATGTAGTTCGCTCAACAATTAGTGCTGCAGGCGAGCGAGGCGTTATCTCGCGCGGTCTTGGCAGGTCGTATGGGGCAGCTGCACAGAATGCAGGCGGAATAGTCCTGGAGATGTCTGCAGAGAATGACCCAATGGGTATCGATGCAGATTTCGACCCGTTGACTGGGCTGCTGACAGTGGCTTCGAGTGTCAGTATTGATTCCATATTGCGAATGTGCGTTCCGCAAGGTTGGTTTATCCCTGTTACCCCAGGAACCAGATTTGTCACTGTGGGCGGAGCAATCGCGTCTGATATTCATGGCAAGAATCACCACATCGACGGAAGCTTCGGTCAGCATGTCCGTTCACTGACGTTGATGCTGTCGAGCGGCGAAGTGATTGAGCTTTCGCCCGAACAGAATCCTGCTTGGTTTTGGGCGACTGTTGGCGGAATGGGGCTGACCGGAGTAATCCTTCGGGCGACTGTTGCCATGTTGAAGATTGAGTCTTCGCGTGTGGAAGTTGAAACTGTTCGTTTGGAGAATTTCGACGCTGTGAGCGCGGCCATGGGTGCTGATGGCGTAGATGATGACTATCGATATTCTGTGGCATGGGTAGATCTTCTTGCTACCGGTACATCAATGGGACGCGGAGTGTTGACGCGTGGTGATCATGCCACTGCTAGCAAGGTGGACAACAAGGATCCTCTTGCGTACGACCCTCGTTTAACAGTGTCCGCGCCAGGTTGGGTTCCCAATGGGTTATTGAACAAGTGGTCGATTAAGGCATTCAATGAAGCGTGGTACCGCAAGGCACCGGCTAAGAGCCACATCGGTTTGGAATCGATACCAGCGTTCTTTCATCCGCTTGATGGTGTGAACAGGTGGAATCGCTTGTACGGGAAACAGGGTTTCATTCAATATCAATTCATTGTTCCACTTGATCGCACTGATGTCTTGCGCAAAGTGATTGAGAAGTTCTCAGGTGCAGGTGTGGCGTCATTCCTTGCAGTGCTCAAAAGAATGGGTCCTCAGAACAATGCTCCGATGTCATTTCCTACAGAGGGTTGGACATTGACGCTTGATATGGCCGCCGGGATCTCTGGTTTGGCCGAACTCTTGTCGGATGTTGACTCACTTGTTTTGGATGCTGGCGGTCGCCACTATCTGGCGAAGGATTCTCACGTTTCTGCGTCCGCTGTGCGACGTGGATACCCGCGCATCGACGAGTGGATGAGTACTCAAGAAGAAATGGATCCCATTGGATTGTGGCGTAGCGACTTGTCGCGCCGTTTGGGTTTAGTTGATCACAGGAGATCGTTATGAAAAATGGTGTAGGCGTAGCCCAAAACATTGTGTTGTTTGGTGGGACCAGCGAGATAGGACATGCAATTCTGCACAAGTTGGTGAAGCCTGGTGTGTCTCATGTGGTTCTCGTCAGTCGTGATATTGATGCAGCAGAGAATCAGATTGCAGATATCGCAGATCGGTACCCAGATCTTGAAATACACCATGTGCGTTTCAATGCAGACGACTCTGCATCAATGGTGCATGTAGTAGCCGAAGTTGCACAACAAGTCGGGGACATTGATGTTGCCGTAATCGCGCAGGGCGTACTGCAAGAAGGTGTTGACTACTACGCGAATCCGGCTGCGTTATTGCCGGTTGCGGACGTTAACTTCACCGGCACCATGGTTCTCATGTATACCCTTGCTGCTCAGATGCGTTCGCAAGGCTACGGCAAGATGGTATTGCTGTCGTCGGTTGCAGGCGAACGAGTTCGTAAAGGAAACCCTGCGTACGGAGCCACAAAGGCGGGTATTGATAGTTTCGCACTAGCCCTTGATCATGAACTGGTTGGCTCTGGTGTTTCTGTGTTGGTCGTGCGTCCAGGGTTTGTCACTACAAAGATGACAAAAGGAATGGACAAAGCTCCATTTTCTACAGATGCAGACTCTGTTGCCATCGCAGTAGAAAAAGCAATCTCGACGTCGAAGACAGTTATCTGGGTCCCCGGATTACTGCAATACATGTTTTTGATCTTGAAGAATCTGCCGACCGCTGTGTGGAGAAAACTTCCTCTTTAACTGTTTACGGGATGGCGCCTCGCACGCCATAGATTCCCATCACTGTCACGAGTCCGCCAATCATGACGACAACTACCAACGGCCACCATTTGTCTTCGTCGTCTCGTAGTGCTCGTGCAACTGGAAAAAACAGTGGGAATGCGGTGAATAGAAATCTTGGTCGTGCAGTGACGGTTGCAGGAATCAGCATCAACGCAAGGATCACTGCGGTATACGACCAGTAGATGAGATTCATCTTGTATTTGCGCGCCATATACAAGCCAATCAACATGGCCGCCACGCTTGCTGCCGTTAGCACTGAAGTTGGAGAACTGACTGGGTGAATAAAGAAATCGATGGTTCTCTGGACAGCAGTTGCGCCGAAACTGGTGCCTTCCTCCCATGCTTCACGTTGAACACGGAACCAAGCCATGTCCTCTCCCGTGTGCATACGCAGGAACCACATGAAACCGAGAAATCCGAGAGGCGAGAGGGCAGGAGCAATAAGTGATCGCCAATCTCTGTCATTGCGAATAGCCAGTAATGAGGCCACTGCACATGCTGCAACGAGTGCAACACCGTTTGGCCGTGTTGCCGTAGCCATGGCGGCAAGAATTCCCGCCCATAGCCAGTGCTTGTCGCGCAGTGCAATGAAACACAGTGCAACGATTGTGAGCATGAGTGCTTCGGAATAGGCCATGCTGAGCACGAAGCTGCCGGGAAACAGTGCAATAAGAATCATTGCCTTCTCGGCTGTCTTAACGTCGAAAAGCCCGCGACATAAGTAGCCAGCAAGGAATATAAAACATGCGCCAAAGATGATGTTGACTGCGAGCGCCATACTGACGGGCCCACCAGGAACAACTACATCGATGTAATGAACAAATCGTGGGTACAAAGGAAAGAATGCTGCCCGTGCATCGGATACGAAGTACGTCACATTGGGCATAATGTGATGGGGATAACCCTCACGCACGACATCGAGGTACCAGTGGCCGTCCCAGCTAGCCAGAATGTCGGCAAGTCCACTAAGGCCATTTGCTGGTTCGACATCATTAGAACGATCTACTACTGCTTGTGCAGCGACAGCAATTGCTGCGCCCATGATGACAAACAAGCGAGACAGTAGATACACGAGACCGGCTCGCCGAAGCGTTCGACCCCATGGATCAGACGCGGGTGGAATATGCAGACGGCGGGCGAGAGAAGTGATTGTCATAGGTTCCTGAAACGGTCAGACCATTATTGCGCATAGCGATAGGGGTCAGAGGGCTTTACGGAAAAGCCCGTGTCGGCGTTAGGCCTGAGAAAGTGACACGATTGCACATGGCTGAAATTGAACTGACATACCCACGCGAAGGCATAGCTCTTATCACTATGAATCGCCCCGACAAGTTAAATGCCATGACCTCGACGATGGTTGAATCATTGCACGAGACATTTAGCAATATTGGAAAATCGCGTGATGTCCGTGTGGTGGTTCTCACTGGAAGTGGTCGTGGATTCTGTGCCGGGCTTGACCTTGGCGGTTACGGAGAAGCTCCTGGATTCGAATGGAACGGAAGTGTGGAGAAGGGTTTCGCCGTTCAGAAGCACATTGCGTCCCTTATTCCCAAAATGAGGTCGATTCCGCAACCGATCATTGCGGCGGTAAATGGTCCGGCCGCTGGCGGTGGCTTCGCTCTTGTTCTCGGCTCGGACCTGCGTATTTGTTCAGAGACCGCACGTTTCAATGCAGCATTCATCAGGATTGGTCTCTCTGCGTGTGATATCGGAACAAGTTGGTTACTTCCGCGTCTCATTGGTGCAGCCCGTGCCCATGAGATCATGTTGACTGGTCGCTTATTTGAATCCGAGGAAGCACTGAGAATCGGCCTAGTAACGGAAGTCTTACCACCTGATGTCTTGCTTGATGCCGCGTATGTGAAGGCACAAGAGATCATGCTGAACAGTCCTATAGGTGTTGCTCTCACAAAAGAGGGCATGTGGGCCTCATTAGAGATACCTGGATTACAGGCGGCCATCGACATGGAGAACCGCCAACAGATCATGGCTAGTTTTTCTGATGACGCGCGTGAGACTCAACGAGCTAAGCGTGAGGGGAGACCTCCTCAATACCGTTCGTAACCGTCCTTAACTTTTTGTTTGGAAAGGTCACGGAATCGGTGGAGACGTCCTGTTGCGACTAGTGTTGAGACGTGAGCGAACGTGAAATCATGTCCTGG
>JAPKZX010000007.1 GCA_026393575.1 Actinomycetota bacterium
CCTTCTTTGGGAACAGTGCGCAACATAGTTGGTGGTACGTGGAATGACATTCGTACTGCAGCTCTGCGACGCATGCGCGCCACCTGGGCTAGCTAAGAACGTGAATCTTCATCCATCGTTCTAGTGGTTTACTCGGAATCACGGTGTATGGCTTCGTATTGATGCCATTTGGCGGACCGGACTGCGGCTCAATACACATGTGACCATCTGGTGCGTTGTACATCACCCAATGTGAGCAATCGCTCGACACTTCAATCGTGATTCCATCAATAGTGAGCTGTGGCATGGAGCGTGGGCGCACAAAACAATCGTCGTACTTGCGTTTTGGTACGGGAACTTCTTGTGTTGTGGTGAGGCCACTCACATCGCGCTGCAACATGGCGTCGAAGTGATGATTCACATTGCGTGGAGATCGAAACCACGGATGCCAACCCACTTGCGCCGGCATTGGCTCGCTTGCTGTCAAAGTGAGAGTGGAAATGAGGGAACCTTCATCTAACGAAACAGTGTGAGTAACAGAACCTGCAAAGGGCCAATCCGTGCCGAGGTCACACGTAAATGATGCAGAGGTTGCACTACTCGCAACACTTGTCCATTCACGATCCAGAACAGTTCCATGCATTGCATGTGAAGATTGTGGGCGCAACGGTAATTCGTATTGCAAACCTTGAAACATGAAAACGCCATCGCGCACACGGCCTGCGTACGGCACCATGGGATACGCACCCCAGTTCAACGTGTCATCTGCTTCAGTCACTAGCAATTCCACACCCGAAGCAATGATGGAGGAGATGCGAGCACCATGCGAAACATCAATAGCCACCTGCAACTGATCGTTTGAAAGCTGCACAATTGCCATTGCTTCACCCTAATCATGTGAAGTAGCAAGACACTCTCGATAGCGTTGTGAATTGTGCGTGGCCTAGGAACAATCATCAACACAGCAACAGTTGTGGTGGGCGGAAGTGTCGGCTATTTCATTGGTCACCGCATTAAGGACTCCATTCGCACCATTGTTGTGCAGGTCATTGGTCTTGCAACTCTTGTTATGGGCATCAGCAATGTGATGGATACAGACAATCTTGTGTTTCCGCTCGTGGGCATGGTGCTCGGCGCAATCATCGGCGAATTGCTGCGCATTGAAGATCGTTTAGAAAGTCTCGGTGAAGTGCTGCGCAAAAGGTTTGCAAAGGGCTCGGGCGACGAGAGCACATTTGTCCAAGGTTTCGTAACTGCAACTCTGCTGTTCTGTGTTGGCCCTATGACCATCTTGGGCGCCATTGAAGATGCAAGTGGCAAAACACCGCAGCTCTACATCATTAAGGGAACGCTCGATGGATTCATGAGCATCATCTTTGTTGCGGCATACGGCATTGGCGCAGCGTTTAGTGCAGTCAGCGTTTTCATTGTGCAGGGCCTGCTCACATTGGGGGGCACAGGTATTGACTCGCTGCTTGATGACCGTATGAGGACAGAAATGTTCGCGGCAGGCGGATTCACGGTGTTGGCCATTGGGCTGAACCTGCTGGAGATCAAGCGCATCAAGTTGGGCTCACTATTGCCGGGGCTCATCGTTACGCCACTGCTGGTGGCCATATTCGCCCGTTAGGCCCGCAAATTCACCTGCCCACCCCTGAAATGGCGAATGCGACACCGGGCGACTAGGCACCATTCCCGCCATACCGTAGGCTCTTATGGTGATGTTTGGCCGATTTTCCCGTGGTATCTCGGCGGGCATTCTTGCCATATCTATTAGCGCAGTTTTCCCCGTGTCGGCCAGTGCCAGCAATGCAGGCGATTATGTAGTCATCGGCCAAGACGGTTCGGTAGAGGTTCAACGCCTCACAACTGCACAAGCTATTGGACTTGGTGCCGATAGCGACATTCGTATGGTCGCTCCAAACAAGTCGATTCAACTCAATGAGACATCCACAGACAATGTTCTTGGTCTTGATGCTCCAGCCGGATCACAGGTGGGCGATGTCATCCCAGGTCGTTACATCGTGCAGTTCACTTCGCGCACTGCGTCAGCAGTTGCCGCAGCATCATTGGCAGAAAACATTTCTGCTTTCTTCACAAACTCCGTGAATGGTTTTGTTGCAGACCTCAGCCCGGAAGAAGTTGCAGGCCTGCAAGCCAATCCAAATGTTGTTGAGATTGAACCAGACCGCGTCGTCGGCGTTGACACAGATCAAGCCGGTGCGCCTTGGGGTCTTGACCGTATTGATCAACGATTCAATCCGCGTGACGGCAAGTACACGTACACCAACACTGGTGAAGCAGTTACTGCGTACATCATTGACACAGGCATTTTGTCTACGCACACAGAATTCACTGGGCGCGTGCGCAGCGGGTTTACTGCAATCTCAGATGGTGCTGGCAGCAATGATTGCCACGGTCACGGTACTCACGTTGCAGGAACAGTTGCCGGTACTACCTACGGTGTTGCAAAGACTGCACAACTCGTTCCTATTCGCGTGTTGTCATGCTCTGGTTCTGGTTCTACATCTGGCGTGATTGCTGGTATTGAGTGGGCAATCACGAATCACGTTGCAGGAACACCAGCAGTTGCAAACATGAGTTTGGGTGGCGGGTTCTCAACCACACTGAATGCAGCTATTGCTCGCGCAGTTGCAGACGGCATCACAATGGTGGTTGCCGCGGGCAACGACAACGCCAACGCATGCGGAGTGTCTCCGGCTAGCGAACCTTTGGCTATCACAGTAGGTGCAACAGGTACTTCAGATCTTCGGGCAAGTTTCTCGAACTTCGGTTCATGTGTCGACGTGTTTGCTCCAGGCGTTTCCATTACGTCGTCGTACATTCGCAGTACAACAGACCTCACTTCTATGTCGGGTACATCTATGGCATCGCCACATGTGGCCGGTGTGGTGGCTCTGTATTTGCAGTCAAATCCAAGTGCTACGCCAGCAGTGGTTACGTCCACACTCATGGCTGCCGCAACGCCCAATGTGGTTGTTGATCCCGGCGTGGCTTCACCGAACCGATTGATTTACTCAGGTTCATTTGCTCCAGCACCTGCAACCACGCCAAGCGCACCAACAATCGCAACAGCCGTGCCCGGCAATGCATCAGTATCACTTACATGGACAGCGCCAGTGTCTAACGGTGGTGCAGCGATTTCTTCGTATCTC
>JAPKZX010000119.1 GCA_026393575.1 Actinomycetota bacterium
GCAAGATCGTGCAGTCAATTCAATTGTGATTGTTGGTCAAGCTTTTGCAGGTCCGATGCTCGAGTCACTTGATGCAAACTCGACACGTTGGAATCTTTCCAGTGTTGTGCAGATGGGGTCATCTGGTGTCATGTGGAGCCAAGAGAATAAGAATGCTCTTCTTGAACACATTCCGCAGATGCTCATCACAGATAGTTTCGGTTCTTCTGAAGCAGTTGGCATGGGAATGTCAGTTGCAGCCAAAGGCGCAGCACCAAAGACTGCACAGTTTGCTCTTGGTCCAAACTGTGTTGTTTTCACAGAGGATGGGAAGCGTGTTCAGCCTGGCTCTGGCGAGAGCGGTTTAGTAGCCGTTGGCGGAGCTATCCCGGTTGGTTATTACAAAGACGAAGTCAAGTCGGCGCAAACATTCCGCATGTTCGAAGGGCGACGTTGGACAGTGCCAGGCGACTGGGCAGAAGTCAATGAAGATGGCACCCTTCATCTCCTTGGACGTGGTTCTGTGTGCATCAATACTGGCGGAGAGAAAGTATTCCCTGAAGAAGTTGAAGAGATGGTGAAGACTCATTCATCAGTCCGTGATGCGGTCGCAGTTGGAATTCCAGACACACGCTTTGGTGAAACCATTTGTGTAGTCGTAGAAGCTGAACCCGGTGAAACACCAACTCTTGATGTTTTGTCCGCTCACGTGAAGGCTCGACTCGCGGCATACAAGGCGCCTCGTAATGTGGTTGTTGTGTCAACTATTGGTCGTGCGCCGAATGGCAAAGTTGATTACAAGCGATTGAAACAACACGCGATCGACACACTCGGCACGAAGTGACTCACGCTGCATCATTACGTTCGCGTCTTGCTGGCGGTGAAACAATATTGATGCCTGGCGTGTGGGATCCGCTGTCGACGCTTCTCGCAGAGCGTGCAGGCTTTCATACTGTTTTTGTCTCGGGCTTTGCTGTTGCCGGAACACTCTTAGGTGAACCGGATATTGGCATTGTTGATCAGGCAAATATGTCCGACGTTGCAAGACGTGTATGTGCAGCTGCTCCTGAACTGTGTGTTGTTGTCGATGCCGATACGGGCTATGGCGATGTGCATGATGTTCAGATAACGACCGAGCTCTGGGAATCTGCCGGTGCGAGTGGAATATTTCTTGAAGATCAGGTGTGGCCAAAAAAGTGTGGACACATGGACGGGAAGCAAGTAGTTCCTACTGAAGAGTGGTTGGAGAAACTGAAGACAGTGGTGAATACACGTTCTGACATTTTTCTTACAGCCCGTACGGATGCTCGTGCTGTTAACGGACTTGCAGATGCATTGGAGCGAGGACGTATGGCTCGTGACCTTGGTGTAGATGCCGTCTTTGTTGAGGCACCGCAATCACTGAATGAGTTGGACGAAATCGCGGCGGCCTTGCCTGATGTTGTCTTGGTGGCCAACATGGTGGAAAAGGGAAAGACGCCACTGTTGACCCCTTCTGAATTGGCTGACAGAGGGTTCACGCTCATTGTGTCGCCGTTGTCGGGCCTTCTTTCGGCCACAAAAGCACTGGGCGAGGCATATGAGAGATTGCAGTCATTCGGCACTCTGAGAGACCACCTTTCGAC
>JAPKZX010000045.1 GCA_026393575.1 Actinomycetota bacterium
TGTGGTCTCCTTAGATGAGTTCTGCTGGGGTATCGGGAATAGGACGTTGCTTGATCGGGATTTTGAAGTCCTCCGGCCAGGAGGTGTCTGGGTCAAAGAAACACTTATCGAACACAACGTCGATTAACCCAGCATCTTCAAATGCAGCATTATGAAACAGACACGACGTAAAGGAAGCGTTCTTCATTTTTGCGTATTCCATTTCGACACCACGAAAGCGAGAAAGTACGCCAACGATGTTCAGCAACTTTGCGCCGTTGAATTCCGAGTCGTTGACCCCTGCGCTACGAAATGCCACATTCGTGAGTTGTGCGCCAATGAAGCCGGAACCGTACATTTGGGTTTGTTCAAAAGTGACTTCGAACAAGTGTGCTCCCATGAAATTACATCCGTCAATGGTGCAGCCACGAAAGGTCACTTGTTCCAGAGTTGCTTCGGAGAAGTACAGATTGACCATGAAACCACCACAGTTAACGAATGACACGTTAGAGAGGACTGCTTCAGCGAACTTGTTCTCGTCGAGTGCACAGTTTTCAAAAGTGACACATGAGAGGTGAGCAGAACAGAAGTTGGTATATCCCATTTTCGCACCCTTGAAGAGCGCACCGCCAAGGTCTGAATTATCGAAGTTCACAAATGCAAGTACGAGATCGTGAAATTCCGTGGAAATGCCAGTCGATTTCTGGAAGTTTGCATCTTCAAAGTCTCCACCAGTAAAGATGCAGAATGAAATATCTGCAGAGTCGAAGCGGACCTTTACGGTTTTTACGTCCTTGAATTGTGAACCCACAAGTGATGTGTTCACAAAGTTGGTGCGGTCCAGGAACGCGCCGTCAAAGACGGTGTTGTGCATGGAGCATTCGGAGAAGTCGGTCCAGCCCAAGATGCAGTTGTTGAACTTGCAATTGTTCAAGACTGAACCCACCAGCAGAACGCCTGTCAGGTTGCTACCCGAGAAGTCGACGCCGTCGTATTCGCAGCCGGGGTAGAGGTGGATTGTTTCGCCGTTACGCAACTGCAGTTCGTATTGGTCTCCGCGCAGCATTGCTGTACGTTGCTCTTCGGTGCGTGGGTCGGGATCGACCACGAGTGTTGGGTCGTCAATGACCGGTTCGTCAGTATGTTTCATGTTGTACTCCTTTGGGGCAATCAGCAGAGCTGAGGCCTAGTTCAGTAATAGGCAACGTCTGCTGGCCATATTGGCTAGAAACGAATTGCTTATCCTGATACTGAGTGATGTGTTCAACATGATTAGGGTACATTACACACATATCGCATGTGATGTCAACTTGTGCGGAGAAATATTTTGAATATTTGTTCCCGGTTGCAGTCAAAACCTTGACACACCCCTTGAAGTTGTTGATGTACTAATCACGGGCATTAGCAAACACCCTGTTGCTATGTTTACGCCATGGGTTTGTTCCTTGGTTATCTTGCATATCGGCACGGAAAGAAAAAGGGCGAGCGTCGTGCGCGCTCTGCTGAACGATTCGACGACGATTCAGAATTGGAATGCGATGAGTGTGGTTATGTTGAAAGTCAACACGACGAAGACGGACGCTGTCCGAGTTACGAGTAGGTGATGGGAAAGTTAACGTGGGCAATCATTATCTTGCTGGTGTTTGTGGCATTTCCGGTACTAGCAGTTTTGACCATTGGCATCATGCTCGCCTTCATCATGGGCGGCGGGGCATAAGAGGTATCTATAAAGGATTCATTGTGCTGGGTATTCATTCGAGCGTGAACACAATAAATGTCTGTACATGTTTCGAGCATCAAACTCATTCGTCGTCGTTTTCACGCCAGTCGATGTTCCGCTGATTGCGCTCTCGAAGCCGATCCGCCTCTTCGCTCGAGATACGGGAATTGGCACCCTTCTTTTTTACGTTTGCTTGTTTGCAGAGCCGATCAAAATCTCCAGGCTTAAGTCCAAGCTCCTTCATCATGTCTGAGGCCGTCAGAGTAGGGGTTGTATTGGGGACAGTCACTCGTTTGGGCTGTGTAGGCTTTTTCGGCTTGGGGCCGGGGCCAGAAACAATTGGAAGTTCGCCAGTGGTCAAGGAGTTCACTGGAGCCAGCAACATTTGTTCCACCACGGTTGTCCCAAAAGCATCAGTATGTGAAATTCGTTCCTTATCTTTGGATAGAACTACTGTCCATCCTGCCAAAGTTATCTCTAGGTCTCCGTCGAGGTTTGACACAGTCTCTACACCTGGCCACTGCTGGGTCGGCTGCAAGGTTGTCATGTCTATTAGTGCTGCAACTATGCCGTCGTCCTCAGCAACCGTCACATAGACACGAGTGCCACCCTTCTGAACAATCCAATTGAGTTCCTCTCTTTGCCCGAATTGTTTTCCAATGGGAACTTGTGTGGCTCGCACAGCCGACGGGTCTAGCACGGGGATAATCGGAAGATTCTTGATTGGTATGCGCCACTCTTTGAATTTTGCAGTGTTCTCTCTTTGGACGTGTTGCCCCATGTTTTGAACACACGCTGCCCAGCGAATACGAGCTTGGCGTTTGATTGGTTCATTTTGAGCGTTTACAATCCGTCCGTAGATTGCCTTGGCCTGTTCAAAAGACTGCGCGAGCTCAAAAGCTGCTCCCCAATAGAGTTCAGACAATTGCTTTCGTTCAGGTTCACGCAAATTCTTAAATGTGTTGGATACGAAGTCATTGTAAGAAACTCTCTGTTGCTCTGGTAGGGGGGTCCAATCTCGTGAAAGGGCACCTTCAACGGCAGACTTGACTAATTCCAATCTTGTTTTTGTTTTGCTGGTCCTCCGCACTTTGTCATTTATGCGGTCAACAAACATGCGGCCACTAGTAATGTCTCCTTTTTCTCCAAAAGAACGAATTAGCGGGAGCACTTTATCTTCGAGAATTGGTGATTGTCCGATGTTCTCAAGAAGCAGATTTGCAGCATTAGCTATTTGGCCTGAAGCTAGGAAGAAATCAAATTGTCCCAATAAGTCATTTGACTCC
The DNA here is from genome assembly GCA_026393575.1 of Actinomycetota bacterium. Taxonomy (GTDB): domain Bacteria; phylum Actinomycetota; class Acidimicrobiia; order Acidimicrobiales; family Ilumatobacteraceae; genus UBA2093. The sequence continues at coordinate 2,986 of JAPKZX010000045.1, forward strand.
GATAGCGCTTCCTGTACTGGCCCGCCCCATCCGCTGTCTGTTGGCGATCCTGCTTGACGCCAAATCGTCAATATCTCACCATAAAGGCTTGCAGACACGAGATACTTTAGACCCGCAGGCGAACCCATCTGTGCGTGAAGACGACGAGCATGGTTTTCTTGGATTGGTAAATTGTTTTGTGACCAAATCTGTTCGGCGGTAGATGTTTGATCGGCACGCATAAACAAGTCAGCCGCTAGTGAGGCGCAGCCCGCAAAACCATTGCGATGTAAATCATGGATTACCTCTGCAGTAGGACCAAAATCAGGCTTTTCAATGTTAGATAAATTTGATGTAGCGAAACTACAAATCTCGCCGACAATCACCTCCCATTGCTCCTGTGATGGGCGAGGCCGACGACCGGATTTACCGCTTTCTTCTAACTCTCGAATCAATTCAATGAAAGAGAGTGTATTTCGCGAGGCAATTGACATAAATGTAATTGCTCGTTTCTCGAGAGGTGAAGGATCGACTGCGGTAATAACTTGTGGGTACTCGGTTCCCAATTTGTCCCATGACCCGGCAGACCAAAAGGTCTCAAAAGCCTCTTTAAAGTCATTTGCTGCAATGAATTCTTCTGCAGCCTCTTCTTTACGGCCTTCAAACTTTAGAGCAAATCCTTCACAAAGCCTTTCTTGTTGTCGATATCCGAGTTGGCGATACCAGGACTTGGCTTGTCGAAGTGATTGCGGGTTGCGTGTTTCAATTGCATGATCACGAATTTTGTCTGCCGTCTGTAGCGGGTTTTCCTCACGAAGCAGTGTTTCATCAGAAATGTGGGACATGGATACTTCTAACCCAGAAAGATGTGCCCCGTTTGACTGATTAGATTCCCGAATTTGTGCAGAGATGCCAAATGCTTCCAATTCATCAACTGAAAGTGAATTGTGCAGTGTTTTGACGGCATCTTCGGAGAGTTTTTCCCACAGGCGTTCATTGCCGAGCTCAGAGTCGACAACAATTAGAAATTTAGTTGCTCGAGTGGCTGCAACGTAAAGCTTGTTAAAGAAATACTCAGATTGAAGGTCTCTATTATCTTCATTGCTTTTTGCCGTGGGCGCGTCAGGCACAAATTCACCGAATTTATAGAGAATCACCTTCTCGTGTTCGAGACCCTTTACACCAGCTGAACTAAAAACATTTCCTGCAGGCTGAGATTGCGAAACTTCAGGATACATAAGAGAGAGAATCGGATCATTCTGAACAAAGTGAACCTCGCCACCCTCCTCGCAGGGAACGATAATAACTGTCTGTCGTGCAGACTCTATGAAGGTCTCTTCTGGTAATTGTGACGTTCCTATTAAAAATTTTTGAGGCGAAATTCCAGCAGCGTCAGTATCGCCGTCTGATACCCACGCAATCTGAAGTCTTGATTTCGGAAGATCAAATAAGGCTGCACGCATAACCTGAATTGCGTTAGCAAAACCGACAATTTTAGGTGTCGAACGATAGTTGTTCGTCAGATGTTCGAAATTAGGTGCAGCCGCATTGTCGCAGATTGCATCGAGTTCCTCATAAATTGCAGCTTGTACTGCGTCCCATCGAAAGCCCGTTGGGGATAGGGATTGCATAGGGTCGCCAGCAAAGACAATGGGTAATGCCACTGGTGCGCCGGGACGAATCTTGTATCTACGAAACGCACTTGAGCGGGCTACGAGCAGTAGCTCTCGTCGTGTGAAGTCCTGTGCTTCATCTATCACGAGAGCCACGACTTCTTCGTCCATCTCATCAAAACGCCCATTAGTTATTGCTTGACCAACTAAATCTTGGTCATCCCACAATGAATTCTCTCGCAGTGCGGGTTGGTACCACGACTTGTAAACAGTTGTCCACACTGTTCGAAAAACCTCATCCGTGACCACTCGGTCTTGACGTGAAAGTTCTGAATATTCGTCAAGTGATAGCTCTGTCTTCCCAACTGGTGCTGAGCCCTTAATGAGGGACCGAATCACGTACCAAGCTTGTTCTGCAGAGATATTTGTGGGCCGCTGGTTTAGGGGGCGCAGGCGATCTTGGCCTCCGTTGTATGCCAGTTTGAACTGATGAAAATCAACTCGATTATGGTCATCAAAATCGGCGCGTTGCTCATAGGGCAACAACTTAACAAGATAACTGCGCCAACTCTCAAAGAGAGAGTCGAGATCAAAGTCAATCTCTGATTGAAGCAGAATATTCTTTTGAAGAATTCGTGTTGTCATCTGTCTTGCTTCATCAACAAGTTTTTCGTTATAGGTTAAAAAGATTGGTTTACCAGGAACATACATTCCATCAGTTCCTTGTTTCGTTCGACAAAGACCCGCGAAAACATAGGCAAGCATCGTAGATTTCACGCTACCAGCAGAACCGTTGATGAACAGGGGAAAAAGTTGCTGATTGACTCCGCGGCCAGCAATCCGTTCTAATAAACTTTCTTCTTCTGGCGAGAGTGCAAGATTTGCTCGAGACTCATTCTGAACGTCAAACCAGAGATCGGAATCTAATGAGATATAGGCGGGGTATGCACGCCGAGCTGATTTCTTCCAGTCGGATGAATCGACCTGAGGAATATCTGATGCCTTGTAGTTTCTTGCACTACGTAATGGTGCGAGAAGAAGAATGCTCGACGCATCAATTTTTCTGAATGCCACTGCTCCGGTGCCATCCGAATTGACGTGATGTATTGTTGGGGTTACGGGGGTGCCATAGTCCCGATCTGCTTCGCAGTACTCAACTATCTCTTGGACTGTACGACGGAATGATGATAGATCGTTTCGGCCAACGTCAAGGATAGTCCGAACCCAGTTTGTCGTTTCATAAATCATTAACTCTTGTCCGTCGGCGCTAGTCACTAGAGCTGAATTCAATGGATAGAGCCACTGGTACATATCGTCCGGTAGTGGTTGAGCGCGAGCGTACTCTGCTTCAGTGATTTCCTCTTCCGCTAGCCATACTCTGACATTTTCTTGGTTAAACCCTCGCTCAATAGCATTTACAGCGAGTTTGTTGAAGTCGTCGTATGCGGGATCGCGTCGCTGAAAGATGTTGAACCACACGAATACCACATCGTCATCTACGTTCTTAACTTTTGCAATTAAGCGAAAATGGTCCGACCTGTCTTTCAGATAAGTCGAATGCTTGTCAAACATTAGGTTGACATCAAATCTTTGCGATTGCTGCCGGATGCGTTCATTCTGCTGATCTACATGTTCTCGAAGACCGTACTCCTCAACTAATTCCTTGAAATGCTCTGTCTCATAAACCCTCATTGCGGCCCCCCGTTTGGGAGTCAATATAGCAAGTGGGTGTTGGTCACTTTGACGGTGCTTACGGATATACGTAAGCGGTGGATCCACCTTGTAAAAGTGGGTTGTTTTGCAAAACTAACCCCCACCAGTGATTAAGTCGCGCGCCAGAGGTTGCGGTCTAGTAACACATCGGCACCTAGTTCGGTGTGGCCTTGCAATACGTCCCACACATCCAAGAAATTCCGCACTTCTTCAATGTCATGCACACGGTAAATACCAGCACGGGTGAGTGTGAGTGTGTGTGCAATTGCTGCCAACGTGCCGCTGAGGCGTTCGCGTGGTGGCCTCCCTGTAATGGCACCGATGAAATCTTTACGAGACACAGGGAACAGCACAGGTCTGCGGAACTCCAACAGCTTGGACACATGGCGTAAGACATCCACTGTTTGAGCAGGAGTCTTTGCGAAGTCTGGGCCCGGATCCACAATCACTTGTTGACGTGTAACGCCGGCTGCCGTCAACACTGCAAACTTGTCATCCATGAAAGACAACACGTCTGCCACAACGTCTTCATACAAATTCGCGTCGGTGAGGCGCACTTTCGGGCGACCGCGGTTATGCATGAGTATGTATCCAGCGCCGCGAGACGCAACAACATCTGCAAGTTCTGGGTAGAGCAATCCACTGATGTCGTTAATGATGTGTGCGCCGGCATCTAATGCTGCAGCGGCAACCTTGGGACGATACGTGTCAATGCTCATGATGGCCGTGGTGTTTGCTGCTACCCATTGAATGACAGGCGTAATGCGCTCGATCTCTTCGTCTTCAGAAATCTCTGGAACACCAGTGATGGCAGATTGACCACCAATATCCAGAATGTCTGCACCTTGTGCGAGAACTTCTCGTGTGCGCTCCATGCGCGCTTCAACAGTGGAGTACTTGCCTGCATCGCTAAATGAATCGGGTGTGGCATTGATGACAGCCATAATCATTGGGCGATCAATATTGATCGTGAGTCCGCGCGCTACTAACTGAGGCATGGTGTAACGCTACCGACGCATGGCGTCAGGTCTTGGGTTCGCCGTTCGATGAATCGCCGTAGTCGTTGAAGTCGGGGAACGTGTACGTGTCTACTTTTGTCATAGTGACGACATCGGTGCCCGCAGCTGTTTTGCCTGGCTTTTGATCTGCCACCATTGCTGACGTTGTTTGCTCGTTCCAGCCGTACACCTCGCGTTCGGAAGGAAAGAGCTTGGCCACAGTGATCCAACCATCGTCGCCACCCGTGCCTTTTGGTCCGTACCGCTTCCAATACAAATAGATGTTCTTGCCGTCGGACTCGAACTCCATGTGAGGCC
>JAPKZX010000120.1 GCA_026393575.1 Actinomycetota bacterium
GTGACACCGCAGTTACCCATCAATACCGTGGTGACGCCATGCCATGAACTGGATGTCATGAGTGGGTCCCATCCCACTTGAGCATCAAGGTGAGTGTGGAGGTCAATGAACCCAGGAGTCACGGCTAAACCCTTTGCATCGATCTCTCGAGTGCCAATTTCGCCAGTGAGATCACCAATAAATGTGACAGTGTCTCCATCGATTGCGATGTCAGCTGTGTAGCCGTCGCGGCCAGTGCCATCGACGATCAGTCCGTTACGAATAATAAGGTCATGTGCCACGAGTGCCCCCTGGTGTGCGGTTTCTAGAACGATACACACTGCGTTCAGGGTCTGTATAGGTGGATGTCCTAGTCTTAGTCCTTACCCAAATCGATGGAGGAATCACATGTCAGACATGAGCGTGCAATCACTGTTTTCAGTGAAAGGGAAAGTTGCCCTAGTGACCGGAGGGTCGCGTGGAATCGGAGAGATGATCGCTGCTGGGCTGTTGGCCAATGGTGCCAAGGTCTATATCTCGGCTCGTAAGGCACAGGCATGTGATGAGGCCGCAAAGCGCCTCATGGACAACTACGGCGGAGAGTGCATTTCAATTCCTGCAAACGTTGCAGACATTGATGGAATCGAAGCCTTGGTCGCAGAGATCACCAAGCGCGAAAAGTATGTCGACATTCTGATCAACAATGCTGGTGTGTCCTGGGGTGCGCCAATTGAAGAGTTCCCTGAGGTTGGTTGGGACAAAGTCATGGACACCAATGTGAAGGGGGTCTTCTTCCTAACGCAGAAACTGCTTCCTTTGTTGCAGGTCCGCGCCTCGAAAGACAACACCTCACGCATCGTGAACATCGGTTCAATCGACGGCATTGGCACACCAAGTTTCGAGACCTATTCATACGGTCCTTCAAAAGCTGCGGTTCACTCACTGACCAAAGTTCTTGCTGGTCGCTTGGCTTCGCGCCACATCATTGTTAATGCAATTGCACCAGGACCATTTCCAACATGGATGTTGTCAACTGGTGTTGGCGGCGGCGGAGACGTAGACAACACCGACTGGGAAACAGTTGGTCGTATGAACCCGAGTGGTCGTGTTGGTACTCCAGAAGACATCGCTGGCTTGGCGTTGTACCTCTGCTCACGTGCTGGCGCATTTACCGTTGGTGAAGTCATTACCTGTGACGGTGGATCACTTCTTCGTTAAGAGAACTCTCTAGTTATTCGCGTAGTCGGCGGTCCTGTTTTTTAGCAGAATCCCGTTTCTTACTGTCAAGTCGCCGTTCAATTGCGCCTCGACTTGGACGTGTTTTCTTGCGCGGAGCTGGAGGCGGGGCAGAGGCTTCGTTTAGCTTTTCCACCAGTTGTTCAACACACAAGACCCTGTTGCGCCATTGGCTCCGACTTGTCTGGCAGGTGATTGAAATCTGCTCGTCAAACGATGCCTCTAAGCGTGCTCGGATTGTTTCTGAGCACGAGATATCTGTCAGTGAGATAGTCAGCGATGCCTTCGTTGAGTTCTTGTTGACGTTCTGTCCACCTGCGCCAGATGAACGAGAAAAAGTCCACACCATTGCATCTGCCTTCACGCGTACGCCGCGTGCCGCACGAAGGTCTTCATCAGGTGTCACGTCTCAATTATGTGTCATCAATGGTCTTATGCTGAGCCGATGCCGCAAAACGATGTGTCAGAAGCCATGATTCCCACACCACGGCTTGAACTGCATCACCTCTGCGTTGATGACCTGTTGTCACTGTTTGAGGCACCAGAAGACGCCTCCATATATGAAGGTAAGTCGTATGCAAATCCCCACCGCATCTTGATGGACGAGAGTGGCCCATTGCGTTGGCGCGTTCCGCAAGTGAAATCAGACCCGGCAGTTAACAAATGGTTTGTGCGATGGATGGTGGAAAAGGAAACTCGAGAGATTGTGGGAAGCACCTCATTTCATGGCCCACCTGATGAGCAGGGAATGATGGAAATAGGGCTTGGTGTGCATACCAATTTTCAACGGCGCGGATATGCAACAGAGGCCTTGATCGGAATGTGGTCGTGGGTCATCAATCAACCGGCTGTTGAAGTACTGCGTTACACAGTTGATCCAAACAACGAAGCGTCTGTTGCAGTGATCAAGAAGTTCGGCTTTGAACATGTGGGGCAACAGATTGACCCTGAAGACGGCCCGGAAGATATCTACGAAATGTCGGCCAACGAATTTCGCGAGCGTTTCAACTAACGCCCTGGTGGGCTGTGAATCACCGTGACGGAATGAGTGGTGGTTCCTGCATGGCGATGAACTGCGAGTTCTCTGTATTCAGCAGAATTCCACCACGTGTTCAAAGCATCTTCTGAGTCAAACTCAATCACCACTGTGCGGCCCTGTTCGTAAGCGCCTTCAAGAACTGTGGGTGCATCGTCATAGGTGAGGAAGCGCCCGCCATGTGACCGCAAGATGGGGAAGAACCCTTTTTCGTAGATCCGGTATTCCTCCGGGTTTGTCACAGTGAAGTGGGCAATAAAACGAACGGTGGTGTCTGCAGCCATAGGTGCCTCTCAGGAGTGTCCGTTCAGTCTCTCAAACTCGAGGTCGGGATGCCTCACGGGACCTGCCATGGGTCTAGTCTCATGAAAAACCAATTCGGAGGTTTCCGTGTCCAGCAATCACAACAATGACCCACGTATTGATCCTCGTATCAAGGCGATTTTAGAAGCGATGCCTAGCTTTGCTGCTCCAGACGTTGCAGACCGTGAAGCGATGCTCGCCCAGGCCAATAGTGCCGAATCGCTAGAGGGTATGAATATGTATCGCGCCGCTATGTCGATGTGTGACAACGAAGAGACTGCACCATCAAAGGGGCTGCGCATCACAGAAGAAAAAGTGACATCGCAACCAGACGGCAACACCATCAATATTCGAGTAATACGTCCCGACACAAACGACGTGCTTCCGTGCTTGTATTACATTCACGGCGGCGGCATGGCGTCGCTGTCGTGCTTTGATGGCAACTACAGCGCTTGGGGTCGAATTCTTGCTGCAAAGGGTGTTGCCGTGGTGATGGTTGATTTCCGAAATGCGGTATCACCCTCTTCAGTACCTGAAGTAGCTCCTTTCCCTGCAGGCCTTAATGACTGTGTCTCTGGACTGAAGTGGATACACACAAATGCAGCGCAGCTAAAAGTCGATGCGTCGCGCATAGTTGTAGCGGGCGAAAGTGGTGGTGGCAATCTCACATTGGCAACAGCACTTTCTTTGAAACAGAAAAACGAATTAGGCCTCATTGCGGGGATTTACGCACTGTGTCCATACATTGCTGGCAAATGGCCTTTGCCTGAAAATCCTTCGTCAACAGAGAACAACGGAATCTTCCTAGATCTGCACAACAACAATGGCGCTATGGGGTATGGCATTGAGGCATTCAACGCTCGTAATCCGTTAGCGTGGCCAAGCTTTGCAACAGAAGATGATGTTCGTGGTTTTCCGCCCACAGTGATCAGCGTGAACGAATGTGACCCATTGCGTGACGAAGGAATCAACTTCTACCGATTGCTATTGCGCGCCGGCGTTGCAGCACGTGGACGCACCATGTTGGGAACAACTCATGGCATAGAAGTCATGCCGATTGCATGTCCAGATGTGACCGAAGCAGCCGCAAGCGACATCGTCGCCTTCGTGAGGTCTCTCTAGAGAAAAATGGAGCGGGTGACGGGAATCGAACCCGCATAATCAGCTTGGAAGGCTGAGATTCTAGCCATTGAACTACACCCGCGTTTGGTGAGATGTCATCCTACAGTCGGACTTATTCCTGTCCACCGCTGGCGCTGCGGGCTCGAACTATGAGGGCAATAAGACCGACGCCCACAACGGCAACCACCCCGTATTGGAGATAATCGCCCCATTTGCCTGCCTTTTCCCACTGATCACCAAGAGCCCATCCGAATGCCATCCAGATCATGTTCCAGATGAGCGAACCAGCAGCGGTTAAGAGAGTGAATTTGCCAAGTGGCATTCGGTCGCCACCTGCAGGAATGGAAACGACCGAGCGAACCACCGGAATGAGCCGACCGAAAAACACCACGTAGTTTCCGTATTTCTCAAACCACACAAAACCTTTATGCACATCGGACTTTTTCAGACCAACGAAGCGACCCATACCAGCGAGGAATCGTTCCATTCGTTCATCGTCTAGCAACCGACCAACCCCGTACAGGAAGTACGCGCCAACAACGGATCCGATTGTTGCTGCAATGACACCGCTGACGTAATCAAATCGACCTTCGCTGACATTGAATCCGGCGAGAAGAAGGATGAGTTCAGAGGGGATGGGCGGAAACACATTCTCGAGTGCAACGAGTAGAGCGACTCCAATCAATCCAATGGAGTCAATAATGTCTGTTGCCCAATTAATCACAAATCAATACTAGGTGTCGCGAGCTAGTCACCGAACCACAGCCGCGTATTGGGTGTATTTGTAAGAGGTGCGCAGGACCTAATGTGGTCTCATGGAAAAGCAGCCGGTGAAGAGAAGCGATGGCTTGCGCACGATTAGCAAAATTGTGGAATTTGCCGCCAAGGAACTTGATGAAGTGGGCGCTGTTCAATTCAATCTTGATCGAGTGATTGAAAAATCAGGGGTGTCTCGCGGGTCGATTTACCATCATTTTGGCGATCGCGATGGGCTCATTGTCGCGGTGGAAGTTTCTGAAACCGTTCAGATCTTGACTTCAGGCAATGAACGGATGCGACGTCTTTTTTCAGAAGCTCACAGCGGGGAAGAGATTATTCAAGGAATTGAATCTGCGATTCGGGCCGGAGACAGGGGCAGTGGCCGAAACTATCGGCGTCGGCGCATTGCCGGCCTTGCGACGGCTCAACATAGCCCAGCCATTTCAAAGGCTCTGGCTGAAGTTCAGGTCTCAGAGACCGCCTATTTCGTGGAAACGTTACGAATGGGGGCTGACAAGGGTCTCATTCAGCCGCGTGAATCTCTCGTGGGAACTGCTGATGTAATTCAGTCGCTACTTGTTGGTCGCATTCTGGTCGACATTCTGAACGATGACGAACGGGATGAGTCATGGGTCCTTGCAAC
>JAPKZX010000121.1 GCA_026393575.1 Actinomycetota bacterium
CCGAGCCAGTTGTCGGTCATGAACGTTTGATCACTGCGTAAGGCTTTGTTGCGGTGCAGCAACACGCCTGAAACTTTCGATGTGTAACCGTACTTGTGGAGATCAACTGAAATTGATGTCACTCCTTCACATCGGAAATCCCATGGTGTAACCGGTTCACCGATTCGTTCGAGGTAGGTGAGTGTCACGCCGCCCATGCATGCATCAACGTGGCAATTGATATTGCGTTGAGCAGCGATCTCTGCAATCTCTGCGATTGGGTCAACAACGCCCTGTGGGTACTGCGGTGCTGAACCGACAATCAAAATTGTTTCGTCGTCACATGCAGAGCGCATTGCATTGACATCTGCCTTCCAGTCGGCTCCAACCGGCACGCGGCGACTTTCCACATCGAAGTAATCGGCCCCTTTTTCAAATGCTGCGTGAGCAGACGAGGGCAGAACCATGTTCATTCGCTTCAGATTGCGTCCCTCGCGCTCTGCGCGCTTACGAGCGGACCGAACTGCGAGTACGAGGCTCTCGGTACCACCAGAGGTCATAAAGCCCGCTGTGGTGTCTTCGCCGTGCGTCCAGCCAGAGACAATGTCGACGACTTCTTGTTGCATCACACGCAAGGATGGAAAGGCGCTGGTGTTGAGAGCGTTCTCGCCAGAGAAGCTCCGATACGCCTCTTCGGCAAGAGCCAGAACATCTGCGCCAGCACTGTAGGCAAGTGTGAAACACCGACCGTCTCGCCAGCGCACATCGTTAGTTCGGATTGATTCCAGATGATCAAGAATGGCTTGCGCAGATTGTCCTGGACCGAGTTGTGCAATGGGCATACGAGCACATTAGGCGTTACGGCTCTACGGCAATGGGGGCTTGGGTTTCGAGACCAAGTCGTTTCTCTATCGGTGTTAATTACATAACGGAGATTATGAGCGTATTGCGGGTGTCAAGGAAGCGGCGGCAATCGGTTCAGCGGCCTGAATCAGCCAACCAAGCATCTCCAGCAGGGATTCCTTGGTTTGACGTGGCGACGCTAGATCTGTTTGTACGTCGTTTAACGCGCAATGCAGCACGTACATCTGGTCCTTCAGTGCGTCGAGTTCGTCTCTGGTCATCACCAGTTCGTTCTCTGTCAATGCAAGTTCAGACGCGCGCTGACGTGACACCCAATCCCATTGCCGACAACGCTGACTACAGAACTCCTTAGGTCTGCCTGGTCCAGTTGAAGCTGCCAATACATGCCGGCACCAGCGACATCTCTTATCGATTCCCTGCTGCCCTGCCATATCCGTGGATATCGTCATGACGAAATAGTACGACAGGTAGTCTGCATGTTGTGTCATTTCCTCCCGCACCTGCACGATTCTTCGCAAGCGACAACTTCAGTGGCGCTCACCCTCGGTACCTCTCGGCCGTAGAGCGAGCCAACTCTGGTCACGTAATGGCGTATGGCGGAGACGAGATCACCAAGCATGCGACAAAACTGTTCCAAGAATTGTGTGACACCGATGTTGATGTTTTGTTTACTTTTAATGGCACTGGCTCGAACATCGTTGCGCTAGGAAGTTTGTTGCGTTCAGCAGAATCAGTGCTGTGCAGTGAATGGGCACACATCCACGTTGATGAAACTGGTGCACCAGAACATATCTTGGGAATCAAATTGCAAGATGTCAACTCCCCTGACGCCAAAGTCACTCCAGCACATATCGTTGCAGCCGCATCAGCTCTCGGAAATGTGCACCACGTGCAACCAGGCGTTGTGTCGATTACACAGGCAACAGAACTCGGGACCGTCTATTCCATTGACGAAATTCGTGCGATTTGTGAAACGGCTCATTCCTACGGCATGAGAGTTCATCTCGATGGAGCTCGTATCGCCAATGCGACAGCCTCACTTGGTGGTGACGTTGCTACGTTCCGTGCTCTTACTTTTGGAGCTGGTGTTGATGCGGTTTCTTTCGGTGGAACTAAGAACGGAATGTTTGGCGCCGAAGCTGTGTTGTTGCGCCGCGGTGTTGCATCCGATCGATCTGGTTTCATTCGTAAGCAGAGCACACAACTGCCCTCGAAGATGCGCTACACAGCTGCTCAGTTCGTTGAAGCGCTTACAGACAACTTTTGGATTGAGACCGCTAGTCACGCGAACAAGATGGCGATGCGTTTGTATGACGCACTGGCCCACATCGATTCGCTGCAGATTTCGTCCCCGGCTGTGAACAGCCTCTACCCCATCCTTCCGGTTGCCGTAAAGGAACGCCTGCAGGCCTGGAACTTCTTTTGGGACTGGGACGTTTCGCGTTCTCAAGTCCGCTGGATGACTTCGTGGGACACCTCCCCCGAGGACGTGGACGCCTTTGCTGCAGGGGTTTTGGCCGCTTTCTCCGAACAATAGGTTCGCCTACGGATCCAGAATTGACTAATGGGTTAATTCGGCTATGGTGGGGTCACACGCGGCGAAGTTGGGGGCAACAATGTCTATAGGGGAACTGTTTTCTTTTCGGGAATGGAACGACACGGCGTGGTCTGAAGACGCAGAATGCCGTGGCCTTTCCGTCATCTTCTTCCCTCCTGCAGCGGAACGTCCACAAGCACGTGAACGCCGCGAAGCACAAGCTCGCGAAGTGTGTCAATCATGCGCAGTCATGACAACGTGTCGCGAATTTGCACGTAGTAACCGTGAATATGGTTTTTGGGGCGGCGAATCAGAGGAAGAGCGTCACGCAGCTGGCTTCAGACTCATTGCACCAATTGGTGTTCGCTCTCGCAATATCTCCTGAAGAGTTACGACTTTCGCAGGATTACTGCGGCCCACCCATCGCTGATCTCTCGAGCAAGTTCCACGCAGTCTTTATATGAGAGCAACACGCTCTCGACTTGTTCTTCACGCATGCCACTCAAGACAATCAGTCCAGATTCATGAATTGAATTCTTTATGGTTGTGGACTCGGCGATCAGTACCGGGGCAAGAATGTTTGCGAAAACCAGATCAGCATTCAAGCCCACAACATCACTTCGCCACGTTGTTCGAACTCCGTTCAATTCATCATTGACGCGAACAACTTCTTCGGCGTTGTGAGCAATATCAAATACGTAACTTTCACACTGAAGAATCTTTGTAACCGCACTCGCCAGAACGCCAGACCCGCAAGAACTACATCTTCATTCACCCATGTTGGTACTGCATGGGCTCTCCATGTGTCAGCAACGCTTCTTTCCACATGACATGTCGAGACAACGACATTTGGAAATTCTGATGTAACGAGTTCACGAGTAAATGAGTGATCATCTCCAAGGCTGGTGCGCAATGTTACGAAGCCATCTGTGGCTTCTCGTTCTTCTACGGCTACTACTCCGAGGCTCCACAGTAAGTCGGACAGCAACTCAGATTCAGATGTTGAGACGAGAAAATCGAGCATCGACCACGATCGGCCGGGTATTTCAGTCAATGCGACGTAGCTGTTCTCTGAAGCGCTGGCCCTTGTGTAAGTACGCCATTACTGCCATCTCGATATCGGCTTTTCGGGCACGACCTTCTTTGATGGTTGCTGGTGCGCCCACCGCGAGAGCGCCTTCAGGAACAACTGTGTCATTTAAGACAACCGAATTTGCCGCAACAATGGCACCGGATCCGACAACTGCTCTATGAAGGACGATTGCACCGGATGAAACCTGGGATCCGTTCTTGATGATGCACCCCTCTAGGTGAACAAGGTGGCCAACCACACAGTCGTCCCCCACCGTCGTATGGTCCATAGGAGTCGTATGAACAACGGTTCCGTCCTGGATGCTGGTTCGTTCACCGATCACAATCGCTCCGTCATCGCCGCGAAGAACAGCGCAAGCCCAAATAGAACTTTGAGCTCCAATAGTGACCGATCCGATGACGACAGCGTCTGGATGTACATAGGCCGTTGGGTGAATTGATGGAGTTTGATCACCGAGTGCGTAGATAGGCATGCGCAACGGTAGCAACTAGATCCTTGTCCCCTGATGGTCGTGGCGTTTTCCGAGATACCGTAGATGCCTATGTCACGTCGTATCGAGATCGAACTAACCAGCAAACGCCCAGATGGCACTTGGACATGGCGCGCCGCCGGCGCACGT
>JAPKZX010000017.1 GCA_026393575.1 Actinomycetota bacterium
GTATTGGCCCGCTCCACGACATGCAACCCAACCGCCCACTGTGGCGATGTCGAAAGATTGTGGGTAGTGACCGATTGTTAATCCGTGTTCGCGAACTGCTTTTTCTAAATCAGGACCAAACGTGCCAGAGAGAACTTCAACAACGCCTGAGATGGCATCGATTGATTCGATTCCTTGCATGAAGGTCATGTCAAGCGATACGCCGGCTGACAATGGAATTGCCGCACCACATACTCCACTGCGACCACCAGATGGAGTGACGGCGATGGAACGGTCGTTGCAATAAGCCAACAGCAAGGAAACTTCTTGTGTGGTGCGCGGACGACACACCACATGAGGAATCTGCGGTACTTCGTTTCGCAATGACCATGTCATGGAGAGTGGCCACCAGTCACGGCCATGCTTCGCACGGTCAACTGCGTCAGTGCTTGTGTCACAAATTGCAGATAACGCCGTCACGTCGTCTGGAGAAAGGGCTGGTGCATTTGTGGAGAGGTGAGCAGTTGCCAACGCAGGGTCGCCGCCAAACTCGATGGGGTCTGTTGCGGCGGTCTGAAATGTGTACTTGCTCACTTGGTGTCCTTATGTGAATCGATGAATTCTTGTTCTGTCACTTGTGCGGCTGCATCCTCGCGTGCGCACTCGTCTAAGAAAAAGGCAATGTTTGTTGCGCGCTGTTCGGGTGTCCACGAAAGCAACGGGCCAACCAAGTCTGCAAGTGCCGGGGTGGCGGCAACACATGCTTTGCGGTCTAGCAAACGAGAGCGAGTGCGGCGAGTCATGATGTCGTCGATGGATGTTGCCATCTCATGAGTCACTGCAAACACTGCTTCGGCACGAAGGTACGGCAAGCCAGGAACGAGTGGTTCGCCAAGCGTCGGATTTTGCGAAATGAGTTGTTTCACAATTGATGAGTCGCTTCCAAAGCGTCCATCAAGGTGGCGATCAGCATGTGTTGAACGGGCGCGTTTACCGCTAGCGCCACGAAGCGAAAGACGGCGAGTACGACTCTTGGTTTTTACATTGAGTAATTCGCACGCTTCATTCACGGCGTCTTCAGCCATCTCGCGGTATGTAGTGAGTTTTCCACCAGTAACAGTGACTACACCATTGTCTGATGTAAACACCCTGTGTCGACGACTGAGGTCAGCAGTTCTTCCTGCTTTTGCAGAAGTGTCATCCATCTTTACAAGTGGACGTAGTCCCGACCACACACCACTGACATCTTCAAAAGTGACATCGGTAGTGACGCTTGCGTTCAACGCTGCGAGAACGTATTCAATGTCGTCGCGCGTGCACTGAGGATCGTTCACAGGGCCTTTGTAATCGGTGTCTGTCGTGCCGATGTATGTGTATTGGTACGTGCCGTCTTCTTTGGCAATCCAGGGCACTACAAACAAACTGCGGCGATCGCGCGGCACTGGAATGACAACTGCGATGTCGTTACGGACTTTTTCCCAAGGCACTGTGAGGTGTACGCCTTTTGCAGGGCGAATAGTGTCGGGGTGAGAGTTCTCGTCGAGTGCGCGTACGTCATCTGCCCAAACGCCAGATGCATTGACAACAGATCGAGTTGTGATGCGCAACGTTGCACCAGTAATGGTGTCGCGAGCAGTGACCACGTGGCTCGTGCGTGATGGCGAATCGATTGTCACTACTTCGCAACGATTAGCAATGGTTGCGCCGTTATCTGCTGCTGTTCGTAGTACAGAGACCACCAGTCGTGCGTCGTCTGCTTCTGCGTCGTAATACAAATAAGCCGATGCAAGTTTTTGTCTCGGCATGGTGGGGAGATGAGCAAATGCTTTGTCAGCCTTGAGACGACGATGGAGGCGACCAATGCGCCATCCACCTGTGAGGTCATACATCCACATTGCAGAACCAAGTGCGCGTGCAATCTTGCGTGAGACGACTCCATCTTTAGTAAGGATGGGAATCATGAAGGGGAGAACGTGAACGAGGTGAGGTGCGTTGCGTCGCAATCTTTTACGTTCGCGAAGTGCCTGATACACAAGACGCACGTCTCCTTGCTGGAGGTAGCGCAATCCGCCATGAATCAATTTCGAGGACTTCGATGAGGTGCCAGACGCGAAGTCGTCACGTTCCAGGAGAGCTACGCGAAGGCCGCGCGATGCCGCGTCGAGAGCGACTCCGGCTCCGGTGATGCCTCCACCCACCACCACCATGTCGAACTCGGTGTTTTCGAGATTCTGTAAGGCAGATGAGCGGTCAAAAGGCTGAGAAGGCATAGGTCTGAGCCTAGGGTGCGTAGGGTTCGCACGCCCTTTTGGGGTTTCTCAGTGATTGCTAATTAGCAATAGTTGCAAATTAGCAATAGTTGCTGTTATGGTGCTCACATGCGTTCACCTGAAGATCTCACCGTCGCTTTTCGCGTCGCCGGATTAAAGGTGACGCCGCAGCGCCAGTTGTTGTTCCGTTTACTGCACAACAACAGCTCACATCCCACTGCCGATTCGTTGTTCAACGTTGCATCCGAGCTCATGCCCGGCATCTCGTTGCGCACCGTGTATCAAACATTGACTGACCTTGCCGAAATGGGCGAGTTGCAGTCAATCGAGGTGGGTTCAGGCTCTATGCGATTTGATCCGAATATTTCAGATCATCACCATGCAGTCTGCGACAACTGTGGTGCGGTGCACGATGTCTATGTCAACCGCGCACCCGAGTTGCGTGGCCTCGACGATTTCTCGGTTAGCGATGCTCGCATTGTGTACAGAGGACTCTGCGGTGCCTGCTCGGTCGCCAGCGACTCCTGACGCCACCTTCCCCAAAACAACAACCGAAAGGACACGGTCATGCCAAGCCTCAAAGGCACCAAGACCCACGAAAACTTGCTAGAGGCGTTTGCTGGTGAAAGCCAAGCAAACCGCCGTTACATCTGGTTCGCACAAAAAGCAGACATCGAGGGTTACCCCGATGCAGCAGCACTGTTCCGCTCAGTCGCCGAAGGCGAAACCGGACATGCACACGGACACCTTGAATACATCGCTGAAGTAGGCGACCCTGCAAGCGGAGAGCCAATTGGCGAAACCGAAGCAAACTTCAAGGCTTCAATTGCTGGTGAAACATACGAGTACACACAGATGTACCCAGGTTTCGCAAAGACTGCTCGCGACGAAGGCTTCGACGAAATTGCTGACTGGTTCGAAACTCTTGCACGCGCAGAGAAGAGCCACGCTGGTCGCTTCGGTGAAGGCCTCGCAGCTCTCTAACGATTACTGCGGCATTTATGCTGCAATGAATTCACAAACGGGTGGCTGCTGGGAAACTGGTCGCCACCCGTTTTTGTGAGTGAAACTTCTTTCATAAGGAAACACCATGACGATTACATATGACCCGAAACATCCTTTGTACACCGATGAAGCGGATGTTCGTGAGGAGCTCACTCGCGTATACGACCTTTGTCATGGATGCCGTTTGTGCTTCAAATTCTGCTCTTCGTTTCCAACGCTGTTTAGTTATGTCGATCAACATGAAGATCAAGACGCAGGCAGGTTGACGCCGGCTCAGCAAGATCAAGTTGCCGACGAGTGCTTCCAGTGCAAACTGTGTTACGTCAATTGCCCGTACATTCCTGAATTGCACGAGTGGGCATTAGATTTCCCGCGACTCATGTTGCGCCACGATGCAATGCGTCTTGAAAATGGTCAAGTCAGTCTTCGTAAGCGTGTGACTACTCAAGCAATGGGCCACACAGACGCGTTAGGAAAAGTAGCTACAGCAGCCAGCACCATTTCAAACTTGGTGATTGGCGCTAAGCCAGGTTCCGTCGCTCGCAAGTTGGTAGAGAAAACCGCGGGCGTTTCCTCAGTTCGACTGTTGCCACCGTATGCAAAACAAAGATTTAGTACCTGGTTCAAAAAGCGTGTGACGCCGGTGCTCACCAAGAAGCAAGGTTCAGTGGCTTTGTTCCCTACGTGTTTAGTGGAATACCAGCAGCCTGGTATTGGCCAGGATTTGGTGAAGGTCTACGAACGCAATGGTGTTGAGTGCTCGCTTGTCGATGGCGCTGGATGCTGTGGTGCTCCGTATCTACACAGCGGCGACATGGAAGGTTTCACGAAAGTTGCCACGAAGCAGGTAGCAGTTCTTGCTCAAGCCGTACGAGAAGGTAAAGACATCGTTGTGCCTCAGCCAACATGTGGCTACATCCTGAAGAAGGATTATCTGGATTACGTCGGTGGACCCGATGCAGAACTAGTTGCTTCACATACATACGACTCGTCTGAGTATCTGATGAATTTGCATAAAGCAGAAGGAACCGAACTCGATACGAATTTCCATGGGACCATCGCAGAGACCATCTCGTATCACATCCCATGTCACCTTCGTGCGCAAAACATTGGCCTTCGAAATCTTCGAAATAAACAAACTACAAAATAAACAAAAGGACAACAATGAACACTGCAGCCCCCCTCAGTAGTCGCAAGTTGACACTCAACGACATCGCTGACCAGCGAGCATATGAAAGAGAACGCGAAACTTTTCGTGCACACATGATCGAAGTGAAGCGTCGTCGTCGCATTGCAATCGGAACACTTCTCACAATCATGTTTGAAAATCGAGACACGATGCGTCTTCAGATTCAAGAGATGGTGCGCGTTGAAAAGGTGCTTACCGATGAAGGAGTGATGGAAGAACTGAAGGCGTACAACCCGATGATTCCTGAGCCCGGTCAAGTCTGTGCAACTTTGTTCTTGGAGCTCACATCGGAAGAGCAAGTACGTGAATGGTTGCCAAAATTGGCCGGACTCGAGCACAGCATCTATTTGTTGTTGGCAGACGGATCGCAGGTTCGTGGCGCAATTGATGCACAGCATGCGGCCGGATTGACACGTGAAGATGTCACTGCCGCAGTGCACTACCTCACCTTTAACTTCACGCCGGAACAAGTGGAAGTGTTTGCTTCTGGGCCTGTCACGGTGGTCTGTGACCAGCCGAACTACCTAGAGACGGCTGCATTGAGTGACGCCAATAGGGAAGAACTCCTCACAGATCTTCGGCCCTAGGTCGCTCTAGTCCTGCGCCGAGGGGCGCTGGGGCCCATTTCATCGTTGCTCTCGAGGATTAGACATCTGTGACCATGGACACATACGATGTGGCGCAAGGGGCGTTGCCCCGACATCGAGGGGGTATGCGATGTCCAGGTCAGAATTGTCATGGAGACAGCAGGGGGCTTGTAATGGCCTTGATCCTGCCGTGTTTTTTCCCGACTCCGAAGACGCTGCTGAGGAAGCAAAGTGCATTTGTGCAGAGTGCCCTGTGCGGGTCAATTGTTTGGAGTACGCCCTAGCCACCCGTGAGAAGGATGGCGTCTGGGGCGGTGCCACCGACAAAGAAAGACGAAGAATCATTCGTCATCGGCGTCGCTTGGCGTAGATACTTAGTAGATGACACGCGACGAGAAGTTCAACGGATGGCCTGAGCTTTTGGCGCATCTTTTGGACCGCCGCGATCTCACTGCCGCTCAAGCAGGTGCAGCGATCACTGAAATCTTGAATGGTGACGCAACTCCTTCACAGATGACTGCATTTATTGTTGCTCTGCGCGCCAAAGGTGAAACCGTCGTAGAACTTGAAGGAATGTTGCACGCCGTTCGTTCAGCAGGAATGCGCGTTGATCTGAAACCAGAACTAGCAGAGCGCGCAATCGACATTGTGGGAACTGGCGGAGACAACAGCAATACAGTCAACGTGTCCACTATGTCTGCGCTCGTTGTTGCAGGTGCAGGGGTACCAGTATGCAAACACGGCAACCGTGCAGCATCTTCAAAGTGTGGCGCTGCTGACTTGCTGGAAGAAGCAGGCGTTGCAATTGAACTCGATCCACACGGCGTAGAAGCGTGTGTCGTTGAAACTGGTTTTGGTTTTTGTCTAGCTGCGAAGTTTCACCCGGCATTTCGATACACGGGGCCTTCGCGTCGTGAAATTGGCGTGCCCACTGCGTTTAACTTGCTCGGGCCGATGGCTAATCCGGCTCCCATCGCCAACATGTTGGTCGGTGTTGCGATGCCAAACATGATGGCTGCAATGACCGGAGCGCTTTCTACTAGGGGAGTCACAAGCGCGTGGGTGGTTCATGGCCACGGCGGGCTCGATGAATTGGCAGTGAGCGGTCCAAACACTGTGTTTGAACTCAAAGATGGCACAGTCACTCAGTTTGAGATCAATGCAAAAGAATTTGGAATCCCGTCGTCAACATTGGAAGATGTTCGTGGTGGAGATGCGGCTCAGAACTTGGCGATTATGAAAGAACTTTTCAAAGGAAAACCCGGCGCTGTACGTGACATCGTGACTTTCAATGCGGGTTGTGCGCTGTTTGTGTCTGGCGTAGCAGGAGATGTCATGGATGGCATCGAGCGCGCACGTGCATCAATTGATTCAGGCTCGGCTGCTGCGGTGATAAGCGCCGTCGCTGAAGAGAGCTCGCGTCAATTAGCGCGAATGGAGTTCTAGCCGTGAGCGTTCGTGTGCCAGCCACATCTGCAAACTTGGGACCAGGGTTCGATGTCCTTGGTTTAGCACTCTCGTTGTACGCCGAAGTTGGTGTTGTCGATGCAGACCCGATGCCGAGCGATGCGTCCATCGCCGACGAAGGGCACCCTGCTCACATCGCTTTTGCACGTGCCGGTGGTGTTGGTCGCATCTGGGTACGCAACTCAATTCCCATGGGCCGAGGGCTTGGCTTTAGTGGTGCTGTGCGAGTGGGCGGCATCATTGCCGCTGAAGTGCAGCAAGTCGGTTCATCGTGGAGCCGTGGGTCTTCGCGCGCTTTAGAAATTGGAACTGAACTAGAAGGTCACGCCGACAATGTTGCGCCTTCGCTTCATGGTGGCGTAGTCATCACATCTGAAAACATGGTTGTACAAGTTCCCGTGGCGTTATCTCCAACTTTTGTTATGTGGATTCCTGAATTCACTACTTCAACAAATGAATCACGCGGAAAAATCGGGCCAACAATTGCACTCAATGATGCGGTCTTCAACATTGCCCATAGCGCCATGTTTGTCACAGCTCTTGCCACCGGCAATGTGGGACTTCTTGAAGAAGCAACACGTGACCGCATCCATCAAGACATTCGGTTCGCCTCGTCACCTGCTTGTAAAGAGGCGCTCACTGCCGGGCTGAATGCTGGAGCATGGTGTGGATGGCTGTCTGGCTCTGGGCCGACTGTTGCCATTATGTGTGCCGCCGAACAAGTGTCAGACATCTCGAAAGCGTTGCCTGAAGGGGGACGCACGGAAATCCTTCATATTGATTTTGACGGAGCCGTGGTCCTGTAGGGCAACTTTGGTACACCCTGTCGGCAGGGTACGGGTATGGAAACAACGCCACAGATGCCCGGTCATAGCCCAGAACAACCCATTCTCATGATTTCTTGCGATACATGCGTCATGAGAAATACAGATGCATGCAGTGATTGCATGATGAGTGTGTTGTGCGATCAGCCCACAGATGGGGCTGTCATTCTCAACTTGCAAGAACTTCGTGAAATAAGAGTGCTCGCTCAGGCGGGTTTGGTGCCTACGCTACGGCACCGTGCAGTCGGTTAATCCAGAACGCAAAAAACGCCGCCAAGTAGACGGCCCACTTCCCGCAGGCGACGCCTACTGGATAACTTTGCGCTCCATCGGACTTGGTGCAGGATTGCATTCAGTCGGGGTTACTTCAGTAGATCCACTTGACCGTGCCAGGGAACAGATCCAGCAACGCATAGACAACGATTTCGTGAACGACATGCAGTTCACGTTTCGTAATCCAGTTCGTTCTACGACTCCGTCGCTCATAGTCCAAGACGCTCGCACCATCATCGTGGGTGCATATTCCTATTTCGTAGAAGATGCCGATGAAGGTCTTGGCACGCCGGCACATATTGCTCGATATGCATGGTTCGATGCTCATCATCAGATGAGAGAAGCTTTGACCGCAATGAAAGATCAATTACGCACCGATGGCCATCGTGCGGTTGTTTTTGCAGATGACAACGCCATCGTTGATCGAGAGATTGCATATCGCGCCGGCATCGGTTGGTTTGGCAAGAATGCAAACATTCTTATTCCAGGGGCGGGTAGTTATTTTATTTTGGGTTGTGTCGTCACTACTGCACAACTTCCGCTGTCAGAACCTGTTGCTGATTCCTGTGGTACATGCACTAGGTGTATTCCTGCATGTCCCACCGACGCCATCGCAGCTCCCGGAGTTATTGATGCGAATCGCTGCTTGTCGTGGCTCTTACAAAAGCCCGGAGTCTTCGATAGGCGTTTTCGTGTTGCACTAGGTAGTCGTATATATGGTTGCGATGATTGTCAGTCGTCGTGTCCGCATACGCAACGGTGGTCTGTGCCTGTCACGTTGCGATCACCAGTGAGGCGTGCCATTGAGACGCAATGGATTCTTGAGTCGTCTGATGCGGACATCTTGCAGGAATGTGAGAGTTGGTATATCCATGAGCGCAATCCGCAATGGATTCGTCGAAATGCGCTCATCATTATGGGCAACACTGCGCAACCAACAGAAGCGTGGGTGCATGCTGCGTTGCAGGAATACACAACAAGCGACGAACCAGTTTTGCGTGCTCAAGCCATTTGGGCGGCAGCGCGTTTGGGTCTTTCCGCTTATGTGCCGCAACACGATGCAGACCCAGTTGTTGCTGATGAGTTGTCTCATCTGCCAACCTTGCGAGACGACCTATGAAGCACCTTCTTGTCACCAATGACTTTCCGCCAAAGATTGGTGGCATTCAGTCTCTGTTGTGGGAATGGTGGCGACGACTTCCGCCAGATTCATTTGCAGTTCTCACCAGCCCACACGCCGACGCGGCGGACTTTGATGCCGCACAGCCGTATCGCATTGAGCGCACGCGTGAGCCAGTCTTGTTGCCTCATCCGTGGATGGTGCAACGCATCAATTCAATGGCTGCAGACTTCGGTGCCGACTTTGTCGTGCTCGACCCAGCGTTGCCACTTGGTCTTGTTGGGCCTTCCTTGAAACTGCCGTACATGGTGGTGCTTCACGGCGCAGAGGTCACGGTCCCTGGGCGGTTGCCAGGGTCAAAGCAAGTACTTGGCCACGTATTGCGTGGAGCGCAACACATTATTTCTGCTGGTGGGTATCCCGATCAGGAAGGCATGCATGCTGCTGGTCGAGCATTGCCGTCCACTGTTGTGCCACCAGGCGTAGATACTTCACGATTCGTGCCGCTATCAGTTGAGCAACGTAGTGACGCACGGGTGAAGTTTGGAATAAAAGAAGACGCAGAAGTGGTGCTGGGCATTAGTCGTCTCGTGCCACGAAAAGGTTTCGACACATTGATTAAGGCTGTCGCACAACTTGCGCCACATCGTCCCAAGTTGCAATTGGTCATCGCAAGTACTGGTCGCGATGAATCACGGCTGAAGAAAATTGCCGAAGAGACTCGTGCACCAGTTTCTTTCCTTGGTCGAGTTGATCATGACGACCTTCCACGTCTATACGGCTGTGCCGACATTTTTTCCATGATGTGTCGCAATCGATGGGGCGGACTCGAACAAGAAGGTTTTGGCATCGTGTTTGTCGAGGCCGCGTCGTGTGGAGTGCCGCAGGTCGCTGGTCGAAGTGGTGGCGCAGCAGAAGCAGTACTTGATGGTGTTACTGGATTCGTCCTTGATAACCCCACAGATGTTGCTGGGTTGGCCGCCAGGCTCACAGCCATTTTGGATGACGATTCATTGCGGCTTTCAATGTCGCGTGCGTCACGCGAACGTGCGGAAACAGAGTTTGATTATGAAGTTTTGGCACGGCGTTTAGGAAATGTCTTGAAGGTCGGGCAATGATGGAGACCATGAAAGGTCGCGCAATCATTCAGATCAATGCGTTGCTGACAGTTGTGTTCATCGTGACGTCGCTCGTGGCGGTAGTTGTGTTCGACCAGCCATGGAAAGCCATTGCCGTCACCGTCTGTCTGGTGTGTTTCTCTGTTGGTGTTGTGGCGTTTCTGTGGGGGTATTGGACAGCAGTGCAACGCAGTAGGGAAGACGAGATTTCTGTTGCTGCTCTCTATTTTCTTGTAGATGGTGCCGCTCCTTCACGTGTTAGCCGCATTTTGAATGGGCTACTTCTGGTTCAGGTGGTTGTGGCTATCGCAACAGCTATCGCTCGCTCGTCCACCGATGGCAAAGCAGGGAGCACACTTGCTTTTGGCATCTTGGTCCCCATGATGGGTTTAGGCGTGAATGGCCTATGGGCATCGGCTCACGGCAAATTTTCTCCCCGTATTTCACCACAAACAGAGGCGATGCCACAGGAGAGCGCCGAAACAAGGCAAGATAAAGACCATGACTGATCGTGCCGCGCAGACCATTCTTGTAGATGCTCCTCCTTCGAAGTGTCTCGACATCGTTCTCGATTTCGAGCGTTATCCCGAGTGGGCCAAAGACGTCAAGGAGACCACGGTTCGTTCACGCGACGCCGAAGGTCGCCCAAGTCGTGTTGAATATCGTGCCTCTGCACTTGGTCGTAGTACTCACTACACACTTGAGTACAACTATTCAGAACTTCCGTCTCGTTTGTCGTGGCACATAGTAGAAGGCGACATTATGCGTGCAATCGACGGCGCGTACTCCTTTGTAGAGGTCGACGGCGGTACTCAAGTGTTCTATGAACTCGACATTGAACTTGTTGTGCCACTTCCCGGATTTGTAAAGCGTCGTGCTGAAGCGCGCATCTTGATTGAGGCCGTGAAAGAACTGAAGGCTCGCGCAGAGTCGTGAGTTCTGTCGGAATCGATGTCGGTGGCACTAAGTGTCACGGCGTCCGTGTGGATGTAAATGGTGAAGTACTGGCAGAGGTTCGTTACCCCACGCCACCAGTTGCAGAATTAGTGCCGTTGCTATCAGACATGTTCCATGAATTGGGCGGCACAACTGCGTTGGGGATCGGTGTTCCAGGACTCATCACACCAGAAGGGGTAGTGAAGGCCTCGCCAAATATGCCGGGGGCGTTCAATGTCCCAGTGGGTCCACAGTTGCGCGAACAACTTGGTATTGCAGTGCATGTTGAGAACGATGCCACCATGGCGGCGTTTGGTGAATGGAAAGCTGGCGCGGCGCGCGGTGCTGAGAATGCAGTGATGGTCACGCTGGGTACAGGAATTGGTGGCGGCATTGTTATGTCTGGCAAGTTGCAGCGTGGTGCTAACGGATTTGCTGGCGAGATTGGGCACATGGTGGTGCAACGCGACGGCGATGAATGTGTGTGCGGTAGGCGCGGTTGTTGGGAGCGTTATGCCTCTGGGTCTGCGCTCAAGATGTTGAGTGGTGGTTCTTCTGGTGAAGAAGTGTTTGCCGCTGCGGTAGCAGGTGATGCAAAGGCTTTAGAAGTAGTAGATGCATACGCAGAATGGATAGCCGTTGGCTTGGCGAGTCTCACAAACATTTGTGATCCGGAAATCATTGTCCTTGGTGGTGGAGTTGTCGATTCTGTTGGTGTCGTAATGGATGCAGTGCGCACAAGTTTTATTGATGCGTTGTATTCAGCACAGTGGCGTGCACACCCGCAACTTGTCACTGCTGAGTTAGGTGCACGTGCAGGCGCTATCGGGAGCGCATTGATGGTGTTCGAAACGGTCGACCGTTAATCAACCACGGTGTCGGCAGATTCCCACTGTCGTGAACGTTCCACAGCACGTAGCCATTGCGCATGGGAATTATCTGTTGCCTGTGGCTCAAATCGTTGATCAAGTGTCCACATCTGACCGATCTCATCAACTGATCCCCACACTCCTTCTGCAAGCCCAGCAAGATACGCAGCGCCTAGTGCAGTTGTTTCATGATCGGTTGGTCGTAACACAGGTACTCCGAGCTCGTTTGCTTGTCGTTGCACCATTGCATTCATGACAGAGGCACCGCCATCGACACGAAGTTCGGTCAACTGCACACCACCGGCGCGTGTCATTGCTTCAATCGCGTCTCGTGTTTGGTACACCATCGCGTCTACTACAGCGCGTGCGATGTGGGCCTTGGTGGTGCCACGAGTGATGCCAACAATTGTTCCGCGCGCATAAGGGTCCCACCACGGGCTGCCAAGACCAGTGAAAGCTGGAACGACGTATACGCCACCAGAATCGGGAACAGATTCAGCGAGGGGTCCAACCTCTGAAGATTCAGAAATGATGCCGAGTCCATCACGTAGCCATTGCACTGCGGCGCCGGTGACAAAGATGGCGCCTTCAAGTGCGTACGTAGGGTGGCCGTCTCCAAGGTCCCATGCCACGGTTGTCAGCATCCCCTCTGCAGGTTCAGGACACACGGTGCCGATGTTGAGCAGAACAAAACTCCCGGTGCCGTAGGTATTTTTTGCCATGCCAACTTTTGTGCATGCTTGGCCAAAGAGTGCTGATTGTTGGTCTCCTGCAATTCCAGAAATAGGAATTCCATTTGGCACGCCAGGGAGTTGTGTTGTGACGCCGTATCTGGCACTCGAGGGTCTGACTTCGGCAAGTACAGATCGTGGTACTTGCAACAGGTCACACATCGCGTCGCTCCATTGCATCGTTCGAATGTCGAACAACATTGTGCGGCTTGCATTGCTGGGGTCGGTCACAAAGGCAGCGCCGTGCGTCAGGTTCCACACAATCCAAGAGTCAATGGTGCCGATGCAGAGATGTTCGGCGGGGGGAGTCTCGACGTTGTGTAAGAGCCATGCTGCTTTAGTGCCCGAGAAGTACGGGTCAAGGACAAGACCAGTGGTAGCTCTCACCTGATCGAGGTGCGGAAGCAGTTCAGTGCAGCGTTGTGCTGTGCGCCTGTCTTGCCACACAATCGCGCGTGCACATGGTTGGCCGTTTCTCTTATCCCAGGCCACAACAGTTTCTCGTTGATTAGTGATTCCGATGGCGGCAATGGGTTCAGTGAGTTGAGCACAGACCTTGGACAAAGTGGCGAGCACTGCCGACCAAATTTCTTGTGCGTCGTGTTCCACCCAACCACCGTGTGGAAAATACTGAGGAAACTCTTCGTATGCAGAAAATGATGGTCGTCCATCGTCAAACACCGCGCGAGTGCGAACGCCTGTTGTGCCGGCATCAATTGCAAGCACGACTCCCATCAGGAGTGTCCTCCTGCTTCTGCAATCAAAGCAATGAGTTCTTTTTGAATAAGGGGAGTCGTGGCCAGCACTTGCTCAGGCGTGACAGGTGCGCCCTCATAGTTAGTAACAATCGCGCCAGC
This sequence comes from Actinomycetota bacterium, assembly GCA_026393575.1. Classification (GTDB taxonomy): domain Bacteria; phylum Actinomycetota; class Acidimicrobiia; order Acidimicrobiales; family Ilumatobacteraceae; genus UBA2093. The sequence continues at coordinate 13,226 of JAPKZX010000017.1, forward strand.
TTCCGTCGCGATAATTTGGCCGGCAACTAGATCCCACGAGTGCAAGTGTTCTTCGAAGTAGGCGTCGAGTCGACCACAGGCAACGAAACACAAGTCAACAGCAGCCGCGCCGAATCGACGAATGTCGCGCACCTTCATGACCATTTGTGCAACGCGTTGCGCATGAGTATGTCTTTCACTGATTCGGTAACTAAAGCCTGTGCAGACCATGGCGTCAGAAAGAAGAGAATTGTCTCGGCACGAAATTGTTGTTCCGTTCATCGTCGCACCTTCGTTACGTGCCGCACTAAACATTTCTCCAAGCGCTGGAACGTATACGGCACCAGCAAGCGGTCCATGCTCGTCAACTGCGCCGATAGAGACAGCCCACATAGGAATGTCAAAGAAAAAATTAGAGGTTCCGTCAATCGGGTCGATGTGCCATGTAATGCCAGAGGTGCCCGACTTTGAGGCGCCTTCTTCGCCAACAATTGCATCGTCTGCACGTATCTGTGCAAGTCCTGCAGTAATGAGTTCTTCACTTGCTTTGTCGTATTGCGTCACCATGTCTGTGGGAGAAGATTTGGTTGTTGCGGTGACGTCGCCACTTTTGCGCCCACGCAGAGCCATGTCGCCTGCCTGGCGGGCAAGGGTCTCTGCAATGGAACGCAGTTCGCTACCAATAGAAGGTGACATCACTTTTTCTCAGCCAATTCTCGCCACTCACCGAGAGCACGTAATGCAAGCACGGCAACAATTGCTGTTCCCGCTGCTGTAAGTACCGCGCCAATCAGAATGCCAAGACCTTGAGGAGTCGCACATGAGCCTTCGCATTGCACATCGACGAGTCCGTATCCAATCAATGCGCCGGCAAGACCGCCTAAGAGAATTGCTACGAAGGCAATAGCTCGAGCTGCAGTAGAGGGGAGAGCAGATAGCGATTCAGAAGGGTCATTCACGTCTCCCATCGTAGGCGTCTTCCTCTGGGGCTGAAGTAGCGTGATGCAAAGTGGCTATTCATCGTTCAATACTTCACGTAGACATGGACGCTTTTTATGTCTCGGTAGAACTATTGCGTCATCCTGAGTTACATGGTCTCCCCGTGGTCGTTGGCGGCACGGCAGGCCGAGGTGTGGTGTCGGCTGCTTCATATGAGGCACGGCGATACGGCGTGTATTCAGCAATGTCATCGGCCACGGCACGCAAACTATGTCCGAACGCGGTGTTTCTCCCGCCCGATATTTCTCACTACATCGAAGTCAGTCGTCATTTACACACTGTCTTTGAATCGTTTACTCCACTTGTTGAACAGATCTCTGTTGATGAAGCATTTATGGATGTCAGTGGAGCCACCACGTTGATGGGAGATGCAGTTTCGATTGCATGGCAGTTGCGTGAACGCGTAATGGCGGAAACCAAACTGTCATGCAGTGTGGGAATTGCACCCAATAAATTTCTCGCCAAATTGGCTTCAGAGCATGCAAAACCAAAAGCAACACCAGATGGCATTGCTCCAGGGCATCAAGTTTTTGAAGTGAAGCCTGGTGAGGAATTGAACTTCTTACTTCCTCTCCCTGTGCAAGCACTATGGGGTGTAGGGCCAGCCACTTTAAAGAAACTCGAGTCAATCGGTGTTCGTCGTGTTTCTGATTTGGCACAACTCGATGAGTCAGTTGTCTGTGCTGCAGTGGGGGATGCTCACGGCCGTCACTTGTACGCACTGTCCCACGGCAAAGACAATCGACCAGTCGAGCCAGAACGAATCGCGAAATCAATTGGGCACGAAGAAACTTTTGCCCACGACCTCACGACGCACGAAGAATTACGAGTGGAGCTTGTGAGATTGTGTGACGCAGTTGCACGCCGCACAAGAGAGGCCGGTGTGGCGGCTGGCACCTTGATGTTGAAATTGAAATTCTCTTCATTTTAGTCAGTCACGCGGTCGGTGACTCCGTCGATGCCTCTGACGACCGGGCCATCGATGGTGGCGGCACTTGAACCACTACTGGCCACGTTGGACTGCAGTCAAGGAGTTCGGCTCATTGGTGTGCATGCCCAGAAACTTTCCGAAGAAGCATTGCGGGCACCGCGTTTGTTTGATGACGGTGAAGGTTCATTGGAAGACATCGAGGAGCAGTGGCAACCTGCGAGCAAGGCCATCGACTCCATCGTTGACAAGTTCGGCGCCGGCACAATCGGGCCAGCCAGTGGAATGGATCGGCGAAAGCCGGGGGAGAATCCATTCGGTCCAGTCCTCGAAGACTAAACAATCGCAAGATTCACCTCTTCTGCATTGTTTTTGGGTTCCCAGAGTGAGACAATCAAGTTGTGCCACTTTCAGATGATGAACAAAGAATTCTTCGAGAGATCGAAGAACAACTTCAGACCGATGAGAAGTTTGCTAATGCTGTTTCCTCTGCTGGGTTGTACAAACACTCTGCCCGTACCGTGTGGCGTTCGTCTGTCGGAATGTTGCTTGCGCTCATCGCTGTCGTAGGTACTTTGCAAATTCATTATTTGGTGGCGTTTGCTGCATTCGTTGTCATGCTCGGATTCGCAGTTTCCATCGAACGTCAATTGCGCATGATTGGCCGTGCAGGCGTACAAGATCTTGCACAAAACATTCGCCGGCCACGAGTGAAGTTTCCCCGCGGATAATGGTTCTGCGCTACGGTAATCCCTGTGCCGTCAGCCAATAAACAGAACTCTCGCGGAGTATTTTCCTGGGCGATTGTTGTCGCTGTCCTTGTGCGGCCGCATCTCTGGATCACTGCATTACGCCAGATTGTGCGCCTCACGCCGAGTCGGTGGTGGGCACGTGCGCCATTTCTTCCTGTACCGCCCCGCAACTACATGGAGTTTCGACTGGTTACTCAATATGGCGGAGGCCATGGTGCCCCCCAAGGAGATGTACAGGCCGTCGATGTGGTGGACTATCTGAGATGGTGCAAGCAATGGAACAGAGACTTTTCGTGAAGCGACGGCCTATCACCGCAGCTAGGGCTATCGGTAGATAGTCATGCGAAGCGCGCTCGTACTCAATGCAACGTACGAACCGCTCAGTGTTGTGTCCGCACGTAGAGCAATCTGCTTGGTGCTCTGTGACAAAGCAGATGTAGTTGCCGATGACGGCACCGAAATTCATTCTGAGAAATTGTCTATGGCAGGGCCAATAGTTATTCGATTGAGATACGTGGTCAAAGTTCCGTATCACCGGCATACCGCTATGTCTCGGCGCGCTGTCTTTGCTCGAGATAATCATCGGTGTGGCTACTGCGGCGAAACAGCCGACAGCATTGACCATGTCATGCCACGCTCACGAGGTGGGAAGAATGTGTGGGAAAACGTCATTGCCGCATGTCGTGGTTGCAATTTGCGCAAGCGAGACAGGACTCCAGAAGAAGCTGGCATGCACCTTTCTACGGTGCCTCGCGCTCCGCGAGAAATGTCGTGGATTACCTATGCCGTTCCACGCGTACCAGAGGAGTGGAAGCCGTTCTTGGCTGAAGCAAGTTAAGTACGCAAGAGTAGTGAGATGACGACTGCCTCGCTTTCTTGGTTGCGCCATGACTGGGTTGGGACAGCAAGTGATTTCCACTCAAAGGAACTGCCAGCAGAACGAGCCCTTTGGCTGTGCTCGACAGAGAATCCGGCTCTCATTCTTGGGTCTACACAAGATCAGTCAGATGTACTCGTCGATGATGCAGAGACTTCGGGAATTGAGATAGTTCGTAGACGCAGTGGTGGCGGTGCGGTGTACGTAGCGCCCAGTGAATCGGTGTGGCTAGATATCACGATTAGTAGAGAAGACCCGTTGTGGCAGGACGATGTCAGTGCGTCGATGTTGTGGCTAGGCGATGTGTTCGTACAAGCACTGCAGCCATGGGTTCATGCGGAAACTTTCCGAGGAACCTTTCACAACGGCGACGTTGGTCGTGCAGTGTGTTTTGCAAGTGCGGCACCTGGTGAAGTTTTTGTGGCCGAAAACAAACTTGTTGGAATTAGTCAGCGCCGCAACCGCGAGGGCGCTCGATTTCAATGTGTTCTCTATCGCCAATGGAATCCAGTTGTTTGGGGTTCGCTTATTGCATCGCTCGACGTTCAAGAACATGTGCGCAATATGCAGGTGGCAACAGTTGCCGCTCCTGAGCGTGACATTGCTGATGCACTGATGTCTGCACTGCCGCGCTGACGCCGGCCTACATCAGCACCACTTGTGCATCCCAGAACCAATCCCTTTTTGCGACCCCTCAGTGGGGTTCCAGTAGTGACCCAATGGTGACCCGAGGGGGAATCGTGGGGGCTGTGGGGAAGAAAGTGGAGATAAATGGGTCGTGGTGGTTGACAGTGGGGCAAAGTGGGGATTAGGGTGACCCACGGGAAGAGCGGAGTTTTTCCAGAAAGGCGGAGACCGTGTTTGTCGGAGTGCACGAGCGACAGCTCGACCCCAAGGGTCGTCTCGCGCTTCCTGCTGCATTTCGTCCCCGTCTCGAGCCACGCTGTTATCTGGCCTTTGGTCGCGATAAGTGCATTGATGTTCTGACTGCCGAAGCATTTGAGCAAGTAGCTCAAGAGATGCTGGAGAAGGTTCGCAATGGTGAGATGTCGCTCAATGAACGACGCGCCCTTGCTGCGAACACCATCGAGGTCACCATTGACGCGCAGGGCCGAATCAATATCGATGAAAAATTGCGTTCCTATGCCGGAGTAGTTCTCGGCGAAAAAGTGGTCGTTGCTGGTTCATTCGATCGCATCGAAATTTGGGAGCCCGTTCGTCATGAACGCAACATCAGTGTGGGCACCGAACAAATCGCTGGAGCGGGCGCGTGATCGTCAATGCTTCGCACGTTTCTTCAATCAGTCAATGGTCGTCGGCCTTTGGCAGTCTCCCGGATGGCACGGTGGATAGCTCCAACTCCGCCCGCTACCATCGCGCACGCACCGGGGATACATCCGGGCGGCATTTGCTGTCCGGGGGGCTGCCATGGGCCGACACTTGTTCTTCAGGTGCAGTCATGAGTGGGGCTTTCGAGCACGTCTCTGTGATGTTGCATGAAATCTGTGAAGTCTTTGCTGACACACACGAAGGCGTCTTTCTTGACGCCACTTTGGGTGGAGCGGGCCACAGTGCTGCGCTTTTAGAGCGGCATCCACAACTGCGTCTCTTGGGCGTTGACCAAGACGACATGGCGCTAACTGCTGCTTCACAACTTCTGACAACTGCCGGTTATGGCGAGCGCGTGACCCTCCGACGCGCCCGTTTTGATTCGGTCGCTTCCATCGTGGCCGAGGAGGGTATTGGTTCGTTGGCCGGTGCCCTCTTCGACCTCGGTGTTTCCTCGCCACAATTTGATGTTGCAGAGCGTGGCTTTTCGTATCGCTTTGATGCGCCGCTCGATATGCGAATGGATCAGTCGCAATCCTTCAGTGCAAACAACATCGTCAATGAATACGACGTGATCGAGTTGACAAAGATGTTGCGTCGAAATGCCGATGAACGTCATGCGCATCGCATTGCTCATGCAATTGTTGCTGCCCGACCCATTCGTTCCACAATGCATTTGAGCGATGTGGTGAGTGCAGCGATTCCAGCGCCGGCTCGTCGTCGCGGCGGTCATCCTGCGAAGCGCTCATTTCAGGCTATTCGTATTGAAGTCAACTCTGAACTGGCAATTCTTCCCGATGCATTGCGTGCCACGATTGCGGCGCTTTCGCCTGGGGCTCGTCTTGCAGTGTTGACATATCACTCTGGTGAAGATCGAATTGTTAAGTCAGTAATGCGAACAGCAGAAACTGGAAACTGTTCGTGTCCTTCACATCTGCCTTGTGCTTGTGGCGCGTTGCGATCAGTGCGTCGCATTCGTGCTTCGCGTGATGCAAGTACGGCTGAGCGCGCGAGTAATCCTCGTTCTACATCTGCTCGATTACGAGTTGTTGAAAAACTGCATGAAAGCGAAGTGAAGTAGTCATGGCTGTTGCAGTACGACCAACGACGCAGCGCCGTCCACGTGAGGCAGAGTCCCAGCAACCACTTCTGACGCTTGTCCCAGAGACCGGATTTACGCACTGGAAAATTGCTGTCGTCGCCGTCTGTGGCTTGTTCGCCATGTTGGCCATTGTGACTCTGAATGTAGCCATGGCTCAGCAGCAAATGCGTCTTGATCGTTTGAATTCAGATGTGTACCGCGCCCGCGCACACTTCGAAGAACTTCGCGCTGACCGTGCACAACTTCAGTCTCTTGGACACCTGATGAAAGAGGCGCGAGCAATCGGCCTTGTTCCAGCAATGGCAACAAAGACTGTCAATATTCCGGCGAGCATTGCGGCTGAAGTTGCCGCAACAGTGGGCAAGATCGATGCAGATATGACTACTCATTCAGAGTCACCTCTCGACAAGTTTGGTCGCCTAAAAGCAGTTGTGGTGGGTAACCCGTGAGTCGTGCAGAAGGGATCCAACGCGGTAGTCGTTCTCACGGCAGTCCAACGCAACGGTCTTCATCTGCTAACCGCTCTAGGTCGCAAACTTCTCAGCGAGTATCTACTCGTCCAAGCGAATCTCGTACTCGGTCACGTTCTTCTGAAAGCACCGCAGCAACTCGTCGTGCGGCAACTCATCAATCCTCTCGCACGATTCGGCAACAACCAACAGCTCCGTCTCCATTTCAATCTCGAGCTCTTGAACTCTGGATTGCATTAAAGGTTTTCATTTCAGGTGAGATCCCAGCGGGCCTAAAAGAAGGAAAAGTGACGTCGGCGGCCGCTCATCAAGCGGTTAAGCGACGACTTGGAGTGGCCTTTGTATTACTCACTTCCTTGTTGCTCATTGCGGCTGCTCGAGTAGTGCTCGTACAAACAAAAATGCGTGGCGATTATCTCGTCGCCAGTCTCGATCAACGCACACGCATAAGTACAGTGCGTGCAGCACGAGGCGTGATTTTCGATCGAAATGGAAATGAGCTTGCTCTCTCGATTCCGAGTAGCACGGTGTTCGCAGACCCACGAGACATTGAAGACTTTCCGGGTACGGCACGCACTCTTGCTGTTGCTTTGGGATACACACCAGAACAGGAAGCAAAACTTCTCACAGCTTTGTCTGCACCAGGTGAAAAGTTTCATTACATAGCCCGCCAATTAGACGAGCCAGCAGCACAAGCAATTCTGGGGCTGGGACTCAAGGGCGTGTATTCGTACACGGAACCCGCTCGCCAAGTTGAAGGTGGTGTTGCTGCAGCAATTATTGGCCGCACAGATCCCGATGGAATTGGCACAAGCGGACTCGAGAAACAATTCAATAAAAGTTTGACTGGACTCGATGGTCGCTTGCAACGCGAAGTATCCAAAAACGGTGGCGCAATCGCTGGCAGCAACCAAACAATCGTTGCACCTATTCCTGGTGACGACATTGTGTTAACGATTGATAAGAACATTCAGTTTCAAACAGACTCAGCGTTAATTGAGCGTGTTGGACGCCTCAATGCCCAGGGTGGCACCGCGATTGTGATGAATAGTCGCACCGGCGAGATTTATGCAATGTCTAACGTTCGTCGCGATTCTGCAGGCTCGGTTGTGATGGCGACAGGTAACTTCGCCGCCGTGGAGGCATACGAACCTGGGTCAGTTGCAAAAGTCTTTAGTGTGAGCGCTGCATTGAATGAGGGAACTGTAAGTGCAGATACGGTTCTGAAAGTTCCTGGCATCGTTGAGATTGACAATTTCCCGATTCGTGACGCGTGGCCACACGGAGTCATAGACATGAGTGTTCGCTCTATCGTCTCGGAAAGTTCAAACATTGGCACCATGTTGACTGCTCAAACAATCAAGACCTCAACACTTCATGATTATCTGTCAGCCTTTGGTTTCGGCAAAAAAACAGGTTTGAACTATCCAGGTGAGAGTCGCGGCATTTTGCGCGATGCCGACAAATGGCGCGGTACAGAAAAAGTGACCGTGTCATATGGTTACGGATTAGCAGTGACGCCTTTACAGATGATTGCTGGAGTCAACACTGTGGCGAACAACGGAACGTATGTTGCGCCCAAACTGGTGAGTGCCACTATTGACAAATCGGGCATTCGTCGCGAAGTGAAGGGTTCTACAACTCGACCAGTCTTAAAACCCGAAACTGCAGCCACGATGCAAAGCATGTTGCGCGACGTGGTGTGTACTGGCACTGGTGAGTTGGCCCAAGTTAAGGGCATGGAGATCGCGGGCAAGACAGGTACGGGATACAAGGTGCAATCAAACGGTACCTATCAAACAGATGCTGGTGGGCGTAAATACTTTGCATCTTTTGCTGGGTTCTTTCCTGCATCTTCACCTGAAGTGACGATTCTTGTCAGCATCGACGAACCCGACGCACAGTCGCGCGACCGTTTCGGTGGTACTGCTGCAGCTCCAGTGTTTGCACGATTGGTTCCAGCTGTGATGCATGAGTTGGGTATTGAAGCAACCGGCGCAGGTACCGGATGCAAGGCAGGCGTTGCGCCAGCAGGACACTAGAGGTAGTTGTGTCTCGGTATTCGTGTTCTTCCGTATCTTTGACAACCATTGTTCAAGAGGCTGGAATCTCCGCTGAATTGATTGGCGCATCTGACGTCGTCGTAACGGGAATCACTCAAGATTCTCGCTTGGTGCAACAGGGAGATCTCTTTTGTTGTGTTCGCGGACAGTTTGCCGATGGGCACGCTTTCGCCGAGCAAGCGATTCATAGCGGTGCGAGCGCACTTTTAGTTGAAGTTGTGCAGCCCAATGTTCCGAGTCATGTCACTCAGGTTGTTGTGTCATCTGTCAGGGACGTTCTAGGAAGTGTTGCAAGCGCGACATTTGGCCATCCTTCTCGTGAACTGAAAATGACCGGCATTACAGGAACCAACGGCAAAACATCCACTGCATACATTCTGAGTGAAATTCTCAAAGCTCATGGAGCAACAGTTTTAGTCATAGGGACGTTGACCGGTGAGCGAACGACGCCAGAGGCGATTGACCTTCAACACCAGTTACGTGAGTTTATTGATTCGGGCGGAACGCACGTAGTGATGGAAGTGTCATCGCATGGTCTTGTTATGGGTCGTGTGAATGGGATTTTGTTTGATGTGGCTGTGTTTACCAATCTGGGTCGAGATCATCTCGATTTTCATGGCTCTTATGAGAACTATTTTGCTGCCAAGGCTCAACTGTTTACTCCTGCACTTGCGCAACACGCCGTCATTAACGCAGACGACAAATATGGTCAACTTTTGATTGATGTTTGCGAAGTGGGCGTGACAACTTTTGGGCGAGCAGTTGCAGATGATGTTCGAGTTGATGTGGGATCGGTCGACTTTGAATGGAACTCGCTTTCGGTGCATCTTTCGATGGGTGGAGAGTTTTCTCTGTACAACGCTTTGGCGGCAATGACTGCTGCGCAAACTCTTGGTGTTACAGACGGCGTCATTGTGAATGGTTGTGAACGAGTTGCTGGCGTCCCTGGCAGGTTTGAATCGGTGCCGAACGAAGAAGGCATTGGTGTGGTCGTCGACTATGCGCATACTCCCGAGAGCCTCGAGGGCGTACTTCACAGCGCACGTTTACTGACTGAGGGACGCATCATCGTTGTCTTTGGTTGCGGTGGCGATCGCGATGCTGGAAAACGATCAGTGATGGGTGAGATTGCTTCGCGATTATCAGATGTTGTTTATGTCACTTCAGATAATCCCCGCAGCGAGGATCCATCGGCAATCATCGAAGAAATCATGAAGGGCGCAAGAAGTAACACTGCTGAAGTGCATTCATGCGTTGATCGGTCTGAGGCGATTCACGATGCCATCTCCGAGGCTCGAATTGGTGACATTGTGGTGGTAGCAGGAAAAGGTCACGAGTCAACACAAGAGACTCGTGGAGTAGTTATCCCATTTGATGATGTTGACGTCGCTCGCGTGGCATTGTTGTCGAGAAAGAAGAATGACAGATGATTGCAGTTCTCATTGCTGGCTCAGTTGCGATGATTCTTTCGCTGTTCGGAACACGTTGGCTCATCGCCATTTTTGATTCATTAGGTAAGGGTCAGCCCATTCTGGGTTCTGAAGATCACGGCCCAGTGCATCACATGAAGAAACAGGGCACTGCGACTATGGGTGGCATCGCCATCATTCTTGCGGCGTTCATCGGGTGGCTGGTTGCTCACTTGCGTGGAGGCATCGCACTTTCCGACCAAGCGATGATTATGTGGGCTGGTGTTGGAGTCTTGTCCTTGATGGGTTTCCTCGATGATTTCCTCAAAGTCAGAAAATCGCATAACCGCGGCATCCTCTGGAAGAAGAAGGGCTACATCACATTCGCCATGGTGATTGGCCTTATGTGGTGGTTGCTTGCAGGAACAGGTATCAGTGAAACCCTCTCGTTCACCCGGTCTGACTTTCCGGGATGGAATTTGTCTCCCGTTCTGTGGGTGGTGTGGACCGCCATCATGGTGTGGGCCACTACTAACGCGGTGAACGTTACTGATGGTCTTGATGGACTTGCAGCTGGCTCAGCATTGTTTGGATTTCTGGCGTTTACAGTGATTGCGTATTGGGGTTTTCGTAATCCCGACGTGTACAACCTTGTTAACCCTCTCGACTTGGCAGTGTTCTCGGCAGCAATGGCCGGTGCATGTGGTGGATTCCTGTGGTGGAACGCTGCGCCAGCCAGAATTTTCATGGGAGATGTAGGCGCGCTGGGTATTGGTGCAGCCCTAGGACTTTTGGCAGTCGCTACAAACACACATATGTTGCTGCCTCTCATATGCGCACTCAATGTGATGGAGGCTGGCTCTGTTGCTCTTCAGATGGGTGTGTTCAAAGCTTCTGGACGTAAGAAGCGTCTCTTCAAGATGTCACCGATCCATCACCATTTCGAGTTGGTTGGCTGGCCTGAGACCACGGTGATTATTCGTTTCTGGATTCTCTCTGGGATTTGTGTCGCTGTTGCCGTGGGCCTCTTCATTGCCGACTTCACAAACATCGCAGATAATTTCGCAGGGCGTTGAGATGAAAAAAGCTGCTGTTTTTGGTCTTGCACTTGCGGGGACAGCGGTAGCGCGTGCACTTGTTGAGCGCGGCTTCACGGTAGTGATGTCAGATGACAAGTTAAACGATGAACATCGTGCATTGGCGCGCGAGTTGAACTGCGCTGTGGTGGATCTGGTCGGCGATGTCAGCATCGACGAGTTTCTTACGGGAGTAGATGTTCTTGTTCCGGCTCCAGGAGTATCGCCACAACATTCGGTGATTATGCGTGCTCTGGAGATGGGTATTTCTGTGCGAACGGAAATTGACTTGGCATACGAATGGGAACAGGCTCGCCCTGGTGGCCCGCGACCGATTCTTGCTGTTACCGGTACAGATGGCAAAACAACTACGACCATGTTGGTGGCCGCATTGTTGAGAGGTGCTGGCTACACAGTGGCTGAAGTGGGGAATACTGACGTTCCCTTCGTGGCTGCATTGAACGATGATGTAGATGTTTTTGTTTCGGAATGTTCCAGTTTTCGTCTGCAGTTCACGCAATGCTTCCGTAGTTCTTCGTCTGTTTGGCTCAACATTGCGCCAGATCACATCGATTGGCACGGCACTTTTGATTCCTATGTTTCAGCAAAGGCTCGGATGTGGAAATTCGCTACGTCAAATGATGTCGCCATTGTCCCTGTCGATGTAGCACTCATCTCCGATGCAGCACGGCTCTCGCAAGCGCGCGTCG
>JAPKZX010000047.1 GCA_026393575.1 Actinomycetota bacterium
TACATTCATCGCCACAGGTTAGTTGCCCATCTCAGTAGCGCCGAGGATTGGTGCCATGTCCGCAAAGAAGGTCGGCCAACTCTTTGTTACAACCTCAGGGTCGGCTATCTGAACCCCAGATGTGCACAAAGATAACAACGAAAGTGCCATCGCCATACGGTGATCATGATGACTGTCAAAGACAACAGATGTCCACGTACATGGACCAACAATTCGGAGTCCATCTTCTTCAACTATGACTTTTGCTCCAGCGCGATTCAACTCTTTGGCAAGGTCACCCAGTCGATCACTTTCCTTGTTGCGGATAAATCCAATACCCGACAAGACACTCTCGCCTGAGGCCATGCAACAGGCCACGGCTACTGCTGGAACCAAGTCTGAACAATTCGACATGTCCATGATTAACGGCAACACCTGTTGATCCGAATTTCGCATGACAGACACGTCTGAACCGTTGACATCGCATGTCATGCCCATCATTCGCAGAATGGGAACAATCTCTGAGTCTCCCTGCAACGATGCAGTCGCTAGACCCGGGATCACAACACGACCTTCGCGTACCGAAATAGAAACAAGAGGAAAAGCCGCAGATGAATAATCTGGCTCAATCAGATATTCGCGACCTTTATACGCTCCAGCAGAAACCAATATTGTTGATTCGTCAATTCTTACCGACGTTCCGAATGACCTCATTACATCGGCCGTCATCTCAACGTAAGAGCGCGAAACAAGTGGTCCGTCGACGTGTATGTTGAGACCTTCCGACAACATCGGACCAATTAACATCAGAGCAGAAATAAACTGACTTGAGACGTTCCCTGCAATGCGGATATCACCACCTGCTAGCGAACCCCGCGAAACCGATACTGGCAAATGACCAACTTCACCAAGGTGCAACACTTCTGCCCCCAAGGTCGTCAGTGCGTCATGCAAATCTGACATTGGGCGACTGCGTAGCGCCGCTTCACCATCAATAATTGCGGTTGACTCAAACAAGGCAGCAACGGCAGTAAGAAACCGTGATGATGTGCCAGCAAGTACCGCATCGACAATCCCGGGGAACTTAAGAGTGGAAGTTTCACCAATGATGACTTCGTTACCGAGATTCGTAATTGAACGTCCAGAATCCCTGATCACATCTAACACCACGCGGGCATCGTCGCCTGTCGGAATTCCTGAAATATGAGAAGCCTCTTTTGACAACATCGCGCATACCAAGGCGCGATTAGCGACGCTCTTCGAACCAGGCACAGACACGACCGCATCAATAGGGCCGTCAGGTGGACGCAGATGGACAGTTGTCACGACAGTGGCTGTATAGCCGGACGGAATCCGCGAGCCAGCAACCCGCCTCGAAACACCTCTGCATGTTCAGCTCGCACAACCGTGACCATAATTCCACGGTCCCCTTCAGCTGAATGCACAACTTCAAAGTCATAGATGTTCACACCAAGTTCGCCAGACAAAGTAAACACATCAGCCGCTGCTCCCGGACGGTCAGGAATCGGTATGCGTACCTCCGCCAAGTCTTCTACCGCACCTGCACCAGTTGGCAAATTCATACGGGCTCGTCGTGCTTGTTCAAGTCGCGACAACAATCCGTCACGGTCAGACCCTGCTACTACGTCACGCATGTCTGTCAAACCAAGAATGAGGGCGTCAAGACCGCGCACGATTGATGTCTTGTTTTGTTCGCATATATCAAGCCAAATACCAGGTCGACCAGATGCGATACGGGTCATGTCACGAAAACCACCTGCGGCAAGTCGCAACAGTGCCACGTGTTCCTCTGAACGGTTATCAGCAATGCGCATCAACGTGGCTGCCGCGAGGTGTGGTACATGGCTTACAACCGCAACAAGATCATCATGTTGTTCCGCGTCCATGGCAACAATCTCTGCTCCGAATTTGGCTACCAAGCCGGCAAC
>JAPKZX010000102.1 GCA_026393575.1 Actinomycetota bacterium
TATTCCCAGACCGATGCCATCGTCAATCCAGCTAACTCAGGGTTGATTGAAGGTGGTGGAGCATGTGGTGCAATCTTTAAGGCTGTGGAGAAACTGGGCGGACCGAATGCGCACCAACAGTTGACCCAAGCATGTCGCGACATTGGCCACTGCCCTACCGGCGATGCGGTGATCACACCCTCATTTGCTTTGCAGGCTCCTTTCATCATTCATGCTGTTGGGCCAGTGTGGAACGGGCGCGAAGGCAAGAAACTCATTGCGCCTCTGACCCCACAAGAGTTGAAGCAAGTAGACGAATTGGCCTCCGCCTATCGCGCCTTGCTGCGCGTGTGTCGCGAGAACAACCTGAAGTCGGTCACTATTCCTGGCATCGCTACGGGCATTTACGGGTTCCCAAAGAACGTGGCAGCCATTGTGGCGAAGCAAGTATGTGAAGCCGAGGCTGGCGATATTGATGTACACCTGATTGCATACGAGGACGATTCACTGATTGAACTTCGTACTGCTCCTACGGCCGAGGGTATTGCCCTCCTCAACGGCCACCAGTTCTAAGCGAAACCTCACAACCCGCTAGTCGCGGTTTGTTACCGAGTTATGCACAACAAGCCCGTACTCAGGCATGGTCACAATACGTAATGCCGCACCGGCCAACACTTGGTCACGCACTTCTTCTAGCGCATCGTCAGGCTTGTATCGGTTATTGATGAAGCCCATGTCGGCTTCCACAATTCCTTCTGCGCCTACCGCGCGAAACACATCTATAAGCATGGCTATCTCCACGCCGTAACCAGTAACAAAACTCAACGACTTCGCCAGTTTGGCTTCAATAGCAACCTGCCCACTCAACGGTTGCGACAAGCCGGTAAGCCCAGGCGCAACACGACGCAACAACGGCCGGCCAACAAGTTCTGTCACTCTGCCTGCAGGAATCTCTCGTGGCACACCGTGTTCATCCACTCGAACAAAGCCACCTTTGATAAATGAAATCCCGGGCTCACCAATATGTTGCGTGAGAGCAGTTACATGATCAAGAGAAATGTTCCCCAGGTCTGCATCCAGAAACACATACCAATCTGCAGGCACGGTATGCACGCCACGAAACAATGAATCACCCTTACCTAGCACAGGGCCTAACTCTGGTTGCACCGACGGAATATGTAATGAACGAATGCCGAATTGGAGTGCAACTTCAACCGTATCGTCGTCAGAACCACCATCGAGAACAGTTGCAGACGAAACAACACCACTTTCTAATGCTTCACGCATGACGCGAGCAGTACGTTCCATGCCCGCGCTTTCATTCAGAGCAGGCACCAAAAGTGCAATGTTGGTCACGAGATGCTGGTATGTGCCACGAGAGAATCAATTGGTCCACGTGGGTATACGCCATACGTGGGCAAACGATCACGCCAGTGCGACGGGCAGAATTCCACTGCAACTTCACTGAGTGGCTCTAATACGAATCTGCGTTCTGCAAAACGAGGATGCGGAACAGTCAACTCTTCACTTTCAATGGTGTAGTCGTCGTAGAACAAAAGATCAAGGTCGAGCGTGCGTGGGCCCCACCGCTCTACGCGCACACGGTGAGCCTCAGATTCAATCTGCAACAAACGGCGCATCTTGTCAAATGGGTCTAAGTCTGTTTCTACAAGAGGAACTATTTTCAGGTATGGCCCTTGATTATCTGGCCCACCCACTGGGTCTGTTTCAAACACTTGCGATTGCGCAAGCACGTTCGACAAACGATCTAAACCAAAACGCAGATACGCAGCACGGTCACCTAAGTTCGAACCCAATGCAACAATCGCACGGTGTCGCGCCGGAACTCGCATATCAACCCGACTACGCACAATGCGCACAGCCGACGACACCAAATCTTCAGGGATCGGCGGACGCAGTTTTGTCACCATTACATCGGCAACTTCCACATGATCGAAATGCAGCACTCTGTCTGCAATACGGGCGGCCAATCGTTCGAGCAATGTGTCTGACGATGTACGCACCACTTCAGCAATGGCATTAGAGATCTCGCCGTAATATATGTGGTCACGAGCCATGCGTTCTGTCTATCGGCAACCATGGGTTGTTCACTACGCTCGCATCATGGTTGAAAAGGTCTCATACGACGAATTCGGAATGTTTCATGAAAATGCTTCTGAATACGGCATCCCCTACCCCGCGCCCCCTGTGGTTTCCCGAGAATTCATCTCTGTGGACGGCGACAGAAAACTCTCTGCTCTCAAATGGGGAACGTCTGAACCACAGATTGTGTTCCTTCATGGTGGTGCGCAAAATGCTCATACCTGGGACACCGTTGCACTCGCACTCGGCGTATCGCTTCTGTGCATCGACCTTCCCGGTCACGGACACTCCGACTCTGCCGCAGCATTCGATGCATCTGCACTTCCCTTGCAACAGAATGCAGCAGACATTGCAACTGTGATTCGTGCTCTAGCACCGCAAGCAAAAGCCGTGGTGGGAATGAGCCTTGGTGGTCTCACCACTCTTGCACTTGCACGTGACCACGCGGAGCTTGTTCGCAAATTGGTATTGGTCGACATCACTCCTGGCGTAAACCAAGAAAAGACAAAACAGATCACCGACTTTGTGAACGGCCCTGCAACATTCCCATCATTTGAAGAATTACTGAAGCGCACGATTGAGTTCAACCCCACCCGTACGGTGGAGTCACTGCGTCGCGGTATTTTGCACAACGCATTACAACTCGACGACGGCAGTTGGGTGTGGCGTTATCGCCGTGCCGACGCACCACCACTTCCCGAGATGAAGTCAGCAGTTGACGAGGGTGACAAGCGTCCATCCACCGCATCTCTATGGGAAGCGATTCAGCATTACGGCAAGCCACTCATGTTTGTGCGTGGCATGCGTAAACAATCCGTGGTCACAGATGAAGACGAAGCTGAACTCCGTAGGCGTGCAGGCAGTGTGCGAGTAGAGCATGTGGAAGAAGCAGGCCACAGCGTGCAGGGCGACACTCCGTTAGAACTCGCCGAACTAATCCGCGATTTCGTTGGTCTGTAATTTTTGAGCGTTATCGCTCGCCAACTAGAAAATCCATCACTGTTTGGGTCATGGCACGGTCGATGCCAACTACCAAGTGTCGGTTCGCAAATACAGACTGATACTCCCATCCCAGTCTCTTCGCCATCTCGCGTGCATTCACCGGCGCATTCATCTGATCGCCTCGTGCGATAGTCACAAGCACCTTTGCCTCAGACACAATGGCTGATGGCTTCACCACACCCAATGGCCGCACTGCAGCAGGAATTGCCGAGCAAAAGCCATACAACTGGGCAGTATTTCCCAGACGGAAGTACTGGTCACTCATGGCCTCATAGGCCTGAACCATGGACACAGCATCAGCCTGCGAAACGTCGGCACATTTCGAATACGCATCTGCCTGCACTAGTGCCACCCCAGCAAGAGCTTGTAAACGGACCGAAGTACCCAACATCACTTGGGCAATCGCATTAAAGAACACCCCGTGGTTTCCATCGGCCAATGCATGCTCGGCTGCTCTGGCAATAACTTCGTTTGTTACATCTACCGGAACGCGACCAAGTCGCATATCTGTTTTCAACAGATTCAGACCAGTAGCCACATTTGCGTTAATCGTGCATGACAAAAGCGAGGCACACCATTTAACAGCAGTCAGCACACCCAATTCACCAGCAGCAATGTTTTGCCGTATCTGTTTCACCGGCGACACCGTCGGATCTAATGGAGAATCAACAACTGCGGAATAGTAATTACGTTGGCGTTGCATGACCCATGCCGTCACCGCAGTTGCACCTGTCCCCCATCCAATCACTGAGACTTTCTCTTGACCCAGCGCGCGACGCACCATGTCTAGGTCATCAACAATGTCGAGAGTTCCAACATTGTGTTCAGCACCGGTTGGCAACACAGACTCGGCAGAGCCACGTGGTGCCACTGCAACAACATTGAAAGAGTTGATGCGCGGGCCATAGGTAAGCACAGCTGCTTCCAC
>JAPKZX010000073.1 GCA_026393575.1 Actinomycetota bacterium
CCCTTCATACCAGCAGCCAAGATGACAGAGAACGCGAGATACGGGTTGCATGCAGGGTCTGGCGAGCGATATTCAATACGTGTTGCACTGGCGTTTCCACGCTTTGGCACTGGAACGCGAATGAGTCCGCTGCGGTTGTTGCGTGCCCAACTCACATGAACAGGTGCTTCAAAGCCAGGTACAAGACGCTTGTAACTGTTGACCGTTTGGTTGGTAACAGCGGTTATTTCAGCAGCATGGTGCAACAAGCCGGCCATGAAAGATTTAGCAACAGGGGACAGGTTGTGCGGGTCGTCTGCTGAGTAGAACGCATTGGTGTCACCAGAGAACAAAGACAAGTGCAAGTGCATGCCTGAACCTTGAACTCCTTCAAGTGGCTTTGGCATAAACGTGGCGTGCACGTTGTTCATTGCTGCAATTTCTTTCACGATCATGCGAAATGTCATCACGGAGTCAGCCATTGAAAGTGCATCAGTGTGGCGAAGATCAATTTCTTGCTGGCTTTGTGCATCTTCGTGGAATGAATACTCAACGGGAATTCCCATTGTCTCCAATGTGCGAATTGTTTGCTTGCGCAATGACGATGCAACGTCGGTGGTGGTGAGATCGAAGAAACCACCTTCGTCAAGTGGCACCGGTGCTTGTCCACGCACTGGTGGCTCGAAGTAAAAGTATTCAATGTCGGGAGCGATGAGAAATTCGTATCCCATTGCGCGAGCAGCATCTAGGTTGCGGCGTAAAACTTGACGCGGGTCGCCTTCAAAAATAGAACCGTCAAGATTGCGCACGTCGCAGATGACACGCGCTTCGGCAGATTTGCTGTCCACCCACGGCAACACTTCAAAAGTATTTGGGTCCGGAACAGCGAGAACGTCTGCTTCTTGCACACGTGAATAGCCGTCGATTGACGAACCATCAAAGGACATGCCATCTTCTAATGCGTTCTCGAGTTCTGCTGGGCTAATTGCGAAGCTCTTGAGCGTGCCGAGAACATCGGTAAACCAGAGGCGTACTAAGCGCACGCCTCGTTCTTCGACAGTGCGCAATACATAGTCGCGGTGTTGATCCAGCATGTCGCTCATCTCATCAGTCTGCCGTGAGGCGGGTCATAGGGCTACCTGAAAATGAAAACGAGGGGCATGAAGCCCCCCGTTCCCAATAAATATGGTGTGTGACGCTTAGCCGCAAACAGTCTCGAGGATGAGACGAGTGACGGTGTACGGGTCCACGTTTGCGTTTGGACGGCGGTCCTCGGCGTAACCCTTCTGGTCGCGAGCAACCTGCCATGGGATACGTACTGAAGCACCGCGGTTTGACACGCCGTAGGAGTACTTGTTCCATGGGGCAGTTTCGTGCTTACCAGTGAGGCGGCTCTGAATGTCGTCGCCGTAGTTTTCTACGTGCTCAAGAACACGAGTACCGAGCTTCTCGCACGCTTCGATGATTGCTGGGTAGCCCTCACGCATTGCTTTTGTAGAGAAGTTGGTGTGTGCTCCTGCGCCGTTCCAGTCGCCCTTCATTGGTTTTGCGTCGAACGAGATGACTACGTCGTAGTCCTCTGCGATGCGGTGCAACAACCAACGTGCAACATGCATGTGGTCAGACACTGTGAGTGCATCACCAGGTCCGATTTGGAATTCCCATTGACCAGGCATTACTTCGGCGTTTGTTCCGGAGATAAGAAGACCAGCGTCGATGCAAGCCTGTGTGTGCTCTTCGATGATCTCGCGACCAACAACGCGTCCTGCGCCAACGCCGCAGTAGTACGGACCTTGTGGCTTAGGGAAACCACCTACGGGGAAACCGTATGGGCTGCCGTCGAGACGAAGCATTGTGTATTCCTGCTCGATGCCGTACCACATTTCTTGGTCGGCATATTTTGCTGATACTGCTGCCAAAGTTGCACGAGTGTTTGTTGGGTGTGGTGATGCATCTTTTGCAAGCAACACGTCACACATAACGAGAACATTCTTTCCGCCACGGATCGGATCTGGACATTGAAACACAGGACGCAAGATGCAGTCAGACGAATCGCCTGAAGCTTGCTCTGTTGAGGAGCCGTCGAAGCCCCATTCGTCCATTGGCATGTCAGCAATTGATCCAGCAAAGTCGGGAATGACTTTGGTCTTGGAGCGGAGCAATGGTGTTGGTGACGTTCCGTCAATCCAGATGTATTCAGCCTGAATGGGCACTGTGGTGTCCTTTACTTTGAGGGATAACTCCCGTTTACGTAGTTACAGGATGTCACCTCGCCGTTTCTCTTCCATTGCCCAAATGTGAACGCTGTGTGAAACGGGGCCAAGGGACAGCCATTTTGTTCGGTAAGCCTTATAGATATTGGGCTTTACGGGGTCTGTGGCTAGTCTGACGATGTGAGTACAACCGGACCAGCCACCTCGCCGAAGGGCCTTCGGGTGGCGCTGTCGCAGATAAACCCGATTGTGGGTGACCTGCCCGGGAACGAAAGCAAGATTCAGGCCGACTATGCCAAGGCCGACGCGGCTGGCTGTCAGGTGATTGTGTATCCCGAGTTGGCAGTCACGGGGTACCCGCCTGAAGACTTGTTGTTGAAGAAGGCATTCGTGCGTCACAACCAATTAGCGGTGGAGCGCATCGCGAGTTACACGGGTGATTGTGCTGCCATCGTGGGTTTTGTTCACGCCGAAGGTGGACACTTGTACAACGCCGTTGCATTGTGTCGCAACGGTGGCATTCAGGGTGTGTATCACAAACAGTTGTTGCCGAACTATGCAGTGTTCGATGAGGATCGATACTTCGAACCTGGTCCCGATACAAACGATGGCATGGCTGCCGGATTGTTCACTGTGCACGGCGTAACAGTTGGTATTTCTATTTGTGAAGACATTTGGTACTCCGATGGTCCCGTTGCTGCTCAAGCAGCACAAGGTGCTCGTATTTTGCTGAACGCAAATGCATCTCCTTTCCACGAAGGCAAGAATTCACAACGCGAAACGATGCTGATGGAACGTGCACGCGAAACAAAGAGCGCAATTGTGTATGCCAATCAAGTCGGTGCGCAAGACGAACTAGTTTTCGATGGCTCTAGTGTTGTTGTGAGCGCTAACGGCGACATCGTCAGTCGCTTGAAGTCATTTGATTCAGATTTCGCCATCGTTGATATTGCAAGCGATGGCTCAGTTGAGCTCGGCGACATTGTTGCTTTCGAATCAGACTTAGATCGCGTGTACGAAGCGCTTGTTGTTGGAACACGCGACTATGTGCGCAAGAACGGTTTTACGGATGTTGTCATCGGACTTTCTGGCGGTATCGACTCTTCCATCGTTGCGGCGATTGCTGTCGATGCATTGGGTGCTGACCATGTGCATGGTGTTGCAATGCCGTCTCGATATTCAAGCCAAGGTTCGCTTGATGACGCAGAGAAATTAGCTACGGCCCTTGGTATTGATCATCGCGTTATCTCAATTGAACCCGCGTTCACTGCGTATCTCGAGATGCTTGCGCCTTCATTTACTGGCAAGGACCCCGACCTCACCGAAGAGAACCTGCAAAGCCGTTGTCGTGGAATGTCACTGATGGCATTGAGTAATAAGTTCGGATGGATGGTTCTCACCACTGGTAACAAGAGCGAGATGGCCGTTGGGTACTTCACTATCTATGGCGATTCTGCCGGTGGGTATGCCGTTATTAAGGACGTGTTCAAAACACAAGTCTTTGCGCTGTGTCGCCGCATCAATGAGCGCGCCGGCCGCGAGATAATTCCTGAGACAGTTATTACAAAACCACCGTCGGCCGAATTGCGTCCCGATCAGCGCGATGACCAGAGCCTTCCGCCATACGAGGAACTCGACCCCATCTTGCGTCATTACATTGACGATGATCTAACAGTTCCTGAAATTGTGAAACTTGGTTTCAATGAGGCTGTTGTTTCGCGCATTGCTCGACTAGTTGATGTGAACGAATACAAACGTCGTCAATGTGCGCCGGGTGTGCGAGTGTCAACGAAAGCATTTGGTAAAGATCGGCGTATGCCAATCACAAATGGTTATCGCTCAGAGCGTGCGTAAATAGTTACGAGTAGCGCAGCCACGCTGGAAAGACCTGCGGCTGCAAGTGCTGGCGCAATTGGCCCAACTGAGTCGTACAAAGAAGTTGCAACAGTGCTGAAGATTGCGCGGCCGCATGTACCTGCGCCAACCGTGAGACCAAGACCTATGCCGCCACTTGTGGGAACAATGTTTGCTGCCAGCGGCAACATACTCACGATGGCAAACTCAAAACCCAAGATGAAAATGATGAGCATAGGTACTGCAACAAATGAAAGCTGAGTGCATGCGGCCATCACGATTGTTGCGACAACCATCAAGACAGCACCGCGGCGAACACTGATTTCTTTGCCCCACGTGTCTGTAACTCGTGCACTTCCCACGCTCGATACCAATTCGAAGACGCCGAGTGCGATGATGACGGCAATGAGGCCAGCGCTAGAGAAACCGAATTCATCCTCAAACCATGGGCCGAATGTGATGCTGATGCATTGGCTGGCACCCATAAGGCAAAACGAAAGAACAAAAACCAAATAGCCACTGCGCGGGATAGTGCCTCGGACTGCATCTGAAACAGGGGCATGTGCTTCGTGTCGCGGTAGCGCACTGAGAATAAATGACGCCGAGATAGCCATGGCGATGGCTCCCACTGCAAAACCTGCGCGCCACGAGAAAACTGCGGTGGCAACACCCATGGCGGCTACGCCGATAAACAGCGAGAGCGCCCATGATGTTTCAATCACTCCGACGATGCGCCCACGTCGTTCATATGGAACATGATCATTCACCCAAATAATGAGTGAAGTATCGAATAAGACTTTTGCTCCACTCATGACAAACATTGAGATTGCGAACTGCACCAATGTGGTGGAGGTAGCAGCGCCAACAACTGCAAGCGTGATGCCAATCATTCCAACTGTCATAGAGACAACACGGTTTCCTTTGTCAACCATGCGTCCAAGAATGGGTGAACCAAGTCCGGCAAATTCTCCGATCATGAGCGCAACGCCCATTTGCGCGACGCTCACATCTAAACCGCGAGCGATTACTGCAATGAAGGGTGGGGCGAAGCGATAGCACGCATTTGAAAAGAGGCGACCCCAGATGAGCCTGTCTAAATTCTTTCGAACAACTGGTGCGTATGTGTTGTCTATGTAGCGAGAAAACATCTAGTTAGAGCTCTTCGCCGATTTCGCCGTGTTCGAATAACTCAACTACATCACCAACAGTGATGACTTCAGTTGCATCTGGCCACACAATGAACTCACAACCACCAAGGTTTGGTATGCGGCTATCACCTACGCGATGCGCACGACGCATCACACGAATAACGCCGGCATGTGCAACCACTAACACTTCGCCACCAGGGAATTGTTCGGCAAGGTCAACAAGTGCAGCAGTGACGCGCGTGACGATGGAGATATCTGATTCGAAACCTGGCGGACGATTGTGTGCTTCTAGGTAACCCGGCCAATCGCGTTCAATTTGGTCGTGGGTGAGACCTTGCCATTCACCAACATCGGTTTCACGAAATCGTGGATCTGCGTCTAACAAGCCAATGCCAAGACCTTCGGCGATGTATGTGGCGGTAATGCGTGAGCGACGTAAGTCGCTTGAGGCGATGGCGTCGAACATGCCGAGCTTCTGTGCAGCACGTCTCGCTTGTTCGTATCCGAGGTCGGTTAGCTCAATATCTGCTTGACCCTGCCAGCGACCAAGAGCGTTCCATTCGCTTTGCCCATGGCGAAGCATCAAGATTTTGGTGGGAGGAGTCACCCTTCGAGGATACTTCGGTACAGGTCAGACGAAGAACTGTTGTCAGTCGCCAGAAGTGATGCAGGCAAGGATTTCCAGAAAGAACTGGTCTGCCATTGCAATCATCTCTTCATCTGTTCGGTCTTGCACGGGGTGTGTGGTGTAAACCCTCTTCATCGAAGGTATGCCAAGAGCAACAGACTGGGCAGCGCCCGCAGAAATGAATTCCTCGGTGGCCACAAACACACCAGGTACTCCACGAAGTTCTAAATCTGAAATGTCATGCACACTGCATGACGTGCAACTGCCTCAATCGGCTAATGCTTCAATGACCAAGTTGCATTGCGTAGCAATTTCTTGCCGCAAGTCAACTGGCGCAGGTTTTGTAAACGTTGGTTTAGAAAAACGAAGTACTTTGGCACCGCGCTCTGTGAGCAATTCTTCAATGCGATTCAAAAAGACATTGCCGCGTGGCTTTGAAATGTCGAGCAACCCGACGGTGAGACCTTTCACGCTGGCAGGACGAGCAAGCAATTGTCGTACGGCAGGCGTCGACTCATTGGTTGGATCGAGAATGGTGATGCCAGTTGCCATGGGTATCAGTATGTCACGAGCCGACGATACGAGTGACGGGGTCTGAGCCGATTGCACCATTTGCCCATCCGGCAACGATGGATGAAAACAAACCTGCACCACCGCCGGCATAAGTAAGGAGCACTCCACCTGGGCGGAATTTAGGAAGTGTGGCGTCTTTCAGGTGGGGAGGAATACCTTCTGCCATATCGCGTGCGCCGCGAACAAGTTCACTGCCATGCGTAAGAGAACGTTCGGTGATCTCGGCGATGAGTCGCTCGCGATCCCAACCAGCTTCTGCATACACGCGGCCGTGGTCTGGGCTGATTGTCAAAATTGCGTCGAAGCCAATGACCAATTTCGGGTGATGCACAGTTTGCAGCGAAGCGACAAGTGAATTAGTAAGTTCTTCCGGTGTGCGTGCAAGTTGGTCGACAACACATCGTGGTCCTTCACCCGCAAACACGGTGATTGCGTTTTGGCCTAGCGGCACTCCGCGTTCTGTGGCTAACGAAGTAAATGGCGAACCTTCTTCGTCTTCAGCAAAACAGAATGAGATTTTTCCTGGGTTGCCATGTGTTGCACGGTCGACTTCACCGGGGCGGCCACCACCCACATTGCGAATCGTGAGTTGCACGGCACGACCAATGGTGTTGTTCGCACGATTGCCTTGACCAAATGCGTTGATGCCAGAGTTCATTCCGATGGCGCGTGTACCTGGGCCATTACAGATGATGACGGGGCCGACAGGCATTGTGGTGGCCAACACTCCGTGCATATTGAATTGGTCGTTACACACTGCTTCAAGAGCTGCGATGACCCACGGCATGTACTCGGGAAGGCAACCAGCCATGACTGCGTTGATTGCGATCTTTTCAACGGTGAGTTCCACAAGGTCTGGCGGCGCAATTGCAATGACATCTTGTGGGTGGCGCGTTGTTCCGGTGAGCATGCGCAACACACGCTCACGTGTTGGCGGAATGACAGGCAAACCGTCTGTCCATCCGCGCGCATACATCGCTTCAAATTCATCTTCTGCAGCAGAAAATTCAACGGTTCGTGCAATCACGGGTGAATCGGTGAACTTTGCGCGCAACTTGTCGACAATGTCTGGGTCGACACTCATGGAGCCGCAACCAGGTCGCATGGCTGGTAAGTCAGCACCTAAGTCGGCGATACCGGTGATGCGTTGCCAATCAGTTGCTTTCCAACCAAATGTTCGTTCCACTTCTTTGCCATTGACCACTTTGATCAGTGTGGGAACAGTGTCGATGTCGTAGTGCCACGAGACAGACAAATCTTCATCATGAATTGGTGAGACAGACGATGGAAAGGTTGGATCATCTTGCGTATAAACGGTCAGTGAGTTGGTGGCAGAAGCAATGTGAGAAAGAATAGGTTCCACCATTTGGCAGGTGGCGCATTCACGCTTCACGATGACGACGAATCCGTTAGGAAGGTCTGGCGCAACAGAACTCATGGCCGAACGCTACTCTGACGGCGGAGGCGTTTGAGTACCTGGTGGGCTTCGCTGTCTTCAAAACAGACGGAACGGGCGAACCCCGTTCGGCGGGTTCGATTCCCGTCCGCCTCCGCCATCACCAGGCATGTCCCGGCAAGCGCACATCACCATTGCGTTTGGTGAGACCCACTTTGTCGAGACAAGTAGCAAGGGGTACAGCGTGCTTGCGGGTAATACCAAGTGCATCGCGAAGTTGAGCCATGGTGAAACCGTCTGGGTGTGTCTGCCATAGAGCCGTCAACTGAGGGCGCACGTCGTTCAATGTGTCTACATGAAAAGCAATGTTGTCGTGTTCGAACAAAACATTTCGTTGTACTAACTGGCGAATGATGTTTCGATCAAGTGTTGCGGTGTCTGGTGTAAGTAAACCAGCTAGTTGAAACTCGGCAACATACGCGTGATCAAGTAGCGGGTCTTGTTTCGCACGCGACGCCACACCGTTATGGACAACAACATCCTTCAGTGTTCTCACGATGTCTTGTTCGTATGCAGCAAGATCTGTCATCGTGATGGACAATTCATTTTCAAGTCGATTATTCAGTTGTTGAACAGTGTCGTTGTAATCGGCAGGCAACGCGTACCACGAACCAATTGTGGGTTGCAGATTTTGTCCAGTTAGCAGTCGTGCCTGAGTAATGGAAAGAAAGCCACGTTGCTGAAGGATGTCTTCGGGCGTTGCATCTGTATGTGCAAAACGCACTGGCCCTTGTGGATCGAGATTAATGATGTGCCCACCGCCAACAGTTTGGTCTATTCCTGTGTCGCGCAGAACAACATGGTCATGAATTGCCAACGGAAGCGGTTGTGAGAAACGCAATCGAACAGTGGCAGTTTCTCCGGGGCTAATAGAAGAAGTGTGAGCAATGCGCACAGTGACGCTCTGCATGGTGGTGCCGATGTGCAATGTGAAACTTCCGCGGTGAGTCATCGGACGCTTCAGTGTTGAGACAGCGGTAAAGTGCACATCAACAACTGATGTCATGAGATATGACTGCTGCTGTATCAGTGCATCGCCGCGGTGAAGGTCTGAGCTGTCGATGCCCACAATGTTCAGCGCACATCGCGAACGTGGCTCGCATGTTTGGACAGATGAATCAAGAGTTTGTACTTCTCTAACGCGTACCTCTTGGCTAGTGCGCGCAACGTGCAGCACGTCACCAACACTCACAGACGCACCTTCAAGAGTTCCCGTCACCACGGTTCCCGACCCGCGAATAGTGAACACACGATCGATAAACAAACGTGTTGGTCTTGCATGGGTAGGTGGTTCTTCGTTTTCAAGAAGAGACGAGAGATGATGCAGCAGTTCTGGCAATCCTTTTTGCGTAACTACGGATGTGCTCATGAAGTTGGTCCAGTGAATGGAACTATCTATCAGTCGCTGTCGAATATCTTCTTCTAACTCGGTCAACTCAATCTCGGTCGCCTTGTCGCTTTTGGTAATGACAATGACACCCGTACGTATGTTGAGCAGTTGTAATACATCGAGGTGTTCTTGCGTTTGTGGCATCCAGCCTTCGTGGGCATCAACAATCAGCATCGCAATGTCTACTCCGCTGACGCCAGCGATCATTGTGCGAATGAAATCAGCATGACCAGGAACATCCACAAAACTCAAAGATGTTCCGTTGGGTGTCATGCAATGTGCAAAACCAAGGTCAATCGTCATGCCTTTGCGTTTTTCTTCGGCGAGGCGGTCTGGGTCTGTCCCAGTTAATGCAAGAACAAGAGAAGACTTGCCGTGGTCGACATGTCCGGCGGTTGCAATGACTGCCATGAGTTATTTCAAAGAGTTCACAGCATCAATGATGATGGAGTCATCATCGGGGTGCACGCTTCGTAGATCTATATATGTGGTGTTCGCTACAGTGCGAGCAATTACGGGCGTTGCATGGCGCCGAAGTGCCGCGCGCTGGTCGCCAGCCAATGAGATTCCATGTGATTCGATGGTGCTTCCTGGTGCCGAACCGGCACCGATGAGTGAATCCAACGCAACACTTGTACCGACCCCAGTTGCAGCGATGAGGCGCTCTGCTCGTGTGGCTAGTTCTTGAAGAGGCGTTGTGGCCATTGCCCAGAATGGAATCTGTGTGCATACGTTGCGCGCGCTGTAGGACAGCAACACATTTTGTAATGCAAGAAGTGTGTGTCCACCGGGCCGGAGTGTACGCATGAGTGGATGCGCAGCACATTGCGCCACCAGATCTGCACGACCGGCAATCACTCCGCATTGTGGACCGCCAAGAAGTTTGTCGCCGCTAAACGTAATGAGGTCTGCGCCGTCGGCGATTGCTTGTCGTGCAGCAGGTTCTTGTGCAATCCACGATGGAACATTTTCGAGGTATCCCTGCAACCAAGGTGCGGTGTTGTCTAAGAGGCCAGAACCAATGTCGGCCACAACAGGAACTTCGAGCGTGGCAAGTTCGGAGATACTTGTTTGTTCTGTGAAACCTTCAATAGAAAAATTTGAAGGATGCACTTTCAGCAATAACGCAATGTCGTTCTTGCGCGAATCAATGGCACGTTCGTAATCGCGGAGGCGAGTGCGGTTGGTTGTACCAACATCAACTAGACGCGCACCAGATTGTTCCATGACATCGGGTATTCGAAAGCCACCGCCAATCTCAACGCTTTCTCCTCGTGACACTGCTACGTCGCGGCCTTCCGCAAGTGCAGCAAGTACCAACATGACAGCTGCAGCATTGTTGTTGACAACAATTGCATCTTCAACATTGAGCAGTTGGCCGAATAATTCCGAGACTGCAGTGTGTCGCGAACCACGTTCTCCATTTGCAAGATTGAATTCAAGATTCGTTGGTCTGTGTGAGTCGGTCATCGCAAGTGGAGCGCGACCCAGATTCGTATGAAGCAACACGCCAGTACCGTTCACCACAGTGGTGAGTAACGATTGTGAGAAATACAAAGCATTGTCGTAGGCCGCACCCTGAGCATCTTGTGGAGCATCGCGGACTGCTTCACGAGCGCAATGAACAAGTACGGCATGGGGCAATGTGAATGACTTGGCCAATTCACGTGCAATGACGTCCACAGACGGGGGGTGCACTTGCTGGTTGCTCACGATTGTCAACCTAGTAGTTTGCGAACTGTGAATAACAACGAGAGCACTATCAAGTTGACCGAATGGACTTCGTGTGGCGGGTGCGCTGCCAAATGGGGAGCATCGCTCCTTTCAGATTTGGTACGCGATCTGCCCGAAAGTTTTGATTCGTCTCTACTTGTTGGGCTCGCGCCGTTTGATGATGCTGCGGTGTATCAACTCACACCTGAAGTTGCCTTGGTGAGCACCACCGATTTTTTCCCACCGCTTGTGGATGACCCGTCTGACTTTGGTGCGATAGCGGCGGCCAATGCATGTAGTGATGTCTTTGCAATGGGTGGTCGTGTGGTGTTGGCTGTGAACATTGCAGCGTTCCCCGAAGAGTTACCACGCGATGTCATTGCATCAATTTTCGCTGCAGCATCTGAAACAGTGCGTGATGCAGGCGGAACGATTGCTGGTGGTCACACGATTCGCAATCCGGAACCAATTTTTGGTCTAGCAGTACAAGGCGTTGTTGACCCACGACACATTTTCCGCAAGAGCGGAGCTTTGCCCGGTGACATTGCAATTTTGTCGAAGCCATTGGGAACTGGCCTTGTGACTGCAGCCGGCACAGCGGAACAAAAGAAATCTGCGATTGCTGGAATGCGTACGTTGAATCGGGTGGCTGCAGAACAGTTGAGAGAACATCAAGACAGCGTGCACGCAGTCACTGACGTCACCGGATACGGATTGGCTGGCCACGGATGGGAAATGTCCGATAGGTCGGGGGCGCGCCTCATTATCGATAGTGCATCGTTACCTCTATATGAAGGTGCGCACGAGATTGCTGCATCTGGTCATCGAACGGGTGGCGACCCGCGCAATCGCGCGTACGTTGCAGATCGATTGACCACAACAGCAGATGATTCGTATGTGGCGTTATGCATGGATCCACAGACGTCGGGTGGACTCCTTGCAGCAGTCACACCCGAGGTTGCTAAGACATTGTGCTCGACAGATCAGTGGACACAGATAGGCCATTTCACTGGTGAGACACCAGGTATTGAAATCCGATAGCACCACGCCGATACGATGCCCATTGTGGCTGTTGTTCGATTTTTTGCTCAGGCGAGAGAAGCAGCAGGTGTTGGTCAGGCCGAAATTGCAGGCGCAACTGTGGCCGATGTATTGGAAAACGCCGTTGCCACCTTTGGCGAGGGCCTTGGTCGCGTGATTTCTATGAGCAAAGTATGGGTGAATGGCGAAGAAGTGCCACGCGACCACCTCGTGAGCGATAAAGATGAGGTAGCGGTATTGCCGCCTGTCTCGGGAGGAATCTAATGGCAACTAAACCACCACAGTCCGTTGCAGAGATTCGCGCCCAACGCAATGCGTTACAGGCTGAAGAAGACGCAATTTCTTTTGTTCGCCGACTAGCGCAAGGTCGTCTTGACCTGGTGCAAGACGAAGAACGTCGTCGTGCCACAGGAACCGAAACGCCAGTGGGTTCGCTTGCTGATCGACTCGCGGATGTTTTTGGTCAACAACATGGTGGTGGCAGCGCTCGACCTCCACGCGAAACAAACATTCCTGCAGATCATCCGCTAGTGAAAGAGCTAGATGAATTGTGCGAACACTATGAATTTGAATCACTAGAGAATTTGGATTCGAAGTCGCTCTCTGAACTTGCTGGTGCTCTCAGCATGTTTGAAAAATCATGTTCTCAACTGCGCCATGATTTATTCGAGAAAATCGATGCGTTAACCGCAGCACTTGTGGCCAGCGTGCGCGCTAGCGGCGCGGGCTCCGTGGTGAAAGACCAGTAATGGCAATTCGTCCCACTGAAAAACTGCATGACGTCGGCGAGTTCATTCGCCAACAGCGCGAAAATGCACAACAAAGCATTCGCGACCTTGCGCGGTCTGCTGGTGTCTCAAATCCGTATCTGTCTCAAATTGAACGAGGCATTCGTCGACCATCTGCTGACATCTTGCAGCAGATTGCGCGCGCCTTAGAGATTTCCGCAGAGACTTTGTATGTGCGCGCTGGAATTTTGGATGGGACACCACCCGAGACAAGCAGCGTTCCTGAAGCCATCAACAATGATGAGCGTCTCACGCCCGAGCAAAAGCAGAGCTTGTTGTCGGTTTATCGCTCTTTCGTGGGTAGCCAGGAAACCACTGCGCCCGTTGCCGACCCCCAGTAGGGGAATCAGAACACCTCTAGATAGGTTGACTATCTCATGCGTCGTGTAGCAGTTCTCTCTCTTCACACCTCTCCATTGGCTCAGCCAGGTATTGGCGATGGTGGCGGAATGAATGTCTACGTGCGTGAACTTGTATCGGCACTTGCTCATGCCGGAGTGGATTGCACCACTTATACACGTGCATGGCGCGATGACCTGCCAGCAGAAATCAACGTCGAGCCAAATCACAAGGTTGTTCATATTCCCGCCGGTGCAGTGGACATGCCCAAAGGTGACCTTCTTTCTGTAGTTCCTGAGTTCACCGACGGTGTTCTGCGCCACATCAACGCAAATGGCGGCACAGATGTGATTCATGCCAATTATTGGCTCAGTGGTTTGAGTGGCCACACACTGAAGCACGAACTCGACGTTCCCCTTGTCAGCACGTTTCACACGTTTGCGCGTGTGAAGGCACTGGGTGGCGACCCTGAATCTGAATTGCGCGAACAAGCAGAAACAGATGTCATTGGTTGTTCTGACGTGATTTGTGTGAGTTGCACTGAGGAAGAACGCCAGTTCATCGAGCTGTATGGCAACCCTCCTGGCACGACTGAAATTGTTGCGCCCGGCGTAGAGCATGCATTTTTTGCACCAGGTGACAAACGTGGTGCACGCAAAGCTCTCGAGTTGGGTGACGGACCAGTGTTGTTGTTCGTCGGACGTATTCAGCCCCTGAAAGGTGCCGATGTTGCGGTGCGATCTCTTGCTGAACTGAACAGGCCTGATGCAACACTCCTCATTGTCGGTGGCGCTAGTGGTACCGAAGGTGAAACAGAAATTGCTCACGTTCATGCGTTGATGCAAGAACTCAAAGTGGAAAACCAAGTGCGCTTTGTTGCCCCACAAGCACACCACATTTTGTCCACGTACTATCGCGCTGCAGACGTTGTTCTTGTACCAAGCCGTAGTGAGAGTTTTGGCCTTGTCGCATTAGAGGCAGCAGCGTGTGGAACACCTGTTGTTGCAAATGCGGTAGGCGGCTTGCTCACGATTGTCGAGCACGGACGAACTGGTTTCTTAGTTCCAGACCGTCAGCCTGAAATTTTTGCTCGCCACATTGCAAACATCTTGGATGACCCTGCACTTTCTGCGCGAATGTCGCACGATGCTGCAGAACGAGCAAAGGGCTACACATGGAGTTTTGCTGCTGCTCGACTTCGCCGCGCATACACAGACATCACTTCTCGTGATCGCGTGGTGTGCAAGTAAACACATGAGCGAATTGTTTAGTAACTCCGATGTAGCCGTTTTAGAACGACGAATTACTGAATGGCTCTTTGCCATGAAGGACCGCAACGAGGCAATCGCTGCAGTCGATAAAGATCAAGAGAATCATCACCGTTGGTATGTGCGTTTACGTGGTGAAGAAAAAGAGTTCACGACTGTGTGGCTCACATTGGGTCAGCGCACTTTGCGATATGAAACCTATGTGATGCCTGCGCCCGAAGAAAACGCCGAAGCACTGTATGAGCATGTCTTGCGCCGAAATGAATCCTTAGTCGGCGCTCATTTTTCTATCGGCGTCGAAGATGCAATCTTCTTGCGCGGCGAGTTGCCTTTGCGTCTGGTTGATGAACCAGAACTGGATCGAGTGGTAGGAACGTTGTACGCCACAGTCGAACGCGTTTTTCCCGCCATCATTCGCATTGGCTTCGCCAGCAAATTCGCTGACTAAATCTGCCCCAGCACAAAACCCATCCCCACATTTACTGTGCCGGGGGCGGAAAGGTCGGGGAAGTCAGTTCCGTCCTCGGCGTCCACCCCATTAGTCTCGTTGCATGACTTCACACACCTCGCGACTTGTCGTTATCGGCGGCGGCAACATGGGTTCTGCCCTGGTGGGCGGGTTAGTGCAGAGCGGGTGGGATCCTTCCACCATCACGGTTGTTGAGATTGATGCTGCCAAATGCGCACAATTGGAAAAAGACCTTGGTGTTCGCACAAGCAACGTGGTTGTTGCTGCCGAGGGCGCACTCATCGCTGTAAAACCGGGGGATGTTGTGGGTGTATGTGAGCAAGTTGCTGCAACCGGAACACCGCGAGTGTTGTCTATTGCTGCTGGTATTTCCGTAGCCACCTTGCAACAGGCCGTGGGGAGCACAGTTGTCGCCGTGCGCGCAATGCCGAACACGCCAGCATTGGTAAAAGAAGGTGTCACTGCAATCTGTGGAAGCAGTGCATGTACTGAAGAAGATTACGCGTGGGCCGAATCGTTGCTATCTGCTGTTGGACTCGTGGTGCGTGTTCCTGAATTGCAGATGGATGCGGTCACCGCAGTTGCTGGTTCAGGTCCTGCATATATTTTTCTTATGGCTGAAGCGCTGTTGGCAGCTGCGATCGCAGAGGGGTTACCTCACGATGTCGCTGACGCCCTGGTACGTCAGTTGTTTCGTGGATCGGGAATCTTGTTGGCTGACTCATCCGACAGCCCTGCCACACTTCGCGAAAAGGTGACCTCGCCCAATGGAACGACGGCTGCCGGATTAGCTGTATTTGAAGAGTCGAAACTTCGTGAAATCGTGCACAACGTGGTGAAAGCGGCCGCTGCACGTAGCGCTGAGATGGGCAAATAGAGCCACCAAAATTTCCTACGAGGGTTTTCACTTTTTGTGGCCATGAGGAGTAGGTTTAGTGACACAGGTCACCGATGGTGGGAAACCAGCATCGGGAGTCGCGCTCAGCAATGAGCTGCGCCGAGAGGGCTGGTGCCGTCGGGGGGTTGGCACCAGCCCTCCCGTATGTCTAGGCACATGTTGCAGTGCAAGTGAATCTCAAATCTGTTCCTACTCAATAAGGTGAAGTCATGCATTCGCACGTATCTCTGCTCACTGACTACGGACTACACGATGAATTTGTTGGCGTAATGAAATGCGTGATTACAGATCTTGCTCCGCATGCGCGCATCACAGACATCACTCATGGAATTCCCGCTTTTGATGTTCGTGCTGGTTCGCTTGCGCTTGCTCGCGCCATTCAATATGTGCCGCCTGGAATTGTGATTGCAGTTGTTGACCCAGGTGTTGGTTCAAATCGACGCGCTATCGCAATCGAAGTTGCAGGTGGCCAGGGAGTGCTAATCGGCCCTGATAATGGTCTTCTTGCGTCGGCTGCAGCAATGGCAGGTGGCGCAGAACGAGTGTTTGAACTCTCCAACACGGATCTGCATATCGATGCGCCTGGTACAACATTTGCTGGTCGCGATATTTTTGCACCAGTTGCAGCGCACTTATGCAACGGTGGCGCGATTGAAGATGTGGGACCAGAAATTGATTCAGCAACAGTGATGCCCGGACTTGTTCCTATTCCCACAGTTGAGAAACACGATGCATACGGCGAGGGATTGCGTTGTGAAGTGACGTGGGTAGACGGTTACGGAAATTGCCAACTCAATGTTGGGCCAGACGAGATTGCACAGTTCGGAACCACGGTTCGTCTTGTGATGGGTGACGATGTACGAAGCGCTCGCATTGCTTCCCATTTTGCTGAGATCGACGGCGGAGCCATTGGGGCCGTTGTTGATTCATACGGCATGGTGGCCCTGGCGGTCGACCGTGGTTCTGCAGCGGAAACGTTGCGTCTGAGCGCAGGCGATGCAGTGCTTGTCTTTACAGGCTCTGGCGATGGTCAGACCTCTGCCGTGAGCATCCGCTCAGCCAAGTAGTGTTTGCACTGTGCGACCAGCGACAACCTTGACAATTGCTTTACTTATCGGAATCATCATGGCTGCTGGCATTGTCAACTTGCTGATTATGAAATAGAGCGATCTTCATGAATCTTTCCCACATCATTGACGGACATCCTGATGATGCACCAGCGCTGATTTCTCGTGGTCGAGTCACCACATATGGCGCGTTGCGCCAACAAGTTGGCAGTATGCGCAGCGCCCTTACTCGTAATGGTGTTGGCAAAGGCGACGTTGTTGCGTTGCTATGTGGAAACAGCAGATATTTCGTGGTGTCGTACCTCGCAGCTATTGGCGTTGGCGCGATTGTTTCACCGCTCAATCCCACAAGTCCTGCCCCAGAGATTGAAGGCGAACTTCACGTTGTGAAACCAACTGTTGTTGTGGTTGAGCCATCTGCTGTTGCAACATGGCTTCAGATTCCTTCCGAGACTCGAAATGCAGTGCGCATAGTTGTAGCCACAGAAGGCCACGACATTGCCGGGGCAATCACAATTGATGAATGCCTGCAGGGTGAAACCGCTGCGATTATTGATGTTGAAGCCACGCATCCTGCTGTGTACATGTTTACAAGTGGTACTGCGGGCTCACCGAAAGCTGCGATTCTTACTCACAATAATTTGCTGACGAATATTCATCAGGCAAATGTCGCTGAGCACTTAGTTGCCGGCGATGTCACTTTTGGAATCTTGCCGTTGTTCCACATCTTTGGTCTCAACGTAGTTTTGGGAACCACACTTGCTTCTGGTGGTTCAGTTGTTCTGGTACAACGTTTTGATCCTGTTGCAACAATGGAAACCATTGCTGATCGGGGCATCACTGTGATGCCGGGTTCCCCCAATATGTGGATGGCACTCGCACAGATGGATCATGCAACTCCTCACGGATTTGCAGGTGTGCGCCTTGCGTTGTCTGGTGCGGCCAAGTTGCCCGAACAAATCAGTCATTCCATGAGCGCACGTTTTGGTTTGCAGATTCAAGAGGGCTACGGCCTCACAGAAGCAGCACCTGTTGTTACAACTTCAATTGGTATGACATGGACACCCGGTTCTATTGGTCGACCAGTTCCCGGTATTGAGTTACGAATTGTTGATGAGAATGGCGAAGACGTTTTGCTTGGCGATAGTGGCGAGATTTGGATTCGCGGCGAAAACATTTTTGCTGGTTATCTCAATGATCCCGAAGCAACTGCGCGAGTTCTCACTCGTGACGGTTGGTTGCGTACAGGTGACATTGCGGTGGTCGATGAAGATGGCCACTTGTACATGGTTGACCGTGTAAAAGATCTCATCATTGTTTCAGGATTCAACGTTTTCCCCGCAGAAGTTGAAGGTGTGCTTTCAGCTCATCCCGATGTTGCAGAAGTAACTGTTGTTGGCACACCGCACCCACACACTGGTGAAGCAGTTCGTGCGTACATTGTGACGCGCAATGGTGTGCATCTCGACGAAGATGCAATTATCGATTATTGCCGAACGAAGTTGGCTCGATACAAAAGTCCTTCGAAGATTTTGTTTGTCGACACCCTGCCGCGCAACATCAGCGGGAAGGTGCAGCGCTTCGCTTTGAAGTAGTTGCGCTTGTGGCGTTGCTTGCCACAAGAAAACCAACAAACAAGATACTGATGCCTGCCATAAGGGTGACAGCAAATGCTGTGTCTGCGCCGAGGCGTCCGGTGAACGTTCCACTGGCGGACAATGTTGCTGCACCGAGCGCAATGAAAATGTTTCCAAGCGCCAACATGCGTGGTGAAGAAACATTGCGTGTGGCAGTTGCGGTGAGTGCGGGGTTTGCCCCGCGAAGTACTCGATAGGCCGACCACAGTGCACCAACAAAAATAATGGTGGCGGGAATGGCCGAACCCACAGCAGCCAAGATGCGGGGAAGTGGGTCGAACAATTCGCTGCCCTTTGGCAACTCATTCGGAGAGAGGATGCTGTTCATGGGCGCTGTGAGGATGACGCCGGCTGAGAACCCGCTGAAGACAAGCAAGATTCTGGTGGTGACACGGCCAGCGCGAGGCCCTGCCAGAAGAAAAATGGTGCCGAGGGCCAGCCAGGGAACATTGAGGACGGCTCCCAACAAGAAAAAGATGCGAAATGACGGCTCGCTCCATCCACGAGCCTCGCCCCACCATAAGGAAAACGCCGCCAAGGCAAACAAAGCCATGGCAATTGTCCAGGCCAGTTCATGGGGGCGATGGCGCCTGAGCCAGCGATCCCAGGTGCTGAGACCAAAGGCCACGGCAATAAGGGCGGAGGCGGCGGCAAGAGCCGTGTTCAAGGTCACGGTAGTAAAGGCTAGGGGCAGCCCAACGGAGTTCGTGAAACCGTGCACGAAGCAATA
The DNA here is from genome assembly GCA_026393575.1 of Actinomycetota bacterium. GTDB lineage: Bacteria > Actinomycetota > Acidimicrobiia > Acidimicrobiales > Ilumatobacteraceae > UBA2093. The sequence goes on from JAPKZX010000073.1 coordinate 19,192, forward strand.
GCGTGGAGTTGCATGTCGGACTCCCCCCGCCGCCGAATTCCAGAAGCCGCCCTCGGGCGTCTGCCTATCTATTTGCGCATTCTCGTCGACCTCGGCACCGAGAATGTTGCGCAAGTGTCAAGCGAGCAACTCGCAGAACTAGCAGCCGTTAATGCGGCCAAGGTGAGAAAGGACTTGTCCTATCTCGGCACGTACGGCACCCGCGGCGTTGGCTACGAAGTGCAGTTCTTGATGTATCAAATTCAACGTGAACTTGGGCTGAACCAGTCATGGCCACTCGTGATTGTTGGAGCAGGCAACTTAGGTCAAGCGCTCGCAAATTTCTCCGGCATTGCAGAACGCGGTTTTCACATTGTCGGAGTCGTAGACAAAGACGCCTCAAAGATCGGAACTGTTGTTGGTGGCGTTCGCGTCAAGCACGTCGACGAACTAACAAACATCGTCCAGGCAAAAGCAGTGAGCATTGGCATCATCGCAACCCCTGCCCAACATGCCCAAGAGGCAGCCGATGCCTTAGTGCGAGCCGGTGTGGGATCCATCATGAACTTTGCTCCTACAGTGTTGGCTGTGCCACGTGGAGTCAATATTCGAAAAGTCGATCTGGCACTTGAACTTCAAATCTTGAGTTACTACGAACAGACCCGAAACAACGGACTACGAGCTGTCCCTACGGGTGAGCACTCAGATTCGGTCAGCGCGTAAGCATCATGTCCATCGTTGTCATCGGTCTCAACCATCGAACTACTCCAGTAGATCTATTGGGCAAGGTCATGATTTCCGATGCAGCACTTCCAAAAGCGTTGCATGCACTGTCAGTTCGCGATGACATTCGCGAAGCGGTAATTGTTTCTACGTGCAATCGCACCGAGGTCTACGCAATCGCTGAAAGATTTCACGGTGCATACACAGACATCCGCGATTTCATTTGTGAAACGAGCGGTGTTGCTCCAGAAGAAATCTCTGCGCATCTGTACAGCCAACATGATGACGATGCCATTGTGCATTTGTTTGAAGTTGCAGCAGGACTTGATTCAGCCGTACTTGGTGAAACCGAAGTTTTAGGCCAAGTTCGTCACGCGTGGGATGTGGCAATGAATGAGGGTTCATCGCGTAGTGCGCTGAACTTACTTTTCCGTTACGCCCTAGAAGTAGGAAAGCGCGCGCGCACTGAAACAGGAATTAGCAAGTCAACAGCGTCTGTTTCGCATGCTGCAGTTGAAATGGCTGAAGAGATTCTTGGTTCTTTGACCGGTAAGAGTGTTCTTGTTGTTGGCGCTGGCGAAATGGGCGAAGGTGTTGCAACTGCTTTATCTCGTGCTGGAGTTGCAACTATGACAGTGGTCAACCGCACCGAGTCACGTGGTGAAGCTCTGGCAGAAAAAGTCGGGGCGCGTGTGTGCTCATTTGATTTCCTAGAAACTGAACTTGCGAGTGCCGACGTTGTCTTGGCGTGCACCGGTGCAGGAACTTGCGTCATTGATTTTGATTTGGTCTCGCGTACTCGTACAGACTCAAGTCGTCCGGTACTGATTGTGGACATTGCATTACCACGCGATGTCGAGCCAACAGTTGCAACAATTGCGAATGTCACGTTGCGTGACCTCGATCATCTCAGTCAATGGGCACAACGCGGCATCGAACAACGCGCGTCGGAAATAGATCAAGTGCGCAACATTATTTCTGACGAGGTGGAACGCTTCACGCTTGATCAGGCACAACGCCAAGCGGCTCCATTGGTGGCGCAATTGCGAGAAGTAATTGAGGCCGTGCGTGTTTCTGAAATTGAGCGATTCACTGGCCGGCTCACCGACCTCACCCCAGAACAGCGTGAGGTGGTTGAATCCATTACTCGGGGCATCGTCAACAAGATGCTTCACACACCGTCTGTCCGCCTGCGAGAAGCAGCCGGAACTCCACAGGGAGAGCGTTTGTCCGCAGCGGTGCGAGATTTGTTTAGTCTCGACTGAATACATCTATGACACAACTTCGAATTGCGACTCGCTCGAGTGCTCAGGCACGAACACAAGCGGAGAATTTCGGCGCACTCATTGAGCGCATGTCGCCGGGTGTGTCTGTTGAATATGTTTTTGTGGATACGCATGGAGACGTAAACCAAACCATTCCACTGCACCAGATGGGTGGTCAAGGCGTATTTGTGAAAGAAGTGCAACGCGCAGTGTTAGATGGTGCTGCCGATATCGCTGTGCATTCTGCAAAAGATCTGCCATCGCAAACTGCTGACGGCTTAGTGATCGCTGCGGTGGGGGAACGTCGGACTCCTAATGATGCACTGATCGGCCGATCGTTAGATGATCTTGCAATTGGTGCAACTGTTGCAACTGGGTCGGTGCGACGCCGTGCTCAATTGATGCGCATGCGTCCTGACCTGCAGTTTGTTGACTTGCGCGGCAACATTCAGACTCGGCTTTCAAAGATTCCAGATGGTGGAGCCATTGTGATGGCAGTGGCTGCACTTGAAATATTGGGAATGACTGATCACATAGCGCAAGTTCTCAACATCGATGTTGCAGTGCCAATGGTTGGGCAAGGTTCTGTGGCAGTCGAAGCTCGTTCAGATGACAGGGTTACTTTGGAAATTTTGTCGGCGATAGATCATGTGTCGAGTCGATACGCGGTGGAAACAGAACGAGCTTTCCTCGCTGAACTTGGCGCCGGCTGTTCGTTGCCTGTGGGTGCGCATCTAACAAAAGAAGGCGTATTCCACGCTTTTATGGCAACTGATGATTGTTCTGATTCTGTACAACTAGTTGGTCCAATTGGCGACACAGACGACAACATTGCTGTTGGCATTGCAGCGGCACACGAATGTCGTACTCGTTTGGCAGAAGTTGCAGAATAAATGTCGAACTCGCTTGAAGGCAGATCTGTAGTTATTACTCGTTCTATAGCCCAGAACGAATCATTACGCCGGTTGTTAGAAGCTCGTGGCGCGCGAGTTGTTGAAGTTCCGCTCATTGCTGTTGTCGAACCGGACGACGAAGGTCGCGAACGTGACGAAGTGCTGCAGCGGTTTGAAGATTTTGATTGGATTGTTGTGACATCACCGAATGGGGCAGATCGTGTGGCGCCATTTCTTTCTGCTGCACACGCTGCAGGTGATGCGAAGCGTTTTCCATTGTTAGCCGCTGTAGGTGAAGCCACTGCGCGTTCTGTAGGCACACCGGTTGCATTGTGTGCTGAACCCGCTAGAAGCGATGTATTGGCACAGCAGTTTCCTGAGGGCAGTGGATCAGTTCTTGTCGTGCAGGGAAATCTGGCTGACAATCAATTGAGTGACGACATAGAAGCAAAAGGGTGGACAGTCACACGGGTTGTTGCATATCGCACTGTTCATTTGCGACCAACAAAAGAAATGATGTTGCCAGCGCTTTCAGCCGATGTTCTGTTACTTGCATCAGGCAGTGCAGCAACTGCGTGGTTTGATGCATTTGGTGCTTCAACTCCACCGTATGTGGTGGCAATGGGGCCAAGCACCGCCAAAGTCGCTGTCAACCTGGGTCTTGAAGTATCTGCAATAGCGTCAGAACAGACCCTGGACTCTCTTATCGAGACTGCCGAACGGGTGATTAGCCAATAACCTGAAGACGATGTTTCCCGTATCGCGCCCCCGACGACTTCGTACCACTGGTGCAATGCGTGAACTAGTAGCCGAAACCAGGTTGCATGTTTCCGATCTCGTGGCACCACTTTTTGTGCGCGAAGGAATCTCATCTCCACAACCCATTGTTTCTTTGCCAGGCGTTGTCCAGCACACGGTCGCATCGCTTGTTCAAGAAGTACAAGAGTTGCGTGACCTCGGTGTGAAGGCAATCATTTTGTTCGGAGTTCCCGCTTCGAAAGACGACATTGGGTCTGGTGCGTTTGATCCAAACGGCATAGCCCAAGTTGCGCTGAGGGCTCTTCACAGTGCCGTGGGTGATGACGTAGTGCTCATGGCGGATCTATGCGTTGATGAATACACCTCCCATGGACATTGCGGAATTGTCGGAGCCGATGGTGAAGTTGATAACGATGCAACACTTGAGATTTATTGCAAGGCTGCCGTGGCGCAGGCTCAGGCAGGTGCTCACGTTGTAGCACCGAGCGGCATGATGGATGGCCAAGTGGGTGCAATTCGTTCTGCTCTTGACGATGCCGGATTTGAAAATGTTGCGATCATGGCGTACTCAGCAAAGTATGCCTCTGCGCTCTATGGACCATTTCGTGATGCAGTCGATGTTCAGATTGTGGGCGGCGGGCATCGCAAGGGGTATCAACAAGATTGGCGCAATGCACGTGAGTCAATGCGTGAAGTATTCGAAGATATTGAACAAGGCGCAGACATTGTGATGGTGAAGCCTGCACTTGCGTATCTCGATGTCATTGGTCAGGTACGTGCATCGGTCGATCATCCTGTCGCTGCGTATCACGTGAGTGGCGAGTACTCCATGCTTAAAGCCGCTGCCGAAAAAGGCTGGATTGATCACGACGCGGTTGCAATGGAACATCTCACTGCAATCAAACGCGCAGGCGCTGACATCATTTTGACATATCTCACGCGTTGGTTCGCTGAGAACGCAACGAAGTAGGTCTTTTGTGACTAATGCAATTCCATTGTGTGATGCGACTGCATGTGTGCAGGCTGGTTGTACGGCAACAGTGTGTCGTGGTCTAGGTACTCCATCAAACCAGTTAGTTTTTGAACGTTCTGCTCGTGCAATCCCTGGCGGTGTCAACTCGTCTATTCGTGCATTCAAAGCAGTGGGCGGAACGCCATACATTGTGTCTCGCGCTAACGGTGCATATGTCTACGACGTTGAAGGCAATGAGCTCATCGACCTTGTGCAGAGTTACGGAGCCATCATCCTCGGTCATGCGCATCCAAAAGTTACAGAGGCAATCAGATCTGCTGCAGGTGACGGCACGTCGTATGGCGCACCCACTCCGCGAGAAATGAAATTGGCTGAAGCGATTGCTGAGCGTGTTCCGTCGTGTGAACGAGTTCGCTTTATGAATAGCGGGACCGAAGCCACAAGTACTGCGGTGCGACTTGCACGAGGTGCAACGGGTCGCAAACGAATTGTTACTTTTCATGGCAACTTTCATGGCGCAACAGATGCACTGTTAGCAGCAGGTGGAAGTGGCATTGCAACCTTGGGACTTCCAGGAACGGCCGGAGTTCCCGAAGAGGCCGTAGCAAATACTTGGGTGTTGCCATACAACGTTGTCCCCACTCTTGATGAAGATGTCGCAGCAGTGTTTGTTGAACCTGTTGCCGCCAACATGGGACTTGTTGCACCAGCACCTGGATTTCTTGAAGGACTTCGAGCCGAATGTGATCGCGTTGGCGCACTGCTTGTCTTCGACGAAGTGATCACAGGGTTTCGTTTAGGAACAGGTGGAGCACAAGGGAAGTACGACATTCGTCCTGATCTCACATGCTTTGGAAAAGTAATTGGTGGAGGCCTACCCATTGGCGCTGTTGGTGGACGCAAAGACATTATGGAGAACCTGACCCCGTTGGGTTCGGTGTTCCACGCCGGAACTTTGGCTGGTAATCCACTGGCAACTGCTGCAGGTCTTGCTGCACTCAATGAACTGACAGATGATGTGTACATGGAATTATCCGCGCGTACACGGCATGTTGCTTCCATGTTGCGCGATGCGTGTGCAGAAGCAAATGTTGATGCATCATTCCCAGTGGTGGGAACTCTTGCGGGTATGTATTTCGGACATGCACTCGGCGGTAAAACGCCAACAAACTTCCAAGAAGCTTGTACAACAAGCGAAGAAACATACGCCAAGGTATTCCACGCACTTCTGTCTGCTGGTGTTGCACTTGCGCCAGGTGCGTACGAATCTTTGTTTGTTGGGTTAGCTCATACAGATGAAGTTGTGGCGCAACTTACAGAGCGAGTCGTTGTGGGATTGCAAGGAATTAACCGTTGAGCAGACGCATCCTCTTCACCGCTCTTGCAATCTTGCTTATCGGTGTGGTTCTGGTGTCACAACGTGGGGGAGCAAAGGTTGTTGCACCTACTGCTGTGTTACACAAAGTGGATCTCATAGCGAGTATTGACAGCATCAATCTTGACGCTGCGTGGTCTCAAGATGGGAAAGTTACTTCAGGTGGTGCTGCCAGATTGTCGCTTGATGATTTGCGTACGTTGACAATTCTTGAAGGCACCATGACTGCTGAATACGGTGACATCCAACGGTGTACAGATTTTGTTACTCCAAATGCTTGCGTGTTGTTTGCAGACATGTTGGGTGAAGCAGTCGTATGGTTTGGACTTGTGTCAGCAGACGCAGTCTCGTCTCGAGCATTTGTGACACTGCCCGGATTGATCGACATGCAAGACAATGGGAATGAAGGCATTCTGCGTAATGGGTGGGTAGTGAACCTTGCTACTCCCGTGAAACGTAATTGTGAACAGGAAGACGGAGACACTTCGTCCTTGCGCGATTTCATCACACGGTTCCCAGATGCAAAAAGTACTGCAGTGGTAAATCTATTGACGGACAATGTTGTGTCCGTGAAATGTTTGTAACTAAGCGTTACTTACCAATTGATGCGCGAGGCTCTGTGCCCACTGCACCTGGCTTAGTCGTAAGCATGGCGAAATCTTTTTCAATGGTGTCGAAACTGGTTGAACCCGCTTCAAGGCCAAGGAAAATTTCTGATTCTGGTGAACACCAGGTTTCGTATTCTGCTGCCCACTCTTCGCTCTTGGGGTCTGCGCCACTAATCGCGTAACGCGCGTGGCACACCACGGAAAGAATTTCTGCTTCAGTCAAAGCACCGCCTGCTTTTTCACCTTGCATTGGCATCGGGTTTCCGTTGTATGAAAGTGGAGCATGCGCGCCACCTTCACGGTTTGGATCTCCGTACGTCTTGATTTCAGCAGCTGCGTATTTCTGGCTTCCGTTGTAGACGAAGTTCAACATGTCTTCAATGTGTGGGAAAGTTTTCATCACTTCACCCTGATACAAAATTCGTCCAGCTCCACCAGCACCATCGGCGCCGTGGCATCCGGCGCACGAACCGAACACGGTTGCGCCAATAGACATTGGTCCAGCAAGAACTTTTTCCGCAGGCTTTAAAGCAATGAGATACAACGCTGCCCATGCTGGCAATAAAGCAAGACCTGCCATTGCCCAGAATGGAATCTTTTTGCGTGACTTGGCTGCAGCAACGTATGGCGGATCAGCAACAACAGGTTTTGGTGCAGGAGCTTCTGCTGCTTTTGCAGGTGTGGCAGGGGTAGCGACTGCTGGGGTCGATGATGGGGCGCTATCGCCAGACGCATCGCCAGACGCATCTGCGCGACGTGCCTTGGAGCGATTCAGAAGGTGCTCGGGAATCTCGGTCACTGCTCTTTACCTCTCGGGGAGACCATGGAAGAAGTCGTCAGAAAGCGGAAGTGCTCTCTGATTCGATGTCTTGCCTCCACGATAGACAAATAAAGGTGTTCTAGAGGAATCATTGTGGGTTGCGCCCCAGTGACTCATGTCGGTTGCCTCGGCCAGATACTTTGTGCGATTGTGCTTTTTGGGCACAACAGCACAACCTCGTAGCGGTCCCAAAACGCACAAAAGCACAACCTCAACTTGGTGATTGCAGGTTTACATGCGACAGAAGTCGCCCTTCGGGAAATGGGTAAACAGGGTGGTCAGGTGACTAGTCTTTCTATTACTTAGGCACCTGCCCCAGGCAATTACCGTCACCAGGACCGGAGAAGAAGAACAGTCCATGATCGCGATCGACATCCTTAGATGGCCCGGAGTCAACCAGGCATTCCTGTTTTCCTTTTTCGCTACCACCGCTATGGCTCTCATTGTCATTCCGATTGGGAAACGTCGCCCAATAGCTAAGGCTGCGACATGGGGCGAAGCCATGATTGGTTCTGTATACACGTTCTTCGTCATGTTCTTGGCGTTTGGTGTTGTTCCTCACCAGTTCATCGACCATGCAGACAAAGAACTCGGATGGCGTAAGGACAAATTGTTGTACGGCCCTTTCGACATCTTCAATGCCAAGGCCAACGGCGGAAATTTCCCGTTTACGCTGAGCTATGAAGCAATTCGCGACATCGCTGTAGTCGTCATTCACGTCTACTTCATTGGTCTCATGATTTACATGTTCGTCTGGTGGCAGAAGCGTGGCGAGAAAGTCACAAAAGAGATCGAAACTTCGTCCTACGGTCGCCCATTGGTGCGAAAGAGTTAAGAAATCATGGCTCGCACAGACGCAAACCCACCGATGCCAGAATGGTCAACTGAGTATCAACTCGTTGAAGTTGATGCTGACTACTTGGGCAAAGCTGTAAAGCCAAAACAGTTCATTCATATTGACCAAAGTGAATGCATCATGTGCGAAGGCTGCGTCGACATCTGCCCATGGAAGTGCATCCATATGGTGACTCCCGATGCTGTTGCAGAAGCAACAGATACGGAGATGCCTGGTTCAGATCCATCTGACAACGTTCTTTTCATCATCGATGACGATGTGTGTACACGGTGTGCACTGTGCGTCGATCGCTGTCCAACTGGCGTCATCATTCTGGGCAAAGTCGGTGCACCCGATCCAGAAGGTGACAGTCACACCCGAACAAACAATCATGGCTACGGCTATGGAATGCGCCTCTGAGGTAAGTGAATCATGGCAAAAGTATTAGATAACCCTCGTCCAACTCTGAAAGAGCGGGCAGCCAAACTCGGAGGCCAAGTTCAAGGCAGCCAAGTATGGAACTCAATCTTTCGACCAGGTTCGATTTTCCGTAAGGGCTACACCGATAGCCCTCGTAACCGTTCGTACGTAATCATGAACTCGGTGCTGTATCACTTGCACCCAGTGAAGGTGAAGCGTCACGCAGTCAAAGTCAGTTACACGCTGTGTCTTGGTGGTTTGAGTTTCTTTCTCTTCATCTTGCTCACTGTCACCGGAATCTTCTTGATGTTCTTCTACCGACCAACAGGTGCAAACGCATGGCAAGACATTCAGACCTTGCAGACATCAGTGACTTTCGGTTTGCTCATTCGCAACATGCATCGTTGGGGAGCACACCTCATGGTGTTGTCAGTGTTCTTGCACATGGCGCGTGTTTTCTACCACGGTGCATACAAGCCACCTCGTGAATTCAACTGGGTAATTGGTGTCGTTCTCTTGACACTCACTTTGTTGTTGTCCTTCACCGGTTACTTGTTGCCATGGGATCAGCTTGCTCTCTGGGCAGTAACGGTGGGTACCAACATGATGGGGTATTCGCCGGTCATTGGTTCGGTACGTGCTTCACGTACTCATGCTTCCTTTCGTCATCGTCATCTTTATGGCAATTCACTTCTGGCGCGTCCGCAAAGACGGCGGAATCTCTGGACCTCTGTAAGCGAGGGAGCACACAATGACTGAAATTCCTGAACACCTACTGAAGCGAGCACAAGCAGCTCGTGAGAAGGCCGCGGCTGAATCAGATGCGCCTGCCGATGCAGGTGCTGGCGATTCACGCATTCCTGATCATCTTTTGGAACGAAGCAAAGCAGCTCGCGCAAGCGGAGACGGCGCAGTAGCAGTTGCGGATAAAGCAACAGCAGTTGTTGCAAGTGCGCCGGCCGGATCAGTGCCAGTGGGTGCCGGACCTGGTGGGCACACTCAACGTCTTCTTACTGTTGTGAAGTCTGGTTCTATCCAAGAAACAAAAGCAGCACCTGTCGACAAGGTGCACACGTGGCCTCACTTGTTGGCTGTTGAATTTGTTGCTGCACTTGCGTGCACAGCGTTCTTGTTCGTGTTCTCTTGGGTCGTTAACGCACCGTTGCTGCACGCAGCAGACTTCAACAAAACACCAAACCCATCGAAGGCACCTTGGTACTTCTTGGGTCTTCAGGAACTTCTCACCATGTTCCACCCAATGATCGCTGGCGTGACATTGCCTGGCATGGGTCTTGTTGCACTTATTTTGGCTCCATACGTTGACCGCAATACTTCGAACAAACCAGAAGATCGCAAATGGATGACATCCATGATGACGCTTTTCCTTATGTTCTGGGCAGTGTTGGTCATCATTGGTTCGTTCTTCCGTGGTCCAGGGTTCAACTTCACCTTCCCATGGCGAGATGGCATTTTCTTCGAGTTGTGATTTCACTTCTCAGTAACAACTAATTATTCGACGTAAAGACAAAGGAACAAGGAACGTAAAGGCATGAGTACCGGAATCGTCATAACGATCGTGGTGATCGCAGCAGTTGTCTTCGGGGCAATTGTTGTGTTGACCACCGCTCGTAGCTCCGAAGTTCGTGGTGCCGGCGCGTTGTCGCGCGAGACACGTTCACGTGATCGCAAAGCAACAATCTCTGGCAGCGCACCGACTGGTCGCGAAGTAGAAGCAGCGTCACGTACAAAAGAAGTAGTGGTTGCAGCACCTGTTGCGGTAGAACCATTTGTTGCTCCCGACGAAGAAGCGCTTGGCGTTTCTCGCCGTATGTTTTTCAACCGTGCAGCAGTCACACTCATGGCGGCAAGCCTTGGTGCATTCGGAGCATCTGTAGTGGCGTTCTTGTGGAAAGGCGCCGAAGGCGGATTCGGTTCGAAAATAAATGCCGGAAAATTGTCAGATGTCATCTCTGGCATCCGAGCGAACAAAGGCTTTTTGTACTTGTCTGAAGCACGTGCGTGGGTAACTGAATATCCCAAAGATGCTCTTGGTAAAGGAAATGCCATCTACGGAAAGCAATCACCTGTGTACTCAGGTATGCAATCTGGAATTGTCGCGTTGTATCAGAAGTGCCCACACCTTGGTTGTCGTGTTCCTGAATGCAAGAGCTCGCAATGGTTCGAATGTCCATGTCATGGTTCGCAATACAACCGTGTAGGCGAGAAGAAAGGTGGCCCTGCTCCTCGTGGCATGGATCGCTTTGGAGTTTCTATCGCTAACGGCGTTCTCACAATCGACACTGGCGCAGTTTTTGCAGGCCCAGCAATTGGCACAAACACAACAGGTCAAGAAGCTGAAGGTCCGCACTGCATCGGTTCAACCGGAGGGAAGCACTAATTATGTTCGCAACAACGAGCACCTCCATTGCATGGCTCATTCTCCTGGTCTCAGTGGCCGGTTGGATTGTGTATGCAATTTTTAACGTGCGTGGTTCACGTTCAGAGATTGGCGCCGAACAAAAACTGGCCGCCAACCGCAAGGAGTACTACGACGACGAAGCACTTGAAGGACCACGTCTTGAACGAGTTCAAGTTTTAGGTCTTCTCTTCCTTGTCATCATCACAATTGCATTACCGTTGTATTGGGTAATGGAACCGCATCGCCAAGCAGAAGCAACTTTTGGTTTTGAAAAGCGCTTCACCGATTGGGGCGCACAATTGTTCGCACCAACAGCAGACGGTGGTTACAACTGTTCAGGCTGTCACGGTGGAATGAAAGCAACTGGTGGTGTTGCTGCTTATGCAGTGACCGACCCAAAGACTGGCGAAGTGAAGTCTGTTTCATGGAAAGCACCAGCACTGAACACAGTGATGTATCGCTATTCAGAAGAAGAAGTGCGTTTTATTCTTAATTACGGTCGTCCGTTCTCGCCAATGTCGGCGTGGGGAACTATCGGCGGTGGGCCAATGAATGATCAGTCGATTACTACTTTGATTGATTATTTGAAGTCCATTCAGATTCCGCAGGAAAATTGCGTGGCAACTCGTGCCGCATACAACCCAACGTGTGACGACGGAGATCTTCCTGCTGCAAACAACAAAGAAGTCATTGCTGAAGCACAACGACAAGTTGACAGTGGCAAGTACGGCTCACTTGGAGAAGCGTTGTTTAATCTCGACCTTGGTTCCGGCGCTTATTCATGTGCGCGTTGCCATACAAAGGGATGGTCATACGACGATCCACAAGTGACTGGTGGTGGCGCTCTTGGGCCAAACCTCACTGGTGGATCATCCATTCGTCAATTCCCGAACCAGGCAGACATGGTCGCTTTTATTCAAAGCGGTTCTGAACTTGGTAAGCGATACGGCGAACAAGGCCAGGGCAGTGGGCGTATGCCCGCCTTTGGTCAGTTGTACACAGAAGATCAAATCAAATTGATCGTTGAATACGTGCGGAGCCTCTGATGTTGTCAGCGTTACTTTCAGTCGGTTGGGAACCCGAAATTCGGGGATGGATCATTGTCATCATCAGCGTGACAGTGCTCATGGGCTCTACGTATTTGTTGCTCGGTACCAATGTTGGTGCTCGTCTTGGTTTTCTCATCGCGCTTGCCGCACTTTCTGGCTGGATGATGTCGATGGCAATCATTTGGGCTGTGTACGGAATTGGTCTGAAGGGGCCAGACCCAACATGGCATCCGAGTGAACCCGTCACCATCGTGCGTGATGGTGCGTTACTAGACCGGGCTGAAGTTGTTGATGCGCCGATTGACATTGCTGGGCTCGACGCAACGAAAGCTGCGGATGTTGTTTCTAAGACATTGGTAGAAGATGGTTGGAAGATTCTTGAAGAGTCCGACCCTGCACGTGGACGTGCGATCGCTTCTGCTGATGAAATTGTTCAGGTTCAAGCCGAAGAATTTGCTGCCGGTGAATACGCCACCATCAACGTGTATGACAAAGGTGGCGAGCGGTATCCAAAAATCGGTAATTCCATCGACTTCATCGCATTCAAGCACAAGCCTCGTTACGCAATCGTTGAGATTGCGCCGTTGCTTGAACAGCGCGCCGAACCAGGTCGTGCACCAGCACGTGCACAGATCGACACTACGAAGCCTCACCGTTACGTCGTCATGATTCGTGACCTTGGTGCAAAGCGTCGCCCTGCATTCCTTATTGGCATCGGCTCTGGCCTTATTTTCTTCTTGTTGTGCTGGCTTCTCCATCGTCGTGAAGCACTGTTGCGCAAGAACCTCGCACTGAAGGCATAGCGCAATGGGTCAGTACCTTCCCATTTTGGCGTTAACGGTGCTGGCGATTCTTTTCGCATTACTTAGCCTCATTGCTTCTCGGTTGTTGGCACCTAATCGTCCAAGTTCAGCTAAAGAAGCACCATACGAATGCGGCATTGTTCCAAGTCGTGAACCGCCTGAACGCTTTCCTGTCAGCTTCTATGTCATTGCAATGTTGTTCATCATGTTTGACATTGAAATCATTTTTGCTTACCCATACGCAGTAGACAGAGAGTTCCTCGGGTCTTTTGCGTTCTTCGAAATGCTTGCGTTTAGCGTTGTTTTCTTTGTTGCATTTGTGTACATGGTTGCACGCGGTGCTCTTGAGTGGGGCCCCATCATGCGGTCAGCAAAACTTGATCCGCAATCAAGCACTGGTGTTCAGGCAAGCGGAACCGTGCGCGTTGTTGGTCGCGAAGGACGAGCAGCCTGATGGGATTAGTTCAGAATGTTCTTGACGACGGACTTGGTGGCATTGAGCACAACTTTGTTACTGCCCGTATCGAAGATTTAGTCAAGTGGGCACGTTCACGTTCTAGCTGGGGCGCTTCATTCGGTCTTGCTTGTTGCGCCATCGAAATGATGGGAACTGGTGCATCGCATTACGACTTGTCTCGTTTCGGAATGGAAGTGTTCCGCGCATCTCCTCGTCAGGCAGACATCATGATTGTTGCTGGCCGTGTTAGTCAGAAAATGGCTCCAGTGTTGCGCCAGGTATACGACCAGATGATGGAACCTAAGTGGGTCATCTCCATGGGTGTCTGTGCATCAAGTGGCGGAATGTTTAACAACTACGCAATTGTGCAAGGCGTCGATCAGATCGTGCCAGTAGATGTTTATGCGCCAGGATGCCCTCCAACACCAGAGACATTGATACATGCCATTGAGACATTGCATCAATTGATTGAAGATGGCGAAATCATGCGTCGTCGTGAATCAAATAATGGTGGTGCAGGAATTCAACTCACTGAGGGCGCAGTTACTGCTGCTCCTGTCACGCTTGGAACGAAGTAATCATGAGTGACGTGGCTGAAACAGTGGACAATGCTGTAGAGACTCAACACGGTTGCCCCGTAGTCGATTCGCTTGGACAACGAGTTTTGCTTGCTACTCGCGAGAATTACATTTCAGTAGTCAAAGCCCTTGTTGATGAGGGATACACCATGTGTATCGACCTCACTGGTGTTGACTATCTCAATTTGCCCAATCGCAAAGTTGGACACGGTGTCACACCGGAGCGTTTTGAAGTTGTGGCCAATTTCCTGTCGCTCACATTGCGTCAACGCATTCGTGTACGCGTGCAGATTCCAGAGAACGATGCCACGTTGCCGTCGTTGTTTGACTTGCACCCTGGCACCGAGGCTCATGAACGTGAAACATTCGACATGTTCGGAATTTCTTTTGATGGTCATCCAGACATGACTCGCATCTTGATGCCAGAAGATTGGGATGGTCACCCACTTCGTAAGGATTACGACCAAGGTTCTATTCCAGTCCAGTTCAAAGGGTCAAACTCATGACGATTGTCTCGGCCGGAACTAACGAGGGCGGACAAGAACTCCTCTCACGAAGCGACCTCACTGCAAAAGAACTTTTGCGTGAAGTGGGCTCAGTGTTACGTCTCAGTGAGACTGAAGCAGCCGCATTGGCTTCAGTTGCAGACGAGGCGCCAGAAGATCAAACAATGATCATCAACATGGGGCCACAACACCCAAGTACTCACGGTGTATTGCGACTCATGTTGGAACTTCAGGGTGAAACTGTTCTGCGATGCAAGCCAATCATCGGTTACCTGCACACGGGCATGGAGAAGACTGGCGAAGCACTCTCGTACATGCAGGGTGGCACCAACGTGACGCGCATGGATTACTTGTCGCCGTTGAATAACGAACTTGTTTTCTCCTTGGCCGTGGAAAAACTCCTTGGCATCGATGGCGATATTCCAGAACGCGCTACGTGGATGCGCATGCTGCTGAGCGAATTAAACCGTATGAGCAGCCACCTTTTGTTCCTAGCTACTAACGGCATGGACATCGGTGCAGTTTCCATGATGTTGTACGGATGGCGTGAACGCGAAGATGTTCTTCGCTTCTTCCAAAAAGTCACCGGACTTCGCATGACCCACACCTTCATTCGCCCTGGTGGTTTGGCTGCTGACTTGCCTGCCGGCTGGCGTGACGATGTTTTGGAAATTCTCGAGAACTTGCCATCGCGGCTTGAGGAATACGACATCTTGATGTCTGGTCAGCCAATTTGGCGAGAGCGTCTGCAAGGTGTTGGCGTTATCACCGCGCAAGAAGCAATTGCACTCGGAGTCACCGGACCAATTCTTCGTTCGACCGGAGTTCCATGGGACCTTCGCCGCGACATGCCATACCTTCACTATGACCAACTCGAATTCGATGTTGTTGTAGGCGAGTACGGCGATGCATACGACCGCTATTCGATTCGTTTCAATGAGATCCGTGAGTCAATGCGCATCGTGTATCAAATTCTCGATCGCATGCCATCGGGCGACTATCGAATCCAGGACAAAAAAGTTACGCCACCACCGCGTGCACGCATTGACGAGTCAATGGAAGCACTTATTCACCACTTCAAAATCTTTACTGAAGGTTTCAAAGTTCCAGAAGGCGAAGTGTACGTCAGTATCGAAAGCCCACGCGGAGAAATTGGTTGCTACATCGTGAGCGATGGTTCTTCTCATCCGTATCGCATGCATGTACGCGCACCATCATTTGTCAATATTCAAGCTATGCCTCACATGATGCGTGGTGGACTCGTCGCGGACGCAGTGGCTGTTATTTCGTCTGTTGACCCTGTTCTAGGAGAGGTTGATCGCTGATGGCTCGTCTTTCTGAAGACAACATTCGTCTTGCACGTGAAATTATTGGTCGGTATCCAAAGCCGCGCTCAGCAACAATTCCGTTGTTGCATCTTGCGCAAGAGCAAGATGGGTTTGTTACGAACGAGGCGATGTCGCACATCGGTGAGCTTGTTGGTGCCACATCGGCCGAAGTGTATGGAACTGCATCCTTCTACGAGATGTTCAAGTTTGAGCCAGTCGGTAAGTTCCTCATCAATATTTGCGGAACAATGTCGTGTGCACTCCTCGGAGCTGAAGAACTCATGCATCATGCTGAAGGGCGACTTGGTATCAAGATGGGTTCCACCACAGCAGATGGCAAGATCACACTTGAGCGAGCCGAATGCCAAGCAGCATGCACCGAAGCCCCGTGCTTACAAGTCAACTACCGCTACCGCTATCGCGTCACACCACAAGATCTTGATGCGCTCATCGACGATTTGTCTTCCGGCGCTCTCGACGCTGAAATTCCTGCGCACGGCACAGTTGCAACAGTTCGGCAATCAATTCCTGCTGATCGCGGCGTAGGCGCAGTCGACCCTGACGATGTCACTGAAGGCCCGGCCTGGCTTGACGGAAAGGCTGCACTATGAGCGGCGGTACTTGGAAGCACGCACCTGGTTTTTACGAAGGCGATCGTCCACGCATTGTGACTTCGCGATTCGAATACGAAGATTCATTCACGCTTGAGCGTTACTTAGCAACAGATGGTTACAAGGGCTTGCGCACTGCGCTTGGTCGCCCAGCTACAGATGTTCACGATGAAGTGAAGAATGCAACAGTTTTAGGTCGCGGTGGCGCAGGTTTCCCTGCAGGTAACAAGTGGGGTCTTACTCCTCAAGGCGTATGGCCTCGGTACTTGGTTGTCAACGGTGACGAAAGTGAACCAGGCACATACAAGGACCGCTTGCTCATGGAGCGTGATCCACATCAATTGATCGAAGGTTGCCTCATTGCTTCGTATGCCGCTGGCTTGTCGCAGTGCTTCCTCTATATACGTGGTGAAATGGCGCTTGCTCAAGAACGTGTTGCTGCTGCACTAAACGAGGCATATGCCGCGGGTTATGTGGGCAAGAACATTCTTGGTTCTAAGTTTTCATTAGACATCGTTCTTCACTGGGGTGCTGGCGCATACGTTGTCGGAGAAGAAACCGCACTCATTGAATCACTTGAAGGCAATCGTGGAATGCCACGTTTGAAGCCTCCGTATTTCCCGGCGGCAATCGGTTTGTATGGTCAACCAACAATCGTGAACAACGTCGAGACTTTGGCTAACTTGCCATGGCTCTTGCAAAATGGTGCTCCGGCATACACAGCAATTGGTACGGCAACATCACCTGGCACTCGCATGGTGGCAGTCTCAGGACACGTGAATCGTCCTGGTGTTTTCGAAATCATCAATGGCACCACGACATTTCGTGACCTTCTCTATGGCGATGAGTTCTGTCAGGGAATTCGTAATGGCAATGACCTTAAGGCGTTTGTCCCAGGTGGTGGTTCTGCGCCATGGTTTACACCAGATCAGTTAGATCTTCCATTCGAAGCAAGCCAAGTGGGGCCAGCAGGTTCCATGTTGGGTTCAGGCGCAATTATGGTGATGGACAGCACAACAGACATCCCTCGTGCTGCACTCACACTCACTCGTTTTTACGCACATGAATCATGCGGCAAGTGCACACCATGTCGCGAAGGCGGAACATGGCTTGAACGCATTTTGTCTCGTGTTGTAGATGGCAAGGGAACAGACGCCGACCTTGATCAACTGTTCGAAGTAGGAGAGTCCATCTGTCCAGGGGCCTTCCCACATGCATCCAATGAAAAACTTGGTCTTGCAGCAGTGCCATTTCCTTATCGCATGAACACAATTTGTTTTGTCGGTCCGTCTGCGTATGCACCAGTGCACTCAGCGCTCACGTTGTTCCGTAGCGAATTTGAAGCACGCATAACGAAGCGCAAACTCATTTCAGTAACGGCGGTCGGGCAATGACAACTATCGATACGAATACAACCGACGCTGAGAACACGCCACCGGTAGATCCCAACGCAGTGTCCATCACAATCAATGGACGTACAGTTGCCGCGCGAAAGGGCGAACTGATCATTGCTGCTGCAGATCGCGCAGACGAGTACATTCCTCGTTTCTGTTACCACCCACGCATGAGTTCAGTGGGAATGTGTCGTCAATGTCTCGTTGAGGTCGAAGGGCCACGCGGTCCGATGATGGTTGTTAGCTGCATGACGCCAGTCGCTGACGGGCAAATTGTGCGCACCGATACGCCACAAGTGAAGCGCGCTCATGAAGGAATGATTGAACTTCTTCTTGCGAATCATCCATTGGATTGCCCAGTGTGTGACAAGGGCGGCGAATGCCCATTGCAAGACCAAGCATTTAGTCATGGTGCTGGCGAGAGTCGCTTTGTCGAAGAAAAGCGCCATTACGAAAAGCCCATCCCAATTAGTGATCTGGTGTTGCTCGACCGTGAGCGTTGCATCTTGTGCGACCGTTGCACACGTTTTGCAGACGAAGTTGCCGGTGACCCTCTCATTATTTTCACGCAACGCGGTAATAACACGCAGGTCATGACATTCCCAGATGAACCGTTCGCATCGTATTTCTCCGGCAACACGGTTCAGATTTGTCCGGTGGGCGCATTGACCGCCACGCCTTATCGCTTCAAAGCTCGCCCATGGGACTTAGAGCAACGCGAAAGCACTTGCACATCTTGTTCAGTGGGTTGTCGCACCGTTGTGCAATCAAGTCGTGATGAATTGTTGCGTTTCCAAGGAGTAGATAGCGACCCAGTGAACTGGGGCTGGCTATGTGACCGCGGTCGATTCAATTTCCAATCCACTAACTCTGAAGATCGTCTTGTCACACCACAAGTGAAGTCTGGTGATTCATTTACTACGGTCACATGGTCTGAAGCGTTAGACACTGTTGCGCGAACTGTTCGTCATGCTCGCCCAGGGTCAGTAGCCCTGATAGGTGGAGCACGTGGAACCAACGAAGATGCGTTCATGTGGGCAAAGGTTGCTGACGCACTTGGTGTCACTATGCGCGATGCTCAATTAGACGACGGATTGCCTGCTTCTATCTATTCATACGCACAAGCAACAATTGACTCAACATGTGCAGGTGGCACCGTCATTGTTGTCGCGCCAGACCTTAAGGAAGAACTTCCAGTTCTTTTCCTTCGCCTTCGTGATGCCGCAGAGAAAAAGCGTGTGCGCATTATTGAAGTGTCCTCACACCAAACCGGCTTAACGAAGTATGCATGGCGTTCCGTGCAGGCTGAGCCAGGAACATCTGCCGCTGCCCTTGCTGCGTTACTCAGCGAAAGTGCTGTTGCAACTCAAATTCAGAGTGGAGCAGTCACCATTGTGGCGGGACGCGGAAACCTTGCAGAGTCGGCCAATCATGTCATGGCTGCTGTTGATGCAGTTATTGGTGCGGTGCCAAGTGCAACTGTGCTTCCCGCACTTCGTCGCGGCAACGTTCGTGGTGCTTTGTCGGTAGGCCTTGCCCCGTCAGATGGCAATGACACTGCAGCAATCTTGGAAGCAGCAGCAAACGGAAAAGTTGATTGCCTCATTCTTCTTGGCGCCGACCCATTAAGTGACGTTGCCGATGCCGACCTTGCGCGCCGTGGAATTGCCGGTGCCAAGTTTGTTGTTGCAGTGGACACTTTCTTGTCTCCAAGCGCTGCGCACGCCGACATTGTGTTGCCTGCCGCTGCGTATGGTGAAAAAGACGGAACCACAATGAACCTTGAAGGTCGCGTGACAAACGTTGTGCAGAAAATCACCCCACGTGGTACATCTCGTGCCGACTGGATGATTGCTGCTGAACTACTCAGTGTGTTGGGTCATGATTCTTCGGTCTCAACGTTGGCTGATGTGCAGCGCGACATGGCCAAGGCGATTCCTGGTTTTGGTGCCACAACTACTGCAGTTGCAGTAAAGCGTGATGGAGTAGTGGTGTCTGTACCAGTTGCTGCGCATTCCAATGTGGTTACTAGTGCACCACCACGCAACTCGTACGAGTTCCGCCTCAACGTGAGCCGCAAGTTGTACGACCGAGCAATTAGTACTCTCACTAGCCCTGCTCTAGAGAATCTCGCTCCAGGTGCGCAAGTGTTGGTGAACCCACTTGATCTCGATCGTGTTGGCGCTCCAGAAGGCGGAAACGTTCGTGTTTCTAACAACAACAGTTCGTTGGTTCTGCCAGTGCATTCGTCGCCTTCGGTTCCACGCGGAGTTGCACTTGTTCCTTTCAACCAACCAGGTGCAGACATTCGTGAACTGATTCGTCGATCAGATTCAGTCGTAGACGTTCGGATTGAGTCAATATGATTTCTGCACTTCTTTCAGTTGACCCGTTGCTTGACGGCAAATTGCTATGGACACCGTTGATCATTGTTCTGGTCAAGGTTCTCATTGTCTTTGTGGTGGGCCTTGTCGCCACCATGCTCATGGTGTGGTTCGAGCGAAAAGTCATTGCGGGTATGCAAAACCGTGTGGGGCCAAACAAAGCAGGTCCATGGGGTCTATTGCAAACTCTGGCCGACGGCATCAAGTTGTTCTTTAAAGAAGATCTCTTGCCCGAGCGCTCAGACAAGTTTGTTTTCAAACTTGCTCCGTACCTCACCTTGGTACCTGCATTCTTGGCGTTTGCAATTATTCCATTGGGCGGTGACTTCCGTGACGGCAAGGGTGGCATGGTCACCATGTTTGGTCATCAAACACGATTGCAGTTAGCAGACCCACCAATCGGTGTGTTGTTTGCCTTAGCAATCTCTTCCATCGCCGTGTACGGCATCATGCTCGCTGGCTGGTCAAGTGGTTCGAAGTATCCATTGCTCGGTTCTGTGCGTGCATCTGCACAGATGGTGTCGTATGAAGCTGCTCTCGGTCTCTCACTTGGTGCGGTTCTCTTGGTTTCTGGCACGTTGTCTACTGCTGGCATTGTGAACCTACAAACCTCCGTTGGTCGTTGGAACATTGTCGCCACCGGGTTCGTGCCGTTCTTTATCTTCCTCATCGCGGCTACTGCTGAAATGAACCGCCCTCCGTTCGACCTCGTTGAAGCAGAACAAGAACTCGTAGGTGGTTTCAACACCGAGTATTCGTCAATTCGTTTTGCACTCTTTTTCCTTGCAGAGTTCATGAACACAATCACTATGTCGGCGTTGATTGTCACATTGTTCTTCGGCGGGCCTCAACCAATCACAATCGGCAATACCACTCTTGACATTCCAGTACTTCCGAACGCCTTGGAAGGAACCGTCTGGTTGTTGTTGAAGGTTCTTGTGTTCCTCTACATCTACGTTTGGTTCCGCGCTACATTGCCGCGTTTCCGTTACGACCAACTCATGGACCTCGGTTGGAAAGTGTTGATTCCTGCATCACTTGGTTGGTTTATGTTGCTTGCAGCTCAGCGAGTAGGTCGCGATGCCGGCTGGGATCAAATAGTGGTCACATTGGTATCGGCTTTGGTTCTGATTGGTGGCTACGCATTGCTGCAACTTGCCCAAAAGGTGAGTCGCAGCAATCGTGAGAAGGACGGAGCGAGTTTCTAATGGGTTACTTCGGTGGATTCCTTGTCACCATGCGTCAGCATGGTGCACGCAACAAAGTGACGACTGAGTATTCGGGCGGTCGCGTTTTCCGTCGCAAGAATCGCGATGAGCACGACGAGAAAATTGAAAAGCCCGAGCGCATGCACGGTCGCCACGTGCTCAATCGTTATGAAGACGGTATGGAAAAGTGCATCGGCTGTGAGTTGTGTGCTGGTGTTTGTCCTGCCAAGTGCATCTATGTACGCGGGGCCGATAATGACCCTGACAATCCAACCTCTCCCGGCGAGCGTTTTGGTTTTGTGTACGAAATCAATTACTTGCGTTGCATCCATTGCGATATGTGCGTCGAGGCTTGCCCTACCGAAGCAATTACTGAGACAAAATTATTTGAGTTCTCATTTACGAATCGCAAAGACGCCATCTATACAAAGGATGAATTACTCGTCGATACCACGGGTCAGCCACAACATCTTCCATGGGAAGACTGGCGTCCAGGTGAAGATCAGCACACATCTGGTTGGATGAGGGCAACAGCTCCATCAGGCGATGCTTCATTTGAAGGTGTTGTTGCGTGGAGCGGAGAACTTGGCCACGGGGTGCGTGCGCCAGAACCACCACAGAGTGACCGCGATGAATCAGAGGCGGATCACTAATGGAACTTGTAGTTTTTGTTCTCGCCGCAGCAATGGTCTTGGGTGGGGCACTCGGAGTCGTGACCAGGGCTAATCCTGTTCATGCCGCTATGAGTCTTGTTCTCACACTGTTTGGAATTGCAGTGATGTTCGTTTCACACAACGCGCATTTCCTGGCTGCTGTTCAAGTCATTGTGTATGCCGGAGCCATTGTGGTGTTGTTCCTCTTTGTCATCATGCTTCTCGGTGTCGACGAATCGGAAGACCTTTCGGTGGAGCCCATTGCTAAGCAACGACCATTAGCACTCATTCTGGGTGGCGGATTAGTCGCCATCATTATCGCTGCAGTAGTTACTGGTCGTGAGAATTTCGCTTCCGCAGGTGGCGCCTTGGAAAGCGCAACTCTTGAATCTCCCGATGCAAACATCCGTGCGTTGGCTCGTTCCATCTTCAGCACCAACGTATTTGCTTTCGAAATAACCTCCGTACTTCTTTTGGTAGCAGTAGTCGGCACTGTTGTAATGGCTCGCAGAATGAAATCACTAGGAACTGGGAAGTGATCGCAATGTTGTCTGCTGTCGAACCCACAACTTCTTGGTACCTCATCTTGTCTGCAGTTCTTTTCGGTATCGGAACTGTCGGAGTTCTTGTACGACGTAACCCACTAGTTATGTTCATGTGCATTGAACTGATGCTGAACGCTGTGAACCTCTCGTTCGTTGCTCTTGCCACACAATTGTCGAACATCAATGGTCAGGTAGCTGTTTTCTTCGTAATGGTGGTAGCTGCAGCCGAAGTCGTTGTAGGCCTTGGCATCATTGTTTCCATCATGCGTCGCCGCACAGATGCAACCGCAGATGATCTCTCAGGATTGAAGGGCTAGACCATCATGTTGGATCTCATTTGGCTTGTTCCAGCGCTTCCGCTTGCTGGCTTTTTATTGATTGTCTTGTTTGGCAGAAAACTCGGTGAACCAGGTGCAGGCATCTTTGCCACCGTCATGACCGCATCATCTTTTGTTGTTGTGGCAGGCATCTATTTCGATCTGTTGTCACGAACTGCAGAAGAACGTCATCACGTAGTCACTCTGTTCTCGTGGTTGCCCGTGGGCTCACTGCACGTAGATCTTGCGTTACTTGCTGACCCTCTCAGCATCACCATGGCGCTTTTCATTACAGGTATTGGCTCCATGATTCATCTGTATGCCATTGGCTACATGCACGGAGATCCAAAGTTTCCTAAGTTCTTCATGTATCTCAACCTGTTCGTTTTCTCAATGTTGATGCTGGTGCTCGGCGAAAACTTGTTGGTGACATTCCTCGGATGGGAAGGAGTAGGTGCGTGTTCGTACTTCCTCATTTCTTTCTGGCACACTCGCGACTCCGCTGCCACTGCCGGCAAAAAGGCATTCGTTACCAACCGTGTTGGTGACTGGGGAATGATGGTGGCGATGTTCCTTGCATTCTCTGCTGTCGGAACATTGTCGTATGAAGGAATTAACCACGCAGCGGAAAATGGCGGCTTAGCTGCAGTGACTGCTACTGGCATTGCCCTCATGTTGTTTGTTGGTGCTTGCGGCAAGAGCGCACAGTTGCCGTTGTATTTGTGGTTGCCCGACGCAATGGAGGGCCCAACACCAGTTTCTGCTCTCATCCACGCGGCCACCATGGTGACCTCCGGTGTTTTTCTTCTCACGCGTATGGCGCCAGTGCTTCATGCCTCGTACCCGTGGGCGGGCGATGTCATTGCCACCGTAGGTGCAATCACTGCGCTCTTTGCGGCAACAATCGCTGTTGCTCAAACTGACATTAAGAAAGTGTTGGCGTATTCCACCGTCTCGCAACTTGGTTTCATGTTCTTAGCTATCGGTTCTGGCGCTTATGTAGCGGCCATTTTCCATATGGTGACCCATGCGTTCTTCAAGGCATTGCTCTTCCTTGGTTCTGGTTCTGTCATCCATGGCATGCATCACGAGCAGGACATGCGTCGCATGGGTGCATTGCGCAAAGTCATGCCAATAACAGGCTTTACTTTCATCATTGGCTGGTTAGCAATTGCGGGCGTTCCTCCTTTTGCTGGTTTTTGGTCGAAGGATGAAATCTTGTTGTACGCGTTCGCCAACAACCGTTTGTTGTGGTTCATCGGCGTTGTTACTGCTTTGCTCACCGCGTATTACATGACACGTCAAGTCATCATGGTCTTCTTTGGTGAAGCTCGTTGGCATGACCATGCTGAAGATAACGGCGCACATGGCGATCACACCCCACATGAAAGTCCGTGGACAATGGTGACCCCATTGGTGGTATTGGCCGGATTATCCATCGTCGGCGGTGCGATGCAATTGCCGTTTACAAAAGGCACCAAGTTTTTAGAACATTGGTTAGAGCCAGTGGTGCATCACTCCGAGAGAAACATCTCTGGAACATGGGCTTACGAAAACAAGTGGTTGTTACTTGCCCTTGCAATAGCAATTGCCATCTCTGGAATTGCAGCATCTATCGCGGTCTACGCCAAGGGTAAGTTCAAAGTGATTGAGCCCGCCATCCTTGCCGACGCGTGGCGTTACGACTCCACCGTGTCTTCACTTATCGGTGGCCCTGGCTACAAATCATTTGATGCTGTTGCATCCTTCGATGCAGTGGTCGTAGACGGAGTTGTTAATGGAGCCGGAATTGAGGTTCGCCGAATTTCGGGAGTACTCAGCAAGTTGCAAACGGGTCTGATTCGTTCGTATGCCGCAATCGTTGCCTTTGGTGCAGTTGCGGTCCTTGCATGGTTCCTCGTGAGAGGGGTTCTCTAATGTCGTTCGTTTCTCTTGTTGCATCGTCTGCTGGTGCTGCACACCACGTTTCGTTTCCTATCCTCTCAGCTCTCATCATCCTTCCGATTGTGGGCGCGGTTCTTGTTGCACTCACGAGTAATCGTCGACCTGAGTATGTGAAGTTGATTGCAACGTTGTTCAGTGTTGGTGTTGCTGGTATGTCTATTTGGCTGCTGGCCTCATTCAAAACTCATGATGGCGGATTTCAGTTTCAGTCTCAACACGAATGGATTTCATCGTGGGGCATTTCATGGCACCTCGGTGTAGATGGCATTTCGCTTTTCTTGGTAGTTCTCACGGGAATTCTCTTCCCACTTGTCATCGTCGGTATTGACCCACATCACGACCAAAAGCGGTACTTGGCGTGGTTGTTGGTGTTGGAAGCCGGAGTCATGGGCAGTTTCCTCAGCCTCGACCTCTTCTTGTTCTTCATCTTCTTTGAAATTGTTCTTGTACCGATGTACTTCCTGATTGGTGGATGGGGATACGACAAGCGCATTTATGCAGCGACAAAGTTCTTCTTGTACACCATGCTCGGTTCAGCGTTCATGTTGGTGGGCATCATCGCCACAGCGTTGTTGGCACGACACGACATTGGATATCTCACCTTTGACGTGGTCACTATTGCTGAACGTGCAAGCTTTTCTACCAACACTGCGCGTTGGCTGTTTGTCTCGTTTGCAATCGCTTTCGCTGTGAAGGTTCCTATCTTCCCATTGCATACATGGTTGCCAGATGCGCACACCCAGGCGCCTACTGGTGGTTCAGTAATTCTTGCTGGCGTGTTGCTAAAAATGGGTACGTACGGCTTCTTGCGTTTCGGTTTGTATCTGTTCCCGTCCGCCGCACTGTGGGCTAAGCCGGTCTTCCTTACATTGGCGACAATCGGCATCATTTACGGCGCTATTGCTGCCACCATGCAAAAAGACCTCAAGCGTTTAGTTGCGTATTCTTCCGTCGCTCACCTTGGGTTTATCGTGCTCGGAATTTTCGCCGTCACATCGCAATCACTTACGGGTGGAGTGATGCAGATGGTAAACCACGGACTTTCTACAGGTGCGTTGTTCCTACTTGTCGGCATGATCTACGAGCGTCGTCACACACGTGTCATTGCTGAACTGAAGGGCATTCAAGCTGTTGCACCAATTTTCGCTGCTGCATTCATGGTCGTGATGTTGTCTTCTATTGGCGTACCCGGGCTCAATGGCTTTGTTGGTGAGTTCCTCATCCTCATTGGTTCTTTTGAAACAGCTCGTTGGTGGACCGTGGTTGCAGCCACCGGAGTTATCCTCGCTGCGCTGTACTTGTTGTGGGCTTACCAACGTGTGTTCCATGGTGAGCCAGACGAAGCAAACTCTTCCTTCGCTGAGATGAACCTTCGTGAGGGTTCATTAATTCTCGTCTTCATCAGTTTGATTGTGTTTACTGGCCTGTATCCAAAGCCGATGCTTGAACGTATTGAGCCAAGTGTCGACAAACTCATCGAACACGTTGTGAAGCATTCTGACTATCAGCCACCAACTGCGCCAGCAGAACATTCTGAGACGCCTGCTGAATCAACACATACAGGAGGCGAGTGATGTTGCTTGCAAGTGGACTCATCGGTCCTTCCATTCCGTGGACCGACATTTTGCCTCTCCTCATCTTGTTGGGCGGCGCATGCTTTCTGTTGTTAGTAGGTTCTCTTGTTCCTAATTGGCCACGTCATGGTTATGCATGGTTTACCGGTGCAACTGCGGCGGCAGCCCTCGTAGCGAACTGTGTGCAGTGGAACAACTTGCATAGCAAGGTGGGTCGCTCAATCATTGCTGACGCAATATTTATTGACCGTTTTTCGGTCCTCGCAAGTATCACCGTTTTAGGCGCTGTAGTTTTCTGTTCTATTCTCATGAGCGCTTATTTGCAACGTTCGCAAGACGATGGCCCAGAACTGTTTGCACTGTTCCTCACTGCAGCAATCGGCGCAATCGTGATGATTTCTGCCAACGATCTCATTGTGATGTTCTTAGGACTCGAAGTACTCAGTCTCTCGCTGTACCTTCTTGCTGCTAGTAACCGTCGTCGGGAACAGAGTCAAGAGTCAGGCATTAAATACTTCGTTCTTGGTGGTTTTGCATCAGCCTTCTTTTTGTATGGCATCGCACTCGTCTACGGAAGTACCGGTAGCACGCAGTTATTCGCGAACCAATCACTTCCGCAAGGTATTGCTCAAGCTCTGGGTTCTCAGGTTGCGGTAAATGGAAATGATTCGCTGCTCTTGATCGGTATCGGCCTACTCATGATTGGTTTGGCCTTCAAAGTTTCTGCCGCTCCATTCCATGTGTGGGCTCCAGACGTATATGAAGGTGCACCCACTCCGGTGACTGCCTTCATGGCGTCCGTAGGAAAGGTCGCGGCGTTCGCTGCGCTTCTGAGAGTTCTTCTTGTTGGTTTGCCTCAGCGTGTAGACGACTGGCGACCAGTGGTGTGGGCCCTTGCAATTGCGACGGTCTTTATTGGTTCTGTCATGGCAGTTGTGCAAACAAACGTGAAGAGAATGCTTGCGTACTCATCCGTGAGCCACGCCGGATTCATCCTTGTTGGTGTTGAGGCAGCTGCACATATGCGTGGCGATGGTCTTGCATCATCAATGAATTACCTCGCTATTTACACGGTTCTTGTGATGGGTTCATTTGCAATTGTGCTTGCAATGTCAGGTCAACAAGATGCTGATACAGCATTGACAGATTTCCGAGGTCTAGCAAAGCGTCGCCCTGCATTGGCTCTGGCATTCAGCATCTTGCTATTTGCTCAGGCGGGTGTCCCGTTTACATCGGGGTTTGTTGCGAAGTTTGCAATCATGAAGTCAGCCGTAGATGTCGGCTCGTACGCTCTTGCAGTTGCAGCCATGGTCGC
Organism: Actinomycetota bacterium; assembly: GCA_026393575.1. Classification (GTDB taxonomy): domain Bacteria; phylum Actinomycetota; class Acidimicrobiia; order Acidimicrobiales; family Ilumatobacteraceae; genus UBA2093. The sequence goes on from JAPKZX010000073.1 coordinate 46,927, forward strand.
TGCAGTCATTGGTGCGTTCTTGTACCTACGCATTGTTGTGAGCATGTGGTTGGAAGAACCAGATTCTTCCGAGCCACTCAATGTTGCAACCCCCGTGGTGCTTGTCATTGTGTTGGCAGTTGCGTTCACGTTGGTTATCGGTCTGTTCCCAGACTTGCTGCTCGATGCAACACGCTTAGTGCGCTTCGCGCCGCGCTGATTACCTGACGTGCTGAATCAGGGAATCAAATAAACCCTGCTGGCTTGCATCGTCTGCAGCAGTGTCTTCTGGATGCCATTGCACGCCGATCACCCAATGTTTAGAAACATGCTGAACAGCCTCAATGGTGCCGTCATGATGTGTGCCGACAACGGTGAGGTCATTCGCTAATTTTTCAATTGCCTGATGATGAAACGAATGCACAAATGGTTCGTGAGTCCCCATTGCTAGAGCCACCAGCGAACCAGAGATCATTTGCACAGTGTGCATTGTGTCGCGGTGGTCGTCTGTGGTGTCTAGATGTTGAATGAGTGTTCCACCAAGTGCAACGTTCAAAATTTGGTGTCCTCTACAGATCGCTAAAATTGGAAGATCGATATCAAGCGCTGCACGCACTGCGGCAATTTCGAAAGCATCGATGAAGTCATTGACGCCACGAAGCTCTGCATTTTCGGTGTGCCCATAACAAGTGGGGTTTACGTCTCCACCGCCTGGCATCACAATGCCGTCGCATCTATGAATTGTGGCCGCAATCACATCAGGGTCATTGGACGGGGGAATAACAATGGGCAGACCACCCGCGCGGTGGATGGCATCTGCATACATTCGTCCAGACGATATGGCCTTGCCGCGAACGTTATTTGCTTCTGAAGCACGACGCCCTGGTACGCCGATCAACGGCATGGTCATCCGTTATCGACTTCTTCTGCTTCGTATCCTGCGGCTTGTACCGCAGCAAGCACATCTTTTGCATGATCTCGGCTGCGCACTTCCAGCACGGCCTGCACGCCAGTTTCGCGCACATGCAAATTAACGCCTTCACGTACGTGTTCTACTTCAATGAGGTTGGCGCCCGATTGTGCGAACAAGTTAAGCAGTCCTGCTAACCCACCTGGACGATCAGAGATACGAACAAAAATAATGAGTCGTCGTCCTGCCTGTGTTTCATTTCGACGAATTAGTCCGGGCACAACTCCCAAGTCCACGTTGCCGCCAGACAACACAACACACGTTGTGCCGCTGCGCGAAGGCTTTACCTGCCCGCTCATTAGTGCGGAAACACCAACTGCGCCGCCACCTTCTACATACAACTTGCTGCGGTCCATCAGTAGAACCATTGCATCTGCCACGAGGTCTTCTTCCACAACAATTATTTCGTCCACGTATTTTTCAATGATGGGTCGAGTGAATTCGCCAGGCGTTTTTACTGCAATTCCGTCTGCCAAAGTCACAATCGGACCATCGGGTGGTAGGTCACCTGCATATGGTGCGCAAGCACGTACTTGCACACCGATGATTCGAATCTTCGGATTGATGTGTTTCAGTGCAAGCGCAACGCCACCTGTTAAGCCACCGCCACCGAGTGGAACAAGAACCATTGCAAGATCTGCAATGTCTTCAGCAAGTTCGAGGCCGAGCGTGGCTTGTCCTGCAACAACAATTGGATCATCATACGGATGGCAGAAATTCATACCAGTAAGTTCTGCACGTGAGCGAGCAAGTGCAACAGCATCATTCAACGTGTCACCACCTTCAGTGAGCGTGGCGCCATATGAACGAACTGATTCCATTTTCGAAAGTGATGCACCTGCAGGAACAAAAATCTCACATGGCACACCGAAATGGCGTGCAGCAAATGCGATGGCTTGTGCATGGTTACCTGCGCTACCTGCAACGACACCAGACTGTGCGGCATCACCGAGCGAAGTGAGTTTGTTCATCGCTCCGCGAATCTTGAATGAGCCTGTCCGCTGTAAATTCTCAGCCTTCAAGACGACATTGCCACCGAAACGTTCAGACAAAGTGAGCGACTCTGTAATGGGAGTTCGCTTCACGACGCCTGCGCCAGCTAGTCGTGCGGCCAGAATGGCAGCCGAATCAATAGGTGGAGTGGTCATGCAGGCTCTACCGTAGTGGGCATGCGTGCAGCACTTGTTGCGAATAGAGAAGATGTCGACCCCGGTCTTGTCGGGCGAGCATTGCGTCGACATGGTTATACGTTCACGGAGTTCTTGAGAGAAGACCACGAGGGCTGGTTGCCCGTGGAAGATTTCGATCTGGTCCTCGCTTTGGGTTCTAACTGGAGTACTTATTGGGACCATGTGGCCGGCCCGGTGCGTGCCGAACAGGAACTGCTTCGTGAGGCCATGCGGCGAGATATCCCTGTGCTGGGAATCTGCTTTGGTGCCCAGCAGGTTGCAGCGGTCCTAGGGGGAGAAATCACAAAAGCACAATCTCCTGAAATCGGGTGGTGCCAAGTGTTTGCTACGTCTGAGGCCGGGCTTACGGCCCCGTCGGCGTTGACCTCTGGCCCCTGGATGCAGTGGCATTACGACCGATTTTCGGTCCCTTCGGGGGCAACCGTTTTGGCCGATTCACCCGTTGGTCCGCAGGCCATGGTGGTCGGGCGCACATTGGCTGTCCAGTTTCATCCCGAGGCCACGGAGACGATCGTTTCCCATTGGTCGAGCGGCACCGGAACCGAGGAACTTGATGCCGCTGGTATCTCGAAAGTTGCGCTGCTGTCAGAGACAAGGTCCCAGGTGGAAGGGGCCGAGATTCGGTGCAATGAATTGGTGGACTGGTTCATCTCGACCATTGCACAAAGGCACATGGGGTTACCGACAGTCTGAGAAGTTGGGGGCATCGTGAGTGCCCGTAGTAGTTTTGGCAGTGATGTCCCCGTTCTTACGGTCCTATCTCACTGTCGTGTGGTTTGGCCTTGCCTCCTTCTTAGTCGCTGGTTTGCTGCTTGGTATCTCGGCACTCATTCGCCCGAACAAGCCCAACCCAGAAAAGTTGCTCACCTATGAAAGTGGTGTGGACCCTGTAGGCGACGGTTGGTCGCAGAGCCAAATTCGTTATTACGTCTTTGCACTTCTGTTTGTGATTTTTGATGTTGAAGCAGTATTCATTTTTCCGTGGGCAACTCAGTTAGAGCGTTACGCGGTTTTTGGTCTCGTTGAGATGGGTGTCTTCGTTGGCATCCTCTTGCTTGGCCTTGTCTATGCGTGGCGCAAAGGCGTCTTGCGCTGGGTTTAGGAACAAGGATTTTTCTCGTATGGGTCTCGTAGATCGTGGTCGACTCGGCAAGCCACTCACTCAACTGTTCAACCTTGGTCGGTCGTACAGCTTGTGGGTATATCAATGGGGTCTGGCTTGTTGTGCAATTGAAATGGGGGCCGCATTCGGTTCTCCGCGTTATGACGTAATGAGACTCGGCGTTATTCCATTGCCTGCTTCTCCTCGTCAAGCAGACCTTGTAGTTATTTCTGGAACAGTTACAGACAAGATGGCGCCGGCAATCAAGCGTTTGTATGAACAAATGCCCGAACCGAAATATGTGATTTCAATGGGAAGCTGCGCAAACTGCGGAGGACCATATTGGGATAGTTACTCCGTCACTAAAGGTATTGATCAGATCATTCCTGTTGATGTGTATGTCCCTGGTTGTCCTCCTCGTCCAGAAGCCTTGTTAGAAGGAATCGTTTTGTTGCAGCAACGCATCAAGAACGAAGACATGGGCGCGCGTTGGCGCGGTGAAGGATTTCGTCCAATGAACATTGATGGCGAGTCCGCAGAGAGGGGAGGTGTTCCCGTTGTCGTCAACAACTGATTCCACAACTGAAGCACCTCGTGACGAAATTCGTGACACAGAAATTGCGCGAGTCATCGCTGCACTCGATGGCGCTGTTCTCGATTCTCTTGTAAAACCAAATGACGACATGTGGATCCGCGTTTCCGCAGATGCATGGGTCGCAACTGGAAACACATTGAAGTCACTCGGATATTCGTACTTCTGTTTTCTTTCTGCAATCGACTGGATGCCCTCTCCGTTCGGCAAGGGTGAAGATGATCCCACCGATCCTCCGAAAGAGCGTGACACCGCTGTGAAGCAGGGCTACACAGGTGGCTCCACACGTTTCCAAGTACTCGCTCGCGTCATGCAGCCGTTCTCAAGCCTCGGTATCAACATCAAGGTTGATGTTGACGACGCAGCGATGGCGATTGATTCATGGAGCGGTGTCTACGCGGGTGCAAATTGGCACGAGCGCGAAACACACGAAATGTTTGGCATTGGTTTCAACGGACATCCAGACCTTCGCAATATGTATCTTCCTACAGATTTTGAAGGTCATCCATTGCGCAAAGATTTCCCATTGCTTGCGCGCATCGTGAAGCCATGGCCCGGAATTGTTGACGTCGAACCGCTTCCAGGTGACGACGATGAAGAGGAAGGCGAAGCATCATGAGTTTGCTCGGAGACCGCCAACAGTTGGCCTACATCGCATCGCAAGCAGCAGATGCACGCGTCAACGTAGAACTTGAAACCGAGGGAATGACCCTCAACATCGGACCGCAGCACCCTGCGACTCACGGAACACTTCGCATCATCGCTCGACTCGACGGCGAACAAGTTATTTGGGCAGAGCCATCTGCTGGATACATGCATCGTGGTTACGAGAAGCTCACCGAGGTTCGTACCTACCCACAGGTCACTGCATTGGTAAACCGCATCGACTGGTTGGGTTCGTTCGCAAACGAAGTGCCATTTATTTTGGCAGCCGAAAAGTTGATGGGCGTAGAGGCACCATCACGTGCTCAACACATTCGCACCATTCTTTTTGAACTGTCTCGCATCGCAAACGTTTCTTTGTTCCTTGGTGACCTTGGTGTGCAGTTGGGTGCAGTAACTCCTGTGTTCTTCGCATTCCGTGATCGTGAATATGTACTGAACCTCATTGAGGCAGCAACTGGTGGACGCTTCCACCCGAACTTCGACCGCATTGGTGGGTTGAAGGAAGACTTGCCAGCAGGTTTCATTGACGAGACTCGCAACGTCATGAAGAAGTTGCGCACATTCTGCGATCAGATCGAAGACTTGTTGTTTGGCAATGAAATCTTCCAGTCACGTACACGTGGCATTGGTGTAATTCCGAAAGATGTTGCATTGCAGTACGGCATGTCCGGTGCAAACTTGCGCGCAAGTGGTGTCGATTGGGATCTTCGCCGCGACCAAAGTCTTCCTATGGCATGGAACAAAGTTGATTGGAAAGTGATTACGCATCCCGACGGCGACTCGTTCGCTCGTTGCTGGGTTCGCTTGCAAGAAGTGCGCGAGTCCACACGCATCGTTGACCAACTTCTCGACACCATTCCAGCCGGACCTGTCATGGCAAAGGTTCCCAAAATCATCAAGGTTCCTGAAGGCGAAGCATGGGTCTCAACCGAAAATCCACTCGGCGAGATGGGCTATTACGTCGTGTCACAAGGCGACATGGGTCCATTCCGTGTGAAGATTCGTAGTGCGTCGTTCAACAACATTTCTATTGTGCCGTGGCTATTGAAGGGTGTTTATGTCCCAGACATCATCACCATCTTGGCGTCGTTGTATTTCATTCTCGGAGACATTGATCGCTGATGAATGCAGCTGTACTTTCCGCTGACCTTGCCTACTGGGCACAGTCGTTATTGCGCGTTCTTGGTGGCCTGGTTGCAGTTCTACTGCCAGCAGGAACCATCGTGTACCTGTTCTTGTTCAAGATGATGTCGTTTATGCAGTCTCGTCTTGGTCCAATGGAAGCTGGTCCGTACGGTTCGATGCAGTTGTTTGCTGAAGTTGGCAAGTGGTTGCAGAAAGAAGACATCTACCCTGCACGGGCAGACAGGTTCCTTTTCAAGATTGCGCCGCTCATTGTTTTGGCCAGCACCTTCTTATTGGTAGTGGTGGTGCCGTTCGGACCAGACGCGTGGTTCACCGATTTTGAAGCAGGCGTCTTCTATATGCTCGCCGTTTCATCTGTTTCAGTTCTTGGCATTTTGATTGCTGGTTGGTCAAGTGCCAACAAGTACTCACTGCTCGGTGGTCTTCGTGCTGCTGGTCAATTGATCGCTTATGAACTTCCCATGGTGCTCGCAGTCGTTGGTGTTGTCATTCAGGCCGGAACAATGAACATGCAAGGCATCGTGGTGGCACAAAATGCTGGCTCAATGTTTGGATGGGACGGACTTGGCAACCCATACGTCCTGACGCAGTTCGTTGGTTTTGTGATTTTCATGATTGCCGTGCAAGCAGAACTCACACAAACACCGTTCGACATGCCAATCGCTGAGTCTGAACTCGTGTCTGGTTACATGACCGAATACTCAGGCTTCCGTTTCCTTATTTTCTTCATTGGTGAATTCGCAACTGCTGGCGTGTTCTCCATGATTGCTTCTGTTCTCTTCCTCGGCGGTTGGGCTGTTCCATTCTCTTGGTTCGGTTGGACCAACTTGAATGACATCGACAACTGGATGAATGTGGCCGGACCACTCATCTTGTTCACCAAGATGGTTGTGTTGTCTTTCATCATCATGTGGGTGCGTTTCTCTTTCCCACGTTTCCGTGAAGACCAGTTGCAGCGCTTCGCATGGAAAGTGCTGATTCCAGTTTCACTTGTCAACATCATGCTGACGGCAATCTTCAAGGTGGCATTCTGATGGCTAAGCCCAAAGTTCCTGGTTTGTTTAAGGGCCTCGGGGTCACTTTCGGTACGTTGATGCGTACAGCAACTGAAGGGTCAAACACCATTCAGTATCCGCACGAAAAGGAGACACCTCCTGTTCGTGCGCGCGGTGTTATCGCATTGCATGAAGGCAACTGCACCTCGTGCATGTTGTGTGCACGTTCATGTCCCGACTGGTGCATCTACATCGAAGGTCATAAAGAGTTGGCACCACCGCGTCGTGCTGGCGGTTCTCCTCGTAAGGTCAACAAACTCGATCGTTTTGATATAGACTACGCACTCTGCATGTATTGCGGTATCTGTGTAGAGGTGTGTCCGTTCGACGCATTGTTCTGGAGCCCAGAATACGAATACTCAGAACCTCGCATCGCCGACCTCTTGCATGACAAGTCAAAACTTGGCGAGTGGATGGAAACTGTTCCTGAAGCACCAGAACTTGAAGCTGGCGCAGATAAGAAGGGCAAGAAGTAATGATTGCTGCTGACCTTCTTGTCGCTCAAAACATTGGTTTTGCGATCATCGCTGCAATCATGGTGATTGGTGCGCTTCGTGTTGTTACAACATCGAACGTCGTACACGCAGCTCTTTGGCTCGTAGTTGTTCTCGCTGGTGCAGCCGCTCAATACGTACTTCTTGCCGCCGAGTTCGTAGCAATCACTCAAGTACTTGTGTATATCGGTGCTGTGATGGTGCTGTTCCTTTTCGGAACAATGTTGACTCGTGCACGTATTGGCGTTGAGACCGACCTGAACAATAAGAATTGGTTCATGGGTGTGCCGGTTGCGGTATTGCTCTTTGCAACACTTGCTATCGCACTCAATGATGGTTTTGGCGATCAACGCTTGCCTTCAGATTCTCCTGTGGTATCGACTCAACAATTATCTGACCAAATTTTTGGACCGTACTTGTTGCCGTTCTGGGCACTGTCGTTCGTTCTTCTTGCCGCCGTTATCGGAGCCATTGTGCTTTCAAGGAGGGACTAAGCCATGTTGTTGAATCAGTTCCTTATTCTGGGCGCCGTTTTGTTCTGCATCGGCGTCTACGGAGTCATTGCTCGTAAGAACGCGGTCATGGTGTTGATGTCAATTGAATTGATTTTGAATTCAGTGAACATCAACTTGTTGGCTTTCTCTTTGCGTAACGGATCTGTCGACGGCCACACGTTTGCTCTGTATGTCATTGCAGTCGCAGCCGCCGAAGTCGGAGTCGGACTCGCAATGGTTCTCCTTATGTATCGCAACCGTCGCTCCATCGGACTTGACGAACTCTCAGAGATGAAGGGCTGATCAGATGTTGGCAGCAGCGACCGAAATGACAGAGACAGTGTTGTCGTCTGGTTGGTTCTTAGAGAACGCATGGATTATCCCCATCATCCCTGCAATCTCGTTTGCACTCATTATCTTTTTTGGCAAGCGCATGCCGAAAAAAGGCAGCGAGTTCGGTGTCGCTTCCATGTTGGGAGCCCTTGTATTTTCCGCAGGTGCCGCATACCAGTGGATTCAGCGAGTTAATGGCGCTGCAGAAGGCGCCTACATCGCGCCAATCGTCAAGACATGGACCTGGTGGCAAAACGATGGTGTCTCGCTAGGTATTGGCCAACATGTTGATGGTCTAACAGTCACCATTCTTCTAGTCGTTGCGTTTATTTCTTCACTTGTACAGATTTATTCGCTCGAATACCTTCGCGGTGACCGTCGATACACACATTTCTTCGCGTCTCTCACGTTGTTCTCTGCAGGCATGCTCAACATGGTTGTAGCCGAGAACATGATCCAACTCATCCTTGGTTGGGAAATCATGGGTCTGTGCTCGTTCATGCTTATTGGACATTGGTGGGAAGAGGGCGCAAATAGTCGTGCTGCACTCAAAGCATTCTTTACGACACGTACTGGCGACATTGGTCTCTTGACCGGTACTGCCGTCTTGTACTTCGCTGCGAACGATTGGACTACAAAGACACTCGGCGTATCTGGCTTCTCCATTCGTGGTTTGTCATCGTGGGCGCTTTCGGGTGACCCAAGCTCTGCAGCAATCACAGTTGGCGCTGTGGCTTTATTCATTGCTGCAATCGGCAAGAGCGGCCAGTTCCCGCTCCACACCTGGTTGCCAGACGCGATGGCTGGCCCAACGCCTGTTAGTTCCTTGCTGCACTCAAGCACCATGGTTGTTGCTGGCGTGTTCCTGGTTGCTCGCGTGTATCCAGTGTTCTTTGAAGGCCTCGACATTCTTGGGTCAGGTGCCAACTTCATTGTGATCATCGGTGGCATCACCATTGTCATTGCCGCTCTTCTCGCGTTCGTCCAAACAGACATCAAGAAGGTGTTGGCGTATTCAACTGTGAGTCAGTTGGGATACATGATGATGGGACTCGGCGCTGGTGCCTGGTTGCCAGCCGTCTTCCATATCTTTACGCACGCGTTCTTTAAGGCTTGTCTGTTCTTGGGCGCCGGCTCAATCAGTCACAGCTCATCGCATCACTCGTTTGAAATGAAGAAAGACATGGGTGGACTACGCAAGTTCATGCCCATCACTTTCACCACATGGATCATCTCAACATTGGCATTATGTGGTGTCTTCCCGTTCTCTGGTTTCTTCTCTAAAGACGAAATCATCGACAACGTAGGTCATAACGGTTACAACGTGTTCATGATTGTCGGCCTGACGGGTGCGTTCCTCACCGCTGCATATATGACACGCGCGACGTACCTCACCTTCTTTGGTTCGCCACGCGGCGCATCTGCTGGAGAGCATCATGAAGAAGAAGGTCATGGCGCACACGCAAGTCATGACGATCATGCTCATGACACTCACGGTCACGACGCACATGCAAGCCACGATGATCATGCGTCACATGGTCCTCATGAATCTGGTTGGCTGATTACTGCACCTCTCATCATCTTGGCCACCCTTGCGTTGAGTTCTGGTTTCTTGAACGCAGCGCCATTTGGTCACAGCTGGGAGAACTTCAAGAAGTGGGTAGAACCAAGTGCTGAAGTCATCAACCCAACAGGCATTGCTTATGTCACCGGTGGTGCAGGTGAAGCAAGAATTTCTTCCGACGAACCAACTGAACCTGTTGTGGGTGAAGAGGCCCAATCCGGTGCGCCTTTGGCTGCAGCGAGTGGTGAAGAAGATCACTCGAGTGAGGAAGGTCATCACAAATCTGATTGTGGAACCAAAACTCCAGTAGATGGCGTGTGTGTTGCACCGCAACTTAATCATGCGCCATTCAAATGGTCGAAGGCTGGCTTGTCCATGCTCATCGTGTTTGCAGGAATGTTGTCTAGCTGGATCTTGTGTGTTCAGTTGTACGAGCGCAAGAACAAAAAACTCGTTGGTCTCACAGAGCGCAATAAGGCTCTAGGTGCCGGGTACAAGTTCTTGGTGAACAAGTACTACCTCGACGCTCTATACGAAAACGTGATCGTACGTTCCATCGCGCATCCAATCGCGCGCGGTGCGTATTGGATCAACCAAAACATTCTCGACGGCATCGTCAACGGCGCAGGTACAAGCGCCAAGACCGTTGCTGGTTGGGTGTATCGCAATGTCGATCAGAAATTGGTCGATGGAGCAGTGAATGGTTCGGGTAACGCAGCGCAAGCAGCGGGCGGCGCCCTACAACCTGTTCAGTCCGGAAAAGTCAATATGTATGGGGCGTTGTTATTCGGCTCAGCCGCCATCGGCGCTCTCATACTCGTCATCATTAATACCTGAGGGAGCACATAGGCATGCTTAGCGAACACAACTGGGTGCTATCAGTCGGCACATTCTTGCCACTGGTGGGAGTCATCATCATGCTTTTTCTGCCGAAGGCAGACGAAGCACTAACTAAAGCAGTGGGCATCATCACAGCAGCGGCAACGCTTGCTGTCGGTGTGTTTACCTTGATTCAGTTTGACTACGGCCGCGCTGGCGAGATGCAGTTCGTGGCAAACCACGAATGGATCTCTGTCATCAAGTCGTCGTACTTCATTGGATTAGACGGAATCAGCCTTCCTCTGTATTTCCTCTCGATGGTCATCACTTTGTTGGTCATGATTTACAGCTGGGATCACGTTCCTTCACCAGGTAATCCAAAAGCATTCTTCATCTTGATGTTGGTATTGCAAACAGGTATGGCCGGAACATTTATTTCCCGTGACCTCATCTTGTTCTTCGTGTTCTTCGAACTTGTTCTGTTGCCGATGTATTTCATGATTGGTGTTTGGGGTGGCGAAAATCGCCAGTACGCATCACTCAAGTTCTTCTTGTACACCATGTTTGGTTCGGCGCTTATGTTGGTGGCCTTCCTTGCGTTGTTCTTCAAGACCGGTGCCGAAAGTTTCTCTATTCCATTCCTCATTGAAAATGGTTTGAACATTTCTCGTACGACCCAGATCTGGATCTTCGGTGGCATGTTTGTTGGCTTCGCGGTCAAGGTGCCAATGTTCCCGTTCCACACTTGGTTGCCTGATGCGCACACCCAAGCGCCAACTCAAGGTTCAGTCATCCTGGCTGCCATCTTGTTGAAGTTGGGTACCTACGGTTTTGTACGAATCGCAATTCCGATTCTTCCTGAAGCAGCAAAAGCATGGGCGCCGTACATCGGTGCTCTTGCAGTGATTGGCATTATCTATGGCGCGCTTGGCTGTCTCGCCCAAACAGATATGAAGCGATTGATTGCGTTCTCATCGGTTGCTCACATGGGTTACGTCATGTTGGGTATTTCAACTTTGACCTCGTTCGGTATGAACGCAGCAATGTTTGGAATGGTTGCTCACGGTTTGATTACCGGCATGTTGTTCTTTGTTGCAGGTTCTGTGAAAGAGCGTTATCACACACTTGAAATCAAGCGTCTCTCTGGCATGTTGTTACAAATACCAAAACTTGGTTGGATCATGGGCTTCTGTGCGATGGCTTCGCTTGGTCTTCCAGGTCTTGCAGGTTTCTGGGGTGAATTCCCCGCGATTCTCTCTGCATATCAACCAGCCGACGGGTTGCCAGTTGAGGTTTTCCGCGCATACATGGTGATTGCTGCAATCGGAACTGTGTTTGCTGCTGGTTATCTGTTGTGGCTGTTCCAGCGGACTGCATTTGGTGAGCCAACTGCAGAGTTCTCACCAGGTCATGGTCACGACGAAGACATCCATGATGTCAACAAGTTTGAGTGGCTGGCATGGTCACCTTTGCTTATCGCCATCGTGGTCTTTGGTGTGTACCCACAACTGATGTTCAAAGTTCTCGACCCAGCTGTGGGCGTCACGTTGAAGGCTTTTGGAGGCTGACCCGTGCTGAGCACTATCGCTGACGCTGTGTGGTCGGCACCTGTTGTCGACTATCACGCACTTGCGCCCGAGATTGTTCTCGGGGGCGGCATTGTGCTGCTCTTGCTGTTGGATCTCTTTATTGCAGACGCGAAGAAGTGGATACTGACACCTGTTGCAAGTTTCACCCTCCTTGCTGCTTTCATTCCAGTACTGACACTGTCGCTCAGTGATGCGGGAGTCCGTTCACTGTTTGATGGCCGCTATGTGGTGGACGATTTCAGTCTTGTACTGAAAGGTTTGTTCCTGCTTGCTGGTTATGTGGTGGTGTTGTTGTCTGCAGATCACATTCGTGAGGGCGACTACTACCAAGGGGAGTATTGGTTCTTGGTCTTGTCGAGCCTTTTGGGAATGGTCATGATGGCATCTAGCCGTGACCTCATTTCCATTTTCGTTTCACTCGAGTTCTTGTCGATCCCGGCGTACATGCTGGCCGCCTGGCGTAAGCGTGACAGCAAAAGCAATGAAGCAGGAATCAAGTACTACTTACTTGGTGTATTTGCGTCGGCCATCATGTTGTACGGCATGTCACTTCTGTACGGCATCACTAACTCCACAAAACTTGTAGACATCGGTGCATATCTCGGTTCAGACATGTCTGCGATTCGTGCAGTTGCGGTTCTGTTCGTAGTGATTGGTTTTGCATTCAAGATTTCAGCAGTTCCTTTCCATACGTGGGCGCCCGACACCTATCAAGGTGCTCCAACTCCTGTCACTGCGTTCTTGTCTGTTGCGTCGAAGACCGCAGGATTCGTTGCTCTGGTCACTGTTGTGTACGTCGGATTCCCTGGTTCAAACGAAGTGTGGCAGCCAGTGTTCTGGATCCTCTCTGCGCTCACAATGACCGTCGGCAACGTCATGGCCCTAAAGCAAACAAACATCGTTCGTATGTTGGCCTATTCGTCAATCGCTCAAGGCGGCTTCATTCTCATGCCGCTTGCGGTGGCAGGTGAACAAGGTGTTGCAGAGTCCGCTCTGCGCGCTGTAGTTACATACTTGCTGGTGTATGCAGCAACGAACTTGGGTGTCTTTGCAGTGATCATTGCGGTGTCTCGCAAAACACGCAGCGGCGAGATTTCTTCGTACGGTGGTCTGTTCTCATACGCACCTGGCCTTGCAACTCTGATGACATTGTTCATGGCGTCACTTGCTGGTATTCCACCTCTCGGTGGTTGGTTCGGTAAGTTTGCAGCCTTCCAATCACTTGTCTCTGCACAAAACAATTGGGCGTATGCATTGGCCATTATTGGCGGTGTGAACTCTGTTGTGGCATTCGGGTACTACGGAAGTATCTTGCGTGAAATGTGGATGCGCCCAGTGCCAGATGGTGATTCATCGCCCGTTCCAATTCAATCATCGCTCATTGTTGCTCTAGCAATCACCGGTTCTGCAACGTTGTTGCTCGGTGTCTTGCCAGGAATTGTTATTCACTTCGGTGATCTTGCCGGTCTCGCCGGTGCCTTCGGCGGCTGATTCCATACGCGCTGCTATTGCAGCGTCTCAAGGAAGTATTCCGTTTGCGCAGTTCATGGAGAACGCGCTGTACGGGTCTGACGGTTTCTATTCCACAACAGGTCGTGCCGGCAGGCGTGGCGACTTCATTACTTCTCCAGAAGTGGGACCATTATTTGGCCATGTCCTGTCGCAAGCAATTGATGCAGTGTGGAAACGTTTAGGTGAGCCCACTGATTTTCAAATAGTAGAAGTGGGTGCTGGGCCGGGCACACTCGCGCGTTCAATTCTCGCAGCGAGTCCACAGTGTCTAGTCAATGGATCGTACGTAGCTGTTGAAGTAAGTGCCGAACAACGAACATTGCATCCAGAAGGGGTGACATCTACTGATGTCATGCCAAGCAACATCGCACACGGTGTCATCATTGCCAATGAATTGCTCGACAATCTGCCATTTGATTTATGGGTATATGACGATGGCTGGAGGAATGCTCATGTCATTCAACAGGGAGATGGTTTCGCAGAGTTATTGATGACCCAAGACGTTCCTGCCTGTTTACCTTCACGCGTTCCACATGGCTCACGCGCACCAGTGCATACGAAGGCCACTGAATGGCTATCCAATGTTCTCGAAAATCTGTCTTCTGGCAGTGTGTTCGTTATCGATTACTGCACTCCATTAACCGCCGAGGTCGCATCCATGCCATGGCGTGAATGGTTGCGCACCTACGCGGGTCATGAACGCGGAGTGCACTATTTGCGCAACCCCGGTGAACAAGACATCACAACACAGGTATGCATCGACCAACTTGCCGCTGTGCGAGAGCCAGATGCAGTGCGAACGCAATCGCAGTTCTTGCAGTTGTGGGGAATTGATGAACTGGTAGAAGAGGGGAAACAAGTGTGGACAGAAAATGCTGCGCGGCCCACAGTGGCAGCCATCAAGATGAGAAGCAGAGTTACCGAGGCAGAGGCCCTGCTCGATACGACTGGCCTAGGCAATTTCATGGTTCTTGAGTGGTCTATTTCATCTTCAAAAGAGAAGTAGGTTGCAGGTGTGATCGTTGTTGAGAATCTCACCAAGTCGTATGGGTCTAAGAAGGCAGTCGACTCGCTTTCGTTCTCGGTGGCGCCTGGTCGGGTAACTGGTTTCCTGGGGCCCAATGGTTCTGGCAAAAGCACCACTATGCGATGCATGTTGGGCCTCGATCGCCCTGACACAGGGCATGTTTTGTTCGATGGCAAGGCGTACACAGAGTTTGAGCGCCCACTCACCCAAGTGGGTTCGCTACTTGATGCGGGAGATGCCCACAAGGGAAGAACAGCGCGTAATCATTTGCGCTGGATCGCATTAACGCATGGCATTTCAGTGCAGCGTGTGGACCAAGTTCTTCAAATGGTCGGCATGACCGAAGCAGCCAATACACGAGTTGGCAAGTTTTCATTAGGAATGCGCCAACGTCTTGGCCTTGCTGCTGCATTACTAGGCGATCCAAAAGTTGTCATATTGGACGAACCCGCAAACGGTCTTGACCCAGAAGGAATTCGATGGACAAGAGAAGTGATGCGACATCTTGCAGATGAGGGTCGGTCTGTTCTAGTTAGCAGTCATCAGTTAGTTGAGTTATCACTTGTTGCTGATGACTTGGTGGTCATTGGTCAGGGTTCCCTTATTTCTTCCGGGCCAATCAGCCAATTCATGACACAACATGCAAAAACATGGGTGCGTGTTGTCTCCCCAAGTATTGACGCTCTTGCAGAACTTGTTCGACTTGCAGGCGGAACAATTGAGAAGACTCTGGAGGGGGTTGATTTTCACGGCATCAGTGCTGCAGCCATTGGTGAAATCGCCGCAAAAAACAATTTTGTATTACATGAACTTTCGCCCCAAATCGGTTCACTGGAGCAGGCGTTTCTTGATGCGACAGATGCATCAGTGGAATACAGAGGCGAATCCGCCACCTCAACATGGGCGGCACCGCAGCAATGATTGGTGTCCTTCGCTCAGAGTTATTCAAGTTGCGCACTACACGTGCAACAAAAGTCGTTGTTGCATGCTCAATTGCACTCCCAGCCATCATCTTCACTCTCACTTCGATGTATGCATTCAGCAACGGGGAAGTAGGCGATTCTCTTGTTTCTATGGTGGGCAACTTTGCCCCACTCACAGGTCTTTTACTGGGTGTTGTTGGTGTGTTGTGTTCGACGCAAGAGTATTCACAGGGAACTATTCGAATCACTCTCGTTGCAACTCCGAATCGGTTCACAGTTTTGGTTGCAAAACTACTGACAACAGTGGTGGTCTCTACGGTTTCCTCTGTGCTGATGCTGTTGCTGTGTTTGGTGCCGTCTCAGTTGATTCTGTCGTCGCGAAACATCGACTTCGCCACCATTGATACTGATGTGCGCATCTTGTTTTCGGTAGTGATCCTTAGCGTTTTCCTCTCAGTACTTGGGTTGTCGCTTGGCTTGGTGTTCAAGAGTTCACCCGGAGCTATCTCTGCATTGCTCTTGTGGCCCACCATTCTTGAAGGAATGGTGTTTGGTCTATTGTCGGTGGCATTCGATCGCAACATGATGAAGTTTGCTCCGGTGCAAGGCAATGGTTTTAGGCTCATTGCTCATTACGCAAATGAAAGCAATTCGTGGCTTGTTTCGTTAACGGTTTTCACGGCTTTTGTAGCAGTGTTTGCGGTGCTGGGTGCGGTCTTCTTCTCGCGTCGCGACGCTTAGCGCACCGCAGAGTCGGGTCGGCTTGTTAGCCATGCCCCAATGAGCACAACGCTCATACCAAGGACTGCAAGGGCAGTTACTTTTTCATCACGAAATAGCAAACCAAGAATTGTTGCTACTACTGGGGTGAAGAACACGCCAATAACACCGCGTACTGCACCTGCACGCACCATCAGCATTCCGTACATTACGTAAGCAAAACCAGTTCCGAATGCGCCAAGCACTGCAAGTGCAAAGAACGCTGCCCAGGAAAATTTGCTATCGAAGAAAGCTGGTATGCCGAGTGGGAGAGAAAACAACAAAGCAAAGAGCTCTTGCCATAACAACACGGGAAGTGTTCCGTATTTCACTTGCATTTCACGAGACATGATGCTGGTGAATGCATAACAACAAGTAGCGGCTAGAAGAAACAGCACTCCGTGCAATGTTGCGCCTTTGTCATCGCCAACACTTCCGAACGAGATGAGTGCGATACCAACGAACCCGATGAGTACAGCGGTGATTCGACGAGCAGATGGCATGTTGCGGGTGAGGATGGCTGCGGCAACAACGGTGGTGATGGGGATAGAGCCATTGATCATTCCGGTGATGGAAGACGAGACGGATTGTTCTGCCAGTGGGTACAGATAGAACGGAATTGTCATTGCAACAAACCCAAGCATTGCAACGCGTGGCATATCTTTGCGGTCGATTCGCTTGCGAGCAGCGGGGAAGCAGGCGAGTGCCAGAGCGCCAAATCCGAGTCGGGCAATAGGAACTACTCCTGTCGCAACGTGGTCGATGGCAATAGCGATGAAAAGAAAGGATGCTCCCCAGGTGATTGCCACTGCCGTTGTCATGCCCCATTCGGCTGGCCCAAATTGTTGGGTGGTATCTCGGCCAAGGTTCGACGGTGTCACCCGTTCAGTCTTACCGCCCGCCCTAGTGAGTAGCGAGTTCATTTCACTAGTCTCATAGTTAGTCATTAGGGGGTTTCAGATGGCCGATTCAGATAACCACGACACAATTGATGCACTGCAGTGGGAACAAAGAAAGTTTCCGCCTTCTGATGCATTCAAGAAGAACACGTTGGTAGCCGGAACTCATTTGTATGAAGAGGCCGATCGTGATTACGAGGCTTTCTGGGCGCGACAAGCATCTGAGCTTGTTGAATGGTCGCGGCCTTGGGACACCATCTGCGAATGGAATTTGCCGTTTAGTAAATGGTTTGTGGGTGGGCAAACAAACGTGTCGTACAACTGCCTCGACCATCATGTACTTGCCGGCAAGGGTGACAAGGTTGCGTTTCATTTTGAAGGTGAACCTGGTGATACGCGCACGGTGACGTATGCGCAGTTGCTTGATGAAGTACAAAAGTTCGCAAATGTATTGAAAGGACTCGGTGTTGCCAAAGGTGACCGAGTCAATATCTATCTTCCGATGATTCCAGAGGCCGCAGTTGCCATGTTGGCATGTGCACGAATCGGCGCCGCTCACTCGGTGGTATTCGGTGGTTTCTCGTCGCAAGCACTTGCAGATCGCATTAATGACGCCGAAGCAAAAGTTTTGATTACTGCAGATGGTGGCTATCGCCGCGGTGAAGTGTTCGCGCTGAAGCCACAGGCCGATGAAGCGGTAGAAAATGCAAAGAGCATCACTGCAGTTGTTGTGGTGAAGCGTGGTGGCAATGCAGTTGAAATGCAAGCCGGCCGTGATCACTGGTATCACGAGTTGATGGCAACAGCCGATGCGGTGTGCCCCGCAGAACCAATGGATTCTGAGCAGTTGTTGTTCTTGTTGTACACCTCAGGTACAACGGGAAAGCCCAAGGGCATCATGCACACCACAGGTGGTTACCTCACGCATGTCACCTACACACATAAGTACGTTTTCGATCTCAATCCCGAAAAAGATATTTTCTGGTGCACAGCTGATGTGGGCTGGATTACTGGCCACAGCTACATCGTCTACGGGCCGCTCAGTAATGGCGCAACTCAAGTGATGTATGAAGGCGTTCCCAATTACCCGGCGAATGATCGCATGTGGGAAATCATCGAGAAGTACAAAGTCACGATTTTCTATACGGCGCCCACAGCTATTCGTACCTATATGAAGTGGGGCGTGGAAGAACCTGCAAAGCATGACCTCTCGTCATTGCGACTGCTGGGCAGCGTAGGTGAACCTATTAACCCTGAAGCGTGGATGTGGTATCACGAAAATATTGGGCGTGGTAATTGCCCAATTGTTGACACGTGGTGGCAAACAGAAACAGGCGGAATCATGATTTCACCGTTACCTGGTGCAACAACCACAAAGCCTGGTTCTGCAACGTTCCCGTTGCCCGGCATTGGTGCTGAACTTCTTGATGATGAAGGAAAGATAGTGACTCATGGTGGTGGCTATCTCACACTCACTCATCCATGGCCGGGAATGTTGCGCGGCATTTGGAAAGACCCAGAGCGTTATAAAGATGCGTATTGGTCGCGCTTTGAAGGTCGGTACTTTGCCGGTGACGGAGCCAAGTTAGATGACGATGGTTATCTCTGGTTGTTGGGTCGTGTCGATGATGTGATGAACATCTCGGGTCACCGTATTTCTACAACTGAAGTGGAAAGTGCGTTGGTGTCACATCCGAGCGTTGCTGAAGCAGCAGTTGTTGGTGCAAACGATGCCACTACTGGCCAAGCAATCATTGCGTATGTCACCTTGGTGGGTGGCATGGAAGTAGATGAGCAAGTGCTGCGCAATCACGTCGCCAATGAAATTGGTGCAATTGCAAAACCCAAAACGATTTACTTCACGCCAGATCTACCAAAGACTCGTAGCGGGAAAATTATGCGTCGCTTGTTGCGCGATGTTGCTGAAGGTAGAAATCTTGGTGACACCACAACGCTTGCTGATGCGAACGTTGTGAACGAACTACAGAAACGCGCCGCAGAAGCACCAAGCGAAGATTAAATCGTGAAACGCGCACTGCTATGTCTTGGTGTTCTTGTCTGTGTTGCTTCGTGCTCAAACAGTGCTGAGGTCACAGTTGAAAAAGAGACTGCAAATGCTGGACGATGTGCGCCATCCGAAGAAAATCCAACGTTGGGCTTAGCGGCTATCACCGACAAGTATCGAGTGCGAGTCTGGGACGACCCGGCTACAACGGCATCACGTGAGCTAGAGCAAATTGGTGATGATCCTTACTCGAATAACACGGGATATGACCTGACGGTTGCCGAGTCTGTTGCAATCTCACCAAAGGATTGCACAATCTTTGTCGGTGCATGTTGTGAACCTGTGAGCGGCATTACTTTTTACGAAGGTGAAATCAAAGGTGAATGGCTGCAACTTACGGGCCACTTGCCGGCAATTAGTCCAGACGGGGAACTACTGGCTTTAGTCGGATATGAAGAATTGACTATTTCTTCTGTTGAAGCACCAGACAAAGTTTCAACAACGATTGCGCTTCCAAAAGCCGATGTGGCAACGATGTATCAAACTGCATGGCTGAATGGTGATCAGGTAGCGGTAAGCGGGTTCACTGCCAATGGCGCATTTGTGTGGGTTGCATCCATTAGCGAAGGAACACTTCGTCCTGCACAGTTGATCACAAATGAAGTGAACTGGGAGTCCAGGAATCTCTGGCGTGTGGGATTAGTGGGAACAGACGAGAACAATAATCTTGTGACACGTGTAGCTGGGGTAGATGGAAATGACATCGTGCAATTTCGTGATGCAGAGTCATTTGAAGTTCGGTCGAACATCAATATCTCAGACAGCACTATTACTTACATCATGAATGGCGCACGTAGTGCAATGGTGAATGACCAAGGCGTGCTAAGTGTGTGGTGGGGCAACGGTAGCCCCGAGATAGTTGGCGACGATTACAATTGGGCTGGCTAAAAAAAGTTTTAGTCGCGGAAGTTTTCAAACTGCAATGGAATGCCAAGGTCTTCGCCTTTAAGCAAAGCCATGACGCCTTGTAGGTCGTCTCGTTTTTTACTGGTGACACGAACTTGCTCGCCTTGTGTTTGGCTAGAGACTCCCTTGCCACCTTTTTCTTTGATGAGCTTGTTGATCTCGCGAGCCTTGTCGGAAGAGATTCCAACTTTCACCGTGACCAACTGACGAACTGTGTCTCCGCTGGCTTGTTCAAACTTGCCCCACTCGATGCCTTTGAGTGACATGCCGCGCTTCACGAATTTTTCTTCCAGCAAGACACGCACCGCACGGGCCTTTTCTTCCGAAATGGTCTTGATGGTGATGATGAGGTCGTTTTGCTCGATGGAGGAGTCCGTCCCCTTGAAGTCAAAGCGCTGGCTCATTTCGCGCTGGGCCTGGTCGATGGCGTTACGGAGCTCTTGGCGGTCAATATCGGAAACAATGTCAAACGATGGCATGGGGTAGAAGGCTACCCACCCGATAACCTTGGCAATTCCAATAGGGGTCGGTGCCCGAGTGGCCAAAGGGAGCAGACTGTAAATCTGCCGGCACTGCCTACGTAGGTTCAAATCCTGCCCGGCCCACCACGGAGAAATCCGTGAACTGAACGGCGAAAGCCGATACAGCCCAACCCGTATTCGACCTCGCTGGATTTTCCAGCGGGGTCGAATGCTGTGGGGGACTATCTCTCAGTCAGAAGGCACTGCATCAGTGCCACATCGAGCCATTTATTGAATTTTCGCCCGATTTGGCGCTCAATTCCTACTAATTGGAAGCCCAGAGCCTCATGTAGGGCAATGGAACCCTCGGAAAGGGTGGTAATTCGGGCCATAACGGCGTGAAAACCACCATTTTCGGCTGCCTCGAGCAGGTGGGAGAGCATGGCCCGGCCAATTCCCTGGCGGCCAAGATCTCGGCGCACATAGACAGAATCCTCCACCGAGGTGCGGTACGCGGCCCTTTCCTTATACGGCGAAAGGGCTCCAAAGCCCACGACCTGGCCATCGAGCTCGGCCACATAGACACAAAATGCTCCGGTTCGGGCCCGCTGCCACTCCAATTGATCGTCCAGGGAGCGGGGCACGAGGTCAAAAGTGGCCGTCTCGTGTTCTACCTCGTAGTTATAGATAGACCTGATGGCCTCGGCGTCGCGCTCTTCAGCATGGCGAATAGAAATCTGTCCCACAGACATAAGAACCTAGTGCCGTTCGACCACTTGCACCGATAACCTTTTTACTCCGGCTCGTGGGGGCTTTCTCCATGCGCACGCCCTCTTAGCTCAGTCGGTAGAGCGTTTCCATGGTAAGGAAAAGGTCGTCGGTTCGATTCCGACAGAGGGCTCCGCCATCTGGCTTGCTAGATGGTTGAACGACTATTACGCCAAGGCGGCGTAGCTCAGTTGGTCAGAGCATCCGGCTCATAATCGGAAGGTCATCAGTTCGATCCTGATCGCCGCTACGAAAAATTGACCATGGTAAGACCACGTTGACGGCTGCTATTTCGCGTACGTTGGCTGATCGTGGGTTGGCTGAGTTCCAAGCGTTCGATCAAATCGACAAGGCACCTGAAGAAAAAGCTCGTGGTATAACGATCTCGATTGCTCACATTGAGTATGAGACAGAGAATCGTCACTATGCACACGTTGACATGCCTGGTCACGCTGACTACATCAAGAACATGATTACTGGTGCTGCACAGGTTGACGGCGCAATTTTGGTTGTTGCTGCTACTGATGGTCCTATGCCTCAGACTCGTGAGCACGTGTTGCTTGCTCGTCAAGTTGGTGTTCCATACATTGT
>JAPKZX010000078.1 GCA_026393575.1 Actinomycetota bacterium
TGACTCCGTGATGACATTTCGCATGATCGTGAAAGAAATTGCAGCAATGAACAACGTGCACGCCACGTTTATGCCAAAGCCACTTGAAGGAGTTCAAGGCTCAGGCATGCACTTGCACTTGTCTTTGTTCTCTGGTGACACCAATGCGTTCTACTCAGCAGATGACCCGCACAACCTGTCCCCTGTTGCAAAATCTTTCATGGCCGGCTTATTGCACCATGCTGCTGAAATAACCGCTGTTACTAACCAAACGGTCAACAGTTACAAGCGTCTTGTACCTGGCTTTGAAGCACCTGTTCATGTGAGTTGGGCACGCAACAACCGCAGCGGACTCATTCGCGTTCCAGTGCCAAAGCGTGGAAACGCCAGCGCAACACGTATTGAATATCGCTCACCAGACCCTGCATGCAACCCGTATCTCGCGTTCTCTGTCATCTTGGCTGCTGGTATGAAGGGTGTTCGCGAAGGGTATGTACTTCCACCAGAGGCCGACGCCAACTTGTTTGAGATGGGCGACGTAGACCTCGACGCATTGGGTATTACACAATTGCCACAGTCGCTTGCAGATGCCTTAAAAGTGATGGAAAGTTCTGAGCTAGTCCGTGAAGCTCTAGGCGAACATATCTTTGAATGGTTCTTGCGTAACAAACGCCATGAATGGCGCGAGTACAAGACGCAAGTAACTCCCTACGAAATCAACCGCTACCTGAAGTCGTTGTAATTCTCGCTATGGCTACGTCAGACATGATTGTTGTATTCCCCGCAACACCCTCTACAGATCTTGCTCGCACGCTTGATCTTGGTGGGTATCGGTGGAAGGCCGTCTCTGGTGCAGACGAAGCAACGAAGTGTGAGCCGCAAGCTGGGTGGATGGGTGCAATCGTTACTTGTGACGAAGACCCCGAAGCAGCGTGGGCTTTTGTTCGTGCAATGCGTAAGCGTGACAATGCCATTCAGTCTGTGATGCTGCTGGTCTCCGGAGCGCAATTGGCTGAACTTGAATTGCGTGACGACTTGTTCGACGACTTCTGTCTGAACCCATTTCATCCACGTGAATTAGAAGCACGTCTACGTCATATGTTTTCTTCTACCGAGAGTGGTTTACGCCCAGAACTTGTGGAGCACTCTGGCTTAGTTCTGAATCTCGAGACTTACCAGGCAACTTTCAATGGCAATGTGCTCGACCTCACATTCATGGAATACGAGTTACTGAAGTTCCTTGCGCAAAACCCAGGCAAAGTATTTACTCGCGAAATGCTGTTGTCTCGTGTGTGGGGTTACGAGTATTACGGTGGCGCGCGCACTGTAGACGTTCATATTCGTCGTTTGCGCGCAAAGTTGGGCGAAGAACACGCCAACCTGATTCAGACAGTTCGCAGCGTTGGCTATCGATTCGGCCAATCTCGCTGGGGCTCGTAGTTTCAACCAGATTCGGCTGCTATTCGATTTAAATTTCGATGTGCGAACCACATCCGAAGCCAAATACCAGTTGCCAAAACCCCTGTACCTACAGCAATACCTCTGAAAATCTGTGAATTCTGTTTAAGCCATAGATCACTAATTTGCATCAGCGTCGCGGGAACTTGAACCAAAGCAAATGTCGCAACAAAGAAACTTAATTTTTGTGTTTGTCGTGACTGTTCTTGAAATCTTACTGCTTCATCTTTTGCTTCAAGTTCTGCTGCTAATTGTGCAATGGTTGCCTCAGACTCTTTAGCTTTCCGCTCAAGGCCATACAGATTCCACGCTTCAGAGACTGCATCTAATAGGCGAAATTCAAAGCCCCACCGCAAAGACATAGTCGCATCAACTTTCAATAGATCAGCCTTTAACGCTCTCCTGTCCCGTTCATTGTCGTTCTCGCTAGAGGCACTTTGTTCAGAATCTTTTCCGTCTATTTTTGAAATCAGCGCGTCTGCATGACTCTGCATACTTCGGATGGCCATAGACAAACTTCTGTACCGAGACAAACAAATTGCAACACAATCGATCATCAGATCAATCTGACCAGTCGTAGCGCGCGAAACATGCAGGTAGTCCCATGTCACCTCAAACTCAACCTCTGAACTTTCAACTTCTGCGGGGTCTTTCCCAGTTATGAGAACGGGCCAGAGCACGTAGGAAGATTCCCAGTCGTGTGTGAGGTGCGTAACCGCAAACTCTGAATACATCTCTGCCAGGGTTTTTGTTTCACTCAGAATGATCTGTCCGATTGATTTACCCTGATTTATCGGATTAATCGGAGTAGGCGGAATGAAGAACACTTCAACGCGACCTTTAGGAACAGCCAGGTTTCTAATCCCCAAGCTGGTTGAGACCGTCGAGGACAAAGATTGTTTCTCAGAGTCCTTGACCACAAACAAATAGGCAATCCTGCTTTGCCCACTGTCCGATTGAAGCTCTTCCATAAATGCCACCTAATGATTCGGTACGAATGACTGAAACACTAGACCAGAGATTGGCGCCACGATTTCAGAATCGTCGCATCATCAATTAACTACGCGGCGCGAACGAACGCTGTTACAGAATCGGCAATCATCTGCACAGCAATGGCTGCAAGCAACATGCCGGCTACGCGTGCAAGTAGCACTACACCTTGAGGTCGGAACACTTTCTTCACAACACCGCTAAAGCGCAATGTGATCAGTGAAACCGACAACGCACATGCGATTGCTAGAAGAACACTGAACCATTCCACGGCTCCATCGGCCTTTCCAAAGAAAACAATGGTGGCAACAATTGCGCCGGGTCCTGCCAATAACGGCGTACCAAGCGGCACCATGGCCACAAAGGTGCGTTGTTCAGGCGACGCAACTTCATAATTGTCTTCTGTGTTGCCATTGCCGTATAACAACTGCAATGCAACCAAGAGCAACAGCAAACCGCCAGCACCCTGAAGTGCTGGTACGGAGACATGGAGATAATCGAGAACTGTGCGTCCACCAATGGCAAACATGGAGATAACAAAAAATGCGGTTCCCACGGCCATGAACGCAGCTTTGTGCCGTTCTTTATCGGAAAGGCGTTGAGTAACGGCCAAGAAAATAGGAACGTTTCCAGGAGGATCAAGAATGACCAACATGGTCACGAGGACTTCACCAAATAAACGCATGCTGTGAGGATAGATGAATTAGCGCAGTGCGTCGGCGAGCATCAGTGCGGCGAACACAAAAAAAGCGATTGAAGATGCAATTCGCACAGTCTTTGCTTGCAAACGATCACCCAAAGCTTTACCCACCACAATTGCCAATGCATCGGCCACAACCATGCCCACGGTTGAACCTGCCCACGTGCCCACTAAACCTTCAGAAGTAGCAAGCGTGACAGTTGCAAGCATTGTCTTGTCGCCAAGCTCTGCCAAGAAAAACACTGTGCCCACGGCCATGATCACATGCTTCGATGAAACCTTAGTGCTCTCTTTATCTTCTTCGGTCAGTTCATCTCCGCGCAGCGTCCACAGACCAAAACCGATAAAAGCAAGAGCACCAACAATGTTGATGAAGTCTGTGGGCAGAGCAGAACCCAAAGCCCCACCAATTCCCACAGAAATCAAATGCACAATGCCCGTTGCCAAAGTAATGGCAATCAAAACAGGCAATGTTTTATAGCGAGTCGCAAAAGCCAAAGCCATTAACTGGCTCTTATCCCCCAACTCCGCAACGAAGATCACGCCAAAGGATAAAAAGAAAGCGTGCAGCATTAGATATTGAGCTGTTGCATCTTGGCCGCTAGGCGTGCGTGACTTGTCATCATCTCATTCACTTTGGTACTCACCAAGTGACCGTCTCGCACAATTGCTTTCCCGTGCACGATGGTGTCACGCACAGACGTTGGGCCACAACGTAACCATGCCTCGATCGGGTCAGCAATCGCGCCCGCAAACTGAATTCCGGTGAGATCCCAGATTGCAATGTCGCCCACTTGGCCAACAACAATCTGGCCAATCTCACCCAGACGACCAAGACAACCTGCCCCACCAATGGTTGCAACTTCTAATGCCATACGTGCATCAGCAGCATCTGCACCATTCTTTAACTTTGCTAACAACATTGCTTGTCGTGCTTCCAACCACAACGACGCAGAGTCTGCGCTCGATGAACCATCAACACCCAAACCAACGTGTACGCCTGCTGCTCGCAAATCAACAACTGGTGAAATGCCCGATGACAAAATGAGATTCGAAGACGGGCAATGTGCTGCACCAATACCAGCAGCGCCCAGGGCCTGAATCTCATCATGATTCGGCATCACACAATGCGCCACCCACGTGCGATTACTTAACCAGCCCACTTCTTTCAAGTACTCAAAAGGCCTGCAACCAAATGTTGCGATGGAGAAATCGTCGTCTTCAGCATTCTCTGCAAAGTGTGTGTGCAACCGCACATCGAGCTTCTCTGCAAGTTCGGCAGAACGAATCATTAAATCTTTCGTGACGCTGAATGGAGAACACGGCGCCAAAGCAACGCGTGTCATCGCACCAAACGAACGATCGTGATGATGTTCAACAGCTACCTGAGAAAGCGCAAGAATTTCATCGTCTTCCTGCACAACATCATCGGGTGGCAATCCACCATCTTTTTGCGACAACGACATAGAACCGCGCGTTGGATGAAAGCGAATACCTAAATCTTTTGCGGCTGCAATTTCAGCAGACAATAAATCTCCGCCGTTGCGTGGGTGCAAATACAAATGGTCGGTGCTTGTGGTGCAACCACTGAGTGCAAGTTCAGCAAGGCCAATCCACGCAGAAACATGGGCTGATTCTTCATCTAGTGCACGCCACAACGGATACAGCGTTTGGAGCCATCCGAATAATGGCGACGATGTCATCGGCGGATACGCACGAGTCAAGTTTTGATACAAGTGATGGTGCGTATTGATAAGACCCGGAGTTACTAAGCAACCACTCGCATCAATACGTTGTGCCGCTTCAGGCATTGCATCGGTAGATGCTCCGACACCTGAAATAAGACCATTGGTAATTGCGACCCAACCACCAGGAAGTTCTTGTCGATCGGCATCAACAGTTGCAACCAACCGTGCGTTGTATATAAGAAGGTCAGCAGTCATAGTTGTGACCTCTCGGTCTATTACTAAATATTGGTATCAAGCAATTCACTGCCCTCATGGCGAACTTCTGCATCTTTGTAGAGCAGATGTCCGAGGAGACCAGCGAGAGCTGCCGTGGAAAGTCCAACGACAATCGGAAAAGCAAAAAGGATCAGAACGAGAATGATTGCACCAGGCATGGAACTACTTCTTCTTTCGAGCAGCGGACTTCTTCGCTGACTTCTTGACGGTCTTCTTAGCAACGCTCTTTTTGGTTGCCTTCTTTGCAGTGGCTTTCTTCTTCGAAGTTTTCTTCACAGCAGACTTCTTAGACGAAGACTTCTTCGCTGCTTTCTTCGCACCGCCAACAAGTGGCTTGTACGCCCACGCTTCAATCTCTACAGCTCCACCGAATGGCAACGACGCAACACCGATAGTGCTTCGCGCTGGACGTGCTGTTCCAAAACCTTTTGCATATTGCTCGTTAAACGTTGCAAATGTGTCCATGTCGGTGAGGAAACACAACGTCTTTGCAATGTCATTCACTGTTGCACCCATTGAAGCCAATTGCGCTTTCAGGTTCACGACGGCCTGTGCAGTCTGAGCGGCAACTCCGCCTGGCACCAATGCACCATCTTTCATACCCAATTGACCAGACACGATGATCCAGTCTCCGGCGCGAACTACAGGGGTATATGGGGGGTGAGGTGCATTTGCCATACCCCAACCTTACGCCAGAGCACCGAGGGCATACCATTGACTCTGATGAATCTGCCCACCTCTTTCAGCCGCCGTCGATTTTTGGCCCTCTCTGCCACCGTTGGACTGGGCGGAATCGTCGCAGCATGCGGTGGGTCCTCCCCCTCTAGCGATGGTCAATGGTCTGAGTTCTCTCCAGAGACTTCGGGCGACCTGCAAATAGTGAAGCGTTACCCATCCACTGGGCTTGTTGCCGGATCTGTACGTCTTCCAATTTCCTTGGCCGACAAGAGTGGGGTTCTCGGTGCATCCGGAAATGTTTCTCTGCCTCAACAACTCACCGCACGAATTATTGATGCCGAAACTGGCGACGTCGTACATGATGCAGTGGTTGCGCAACAACATGCAGAAAATCTCTCAGTTCCGTACTGGCCCTTTGTTTTCGATATCGCAAAAGAAGGCATCTATTTACTGAAGCTCAACATTGCACCAAACACAGAAAGTTCGTTTCAGATTGAAGAACGAAGCAATGTACTCACGCCGCTTGTTGGCGATCAGTTGCCGCCGTTCGATACACCAACAACGGATAACAATCGTGGCGTTGATCCCATCTGTACAAGTCCTGACGGAGCATGTCCGTTTCATGCGCAAACATTGACAGATGCACTGAAATCTGGAAAACCAGTTGTGTATCTCATTGGCACACCTGCCTATTGCAAGACAGGAACATGCGCGCCTGCGCTTGATGCACTCATTGAAGTTGCTACTTCACTTGGTGACGCAGTGACCATCGTTCATGCAGATGTATACAAAGACAAAACAGCAACAGAAGCAGCGCCCGCAGTGCAGGCGTACAAACTTTCGTACGAGCCAGTGCTTTACATCACCGACAAAAATGGAAAACTCATCAACCGCTTAGACGCGGTGTTTGATGTGAAAGAACTGCGCGACTCACTTGCCGCTGCAGGAATTAGCTAAACGACTTACCGCAACCGCATGAGCGCTGTGCGCTTGGGTTGGTGATTGCAAAGCCTGCCTCGTTGAGACCATCTTTGAAGTCCAAGCTTGCACCTTCGAGCATTGGAGCAGATGCTGGGTCGACAACGACTCGCACTGATCCAAATGTGAGGGTGATGTCGTCGGAAGCAATTTCGCTATCGAAGTACATGTCGTATGAGTAGCCAGAGCATCCGCCGGACTTCACTGCGACGCGCAATGCCATTTCGGCTGCGCCTTCTGATTCAAGAAGTTGAGCGACTTTGCTTGCTGCGTTATCGGTGAGAGTGATCATGGTGGACCTCCAAAGGACTGAACCTGTACTTACCCAATAATAGGCACAGGGGCATGCATTAACAATACGCCAGTAGGATTAATTATGTGAGCCCCAGGACACCAACGGCCCCCACCGAAGAAGAGGTTCGAAACCTCCTGCGGGCTGTCATCGACCCTGAATTGGGCGACAATATCGTCGATCTCGGCATGGCTGGCGACATCACCATGGTCGACGGGGTGGTCACCATCGGCGTCAAACTCACTATTCGGGGCTGCCCCTTGCGCGCCCAGATCCAAAAAGACATCCGTTCGCGTCTTGAAGTGCACCCCTGGGTCACCAAAGTAAAGATCGATTGGGGCGAGATGACCCCCGAAGAGCGCACTGCCGTGATGTCACGTGCGCGCTGGAATGCTCGCGAAAACGCGACCGACACCGCTGTACCAATCACCGCTCGCGTCCTTGCCATTGCCAGTGGAAAAGGTGGCGTTGGTAAATCAAGCGTCACCGTCAACTTGGCAGCCGCACTTGCAGCCGCCGGAAAAACTGTCGGCGTACTTGATGCTGACATCTGGGGCTTTTCAATTCCTCGCATGTTAGGAATGCCCGACCGTCTTGAAGCAGCACGTGTTGACGGCAAAGAAAAACCAATGATCATTCCGAATGAACGGGTCATCGGAAAAGGTCTGCTCAAAGTTGTCTCCACCGGAATGTTGGTAGAAGACGAAGGAACCGCACTCATGTGGCGTGGTCTCATGCTCACGAAAGCCGTTGAACAATTCTTGAACGACGTCAACTGGGGCCATCTTGATTACTTGCTCATCGACATGCCACCAGGAACTGGCGATGTACAGATGGGACTTGCACGCATGTTGCCACGTACCGACATGCTGATCGTCACTACCCCAGCAGTCTCTGCGCAAAAGGTTGCAATTCGTGCAGCCGATATGGCGCGACGCAGTTTCTTACGTGTTGCAGGCGTGATTGAAAACATGAGTGACTTCACGTGCGAGCACGGCGAGTCATATGCATTGTTTGGATCCGGTGGCGGTCAAGCATTAGCCGACGAAATTGGTGTTGAACTCTTGGGTCAAATTCCGATTGAACCTGCAGTGGCAAATGGTGGCGACATTGGTGAACCACTCGTACTCACTGCTACTTCTGTTGCAGCACAAACATTCACGGCTATCGCTCAACGAATTATCGACGACACTCCAGAGATTGACGAGATGTCAGATTGCTCAGCTCGCGCTGAAGATGTTGTGGTTACAGTGCGTCGTAGTCAGAGTCCCCAGGCATAGCAATACCTGTTACTCGCCCATCAGAATCAATTTTGATTTTGGGCAAAATCGTTTGTGGTGTTCCCACTTTTGACGCTGCTGCCATCACTTCATCAGTGGTCTTGTGAGGCAATAAAAACTCAATGTTTGCTTTAGTTGGTGGCATAAGCATGAGATCTTTTTCATGTGAACGACGGATTGCTTCTTCGGGCTTAATCCAGAAACTCTCAATAGTTTCCCCATCATCATGCAGTGGTTCTTGTGCAGCTGGTGCGCGAGCAATAAAGAAACGCGTATCAAAACGTCGCTTCTCGCCCATAGGCGTAATCCAATGACTCACGTAGTGAATGTCGTCGGTTGTCAAGCGAAGACCTTCCTGCGCACACAGGTCTAACAAAGCAATCGAACCATCGTGAATGTTGTGGCGCTCTGTGTTGAAACGCTCAATAACTTCTGGAGCATCAAAACGAACAACATCACCTGTTGTTTCGTGACGTGCGAGTAACACGCCAGCTTCTTCAAAACACTCACGTATGCAAGCCACCCAATATGCAAGTCCACCATTGGGCAGACCAAGCAAGGAACTTGCATGTTCGTCAGTTAGACCATCGCAAATTTCTGCAATGTCTTCCATGCCATCGACATCGTCAACTTTCCCACCCGGAAACACAAACATGCCACTGGCAAATGCAGCGCTAAAAGTACGGCGCAACATGAATACTTCAATGCCGCCATCGTCGGCATCACGAATCAACAACACTGTCGCTGCGGGCTTCACAGGGACAGTTGCGGGATCAAACGGTTCTTCGGCCTTCACATCAGTCATCGTTTTCATTCCCCTCAATTGGTTCAACATCAATCACGTCATTAGACGAAGAAAGATGCCCCTTCACATCCACGATAGGTCCCGTGTGTGTTGCGCGTATCACTGTGATGCCGTCCTTATGTCGACGGCTCATGATCGCGACCACTAATGCTCGGGTTGGGGGTAACAGCAAACTGATAGCTAGGACATCAGAGATGAATCCCGGGGCTAACAGGAATACACCTGCAGCCAGGATGCAAAACCCTTGCACAATTTGTGACGAAGGCTCTTCGCCTCGCTGCAACGTTGCAGTGAAGTCTTGATACACCTTGATGCCCTCGCGCTTTACTAGCGAGGTTCCTATTGCAGAGATAGCAATCAACAGCACAATCGTTGGCAACAAGCCAATACTTTGACCCACTTGCACAATCACATACAACTCAACGAGTGGCAACACCACTACGAGAGAAATGATCAGCAGAAACATGTTTAGTGAGAACGGGCCTCGCGGTAATCCTTGGCAGCACCTTCTAAGGGCTCTACTTCCAAAGTGATTCCATCAATAGCTACAACACGCATTGCTGCATTATGAGCAAGCGGAGTAGCTCGGTTGGTACGTGCACGCCATTGCGCACCATCCACAAGCACGATGCCTTCAGGATTAATGTCTCCCACTGCAGTGCCGGTTGTACCAATGAGATTTTCACGACCAACCGTCGGCGTAGCAAAACGTGTTCGGACCATGGACGGCATACCCACAATGAATGTGAGTGCAACTCCGGTGATACACACAAGCAATGTGAACCACGACGGACGCATAGAAAGACCATCAACGGATCTGAACATTGTGAATGACGCGATGGAATACAGCACTAATCCAGCACCTGTCCAGAATCGTGGAATACCCACCTGAACATCAACGGCGAAGGCAACAAATGCTGCAATAAAGATGCCGATGCCGATCCCGTTCATTGGTAATGCTCCGGTACCCATGCAACCGAGGATGAGACACACTGCACCGACAAGTGCACCAATGCCGATGCCAGCAGTAAAGAATTCAAAAATCAACAACGCGATTCCGATAGTGGTGAGCAAATACGCCGACGGTGGGCTTGCAACTGTGTGCAACAGTCGCGGCACGAGACCAAGTTTGAAGAAACGAACTGTTGTTGCTTCGCGAGTAACTTGCCCTGCATCATCCAACACGTCTGACACAGTGTCCAATGTTGTTCCGCGTACAGCAACACCGTCTAGTGCATACAACATGTTGCGAAGCACTGGTACACCGCGATCGTCGGTTGAAAACTTCAATACCTTTTGTTCGCGAGCTTCTAAGAATCCCAAAGTGTCAGAGTGCAACATGTCATCTGCTGTTCCAAAAGACAACTGCGTGCCATTCACAGACAGCATTGTTCCCGTGCGGCCAATGCGAGCACCTGGAGCCATTGCAGTTACATCTGCGACTGCAAGCATCTGCGCCGGCAAGCCATACGCACGTGACCCACTAGGGCCAACCCACACCGCTACAGGAATTTTTGAATCAGAAATACTGGTCAACAGTTCTGCCATACGTTCGCGGCCGATAACTGCACCCTTGGAATTCAATTGCAAGATAACTGCTTGCGAACCGTTGTTCTGAGAACGCACAAGCGCGTTCGTAATGGAGTCTGCAACGATGGTGTCCACAAGTCCACTGACTTCAACGACATCAACTGGAGCCATTGCAGTACCGGAACCTGCCGCACTTGCACCCTGCCCAGACATGACAGCTAGGGCTGGTCCGGCAATCAATAGTCCGAATCCACACATGATGCGTCTTTTTGCGCCTACCCTCACTGGTCTCTCCTTCATTATGGAACTACACCACTTCTTCACGGCACAGCGAGTCCTCATTGTTGCGGGCAAAGGCGGCGTTGGGAAATCCGCCGTCGCCGGTGCCCTTGCCAGTCTTTCAGCACGCAGTGGACTTCGCACTCTTTTGGTGCACTTAGATGCTCCCTCGACTGTGATTCCTGCCCATGAGTTACTCGAGGAAATCACTGTCAGCCCTGGTCGCGCCCTCACGGACTACTTGTCATCAAAGGGAATGGGACTTCTGTCACGCCAGCTATCGCGATCAGGCATCGTGGAGTTGGTGGCCACCACAGCGCCCGGACTTGATGACCTCTTGGTGCTTGGTCGCATCAAAGCGTTCGAACGTGAGTTGCGTGCAGACGTGATCATCGTCGATGGACCAGCTGCGGGTCATGCACTGGATCTCATGCGCGCACCACTTCAACTGAAACGAGCAATCGGTTCTGGACCAATCAGTTCACAGGCTGACGAAGTGCTCGCCATGCTCTCTGACGCGCATCGTTGCAAAGTGATGATGGTGACCACACCAGCGATGACGCCTGTGAGTGAAACTGCAGAAGCAGCAGACGACATTGTGGAATCGGTGCACGTGAATCTGACACCCATTGTTGTGAACAAGTGTGAAGCACTTGTACCAGCCATAGATGTCACTCATCTATCTGCAGACATGCGTGAGGCGTACCAGTACGCACGAGACAAACAGTCTGCACAAGAAGACGCACTCGCCGTTCTCACTGACTCGCTTGAATTGCCACAACTACATCTCAGTCGGCATCGTCTGAATGGCGCAGAACTCATTGAAGCAATCAGCGGCGAACTCTCTACTGCAATTGCAGGATTGTCATGACACAGTTACGCGCAATCACAGAACAATCTCAAGTCATCGTCACGTGTGGAACTGGCGGTGTAGGAAAGACAAGCGTTGCCGCCGCACTTGGTGTGGTGGCTGCCCAACAAGGTCGTCGCGTTGTAGTTGTCACTATTGACCCCGCGCGCCGCCTGCTCGATGCCATCGGATTAGAAGACAACACAGGAAATGAAATACAGCAAGTTCCGCTTGATTCTGTTGGCGAATTGTGGGTCACCATGCTCGATGTGCGCGAGACATTTGATTCATTAGTACGCAACACTTCACCTACGGTCGAGCGCGCAAACGAAGTGATGCAGAATTCCTTCTATCGCAGTCTCTCGAAATCTTTGTCTGGCACTCGCGACTACATGGCCGCCGAACGTTTATACAACTTGCACAATGACCCACGTTTCGATCTCGTCATTGTGGACACACCACCTTCACGCAATGCACTCGACTTCCTCGAATCACCCGAGCGGCTTGCTCGTTTCTTGAAACACCCGATTGTTCGATTCCTTGTTGCCCCAAGCCGCGGTGGATTCCGTATTGCTAATGCCGCCATGCAACCAGTGTTGAAAGCAATCTCTGGAATCGTCGGTGGCGATGCCTTAACTGGTGCGGCCGCATTTCTTCGAGCATTCGACGGAATGGAAACTGAATTCTCTCGACGCGCACTTGCCGTGGCAGCTACGTTGCGCAGTGACGCCACTCATTTTGTAATTGTCACTGCCCCGGCTACAGATGCGTTAACTGAAGCGGATCACTTTGTCTCTGAATTGTCTCGCCTACGAATTTCATTGCGACACGTTGTGGCCAATCGGATGCCTCCTACTTTTGGAGTACTCACTGCCGCAGAAGAGAAGGAACAGGCACGCGTGACGACGAGTGACCTTTCAACAGCTCATTCGATAATTGCCGGTTTGTGTGAGGATGCCGAAAACGCCAAAACAGGCATCGGCGCATTCTTGGAACGCACCCAAGTGCTCTTCCCCCAACTCAACATCACATACGCCAATGAAATGCCTGCCGACATCCACGACATGGAATCCATTGCCATATTGGCAAGTCAACTCGCAGTCCACCCCTCGTAGCAGTAAAGTCAGAACGTGCATATTTTGATCGCCACCGATGCCCAGTGGGTTCTCGACGAACTTGAGGCTGCTCTCAGTTCCCCTTCCACCACAATCCAGGTTGTTACCAATGGTCGTCATGTAGCTGCTGCCGTTGCAGAGCAAACCCCCGACATTGCAATTCTCGATCTTCAAATCGGAAGCATGGGCGGCATGGCTGTCACCATGGACTTGCGACTCGACCACTCCAGTGGCGCATTGCCACACGTGCCAGTTCTTATGTTGCTCGATCGCGTCGCCGATGTGCACATGGCTCGACGCAGCGGTGCTGAAGGTTGGATCATTAAGCCACTCGACGCTCTACGCCTACGCAAAGCAGTGAATGCTCTTACCTCTGGCAGTTGCTATGCAGAGGGAATTCCAGAAGTGCTAGTTGAAGCTGAACTTGAAGAAGTAGTAGCGACAGAAGAAGTTGCTCTAAGCGAGTAACTCTGCAATTTGCACTGCGTTCAGTGCAGCGCCCTTGCGCAAATTGTCATTGCTGAGAAACAGCGCAAGGCCTCGGTTGCCATCAACTGTTTCGTCTTGGCGAATGCGACCAACGTAACTTGCATCTTTTCCGGCAGCCAACAACGGCGTAGGAATATCTACCAGCGAAACACCAGGTGCATTCGCAAGAAGTTCATGTGCACGAGCAACAGAGATACTGCGAGAAAACTCTGCGTTGATAGCAATGGAATGACCAGTAAACACAGGGACACGCACGCATAGCCCGGACACCAAGAGATTTGGAATCTCAAGAATCTTGCGTGTTTCATTACGAAGTTTCTTCTCTTCGTCTGTCTCGCCTTCACCGTCGTCTACAAGAGAACCAGCGAGGGGCAACACGTTGTACGCAATAGTGCGAGCAAACTTCTTTGGCTCTGGTGACTTCACTGCGTCACCATCAAACGTGAGTTCAGCAGCACGATCAACCATGGCGCGTCCCTGCACATCAAGTTCTTCAACACCGGCTAATCCACCGCCACTCACTGCTTGGTATGTACTAGCAATCATTTTGATGAGGCCAGCTTCATCATGCAATGGCTTCAAGATTGGCATCGCTGCCATGGTGGTGCAGTTCGGGTTAGCAATAATTCCCTTTGGCGTGTTGTGCACCAAGTGACCGTTTACTTCACTGACAACGAGAGGAACTTCTGGGTCCATGCGAAATGCACTGGAGTTATCAATCACGATGACACCAGCCGCAGCAAACTTTGGTGCAAGTTCACGAGAAGATGTAGCGCCTGCAGAGAACAATGCGATATCTAAACCGCTTGGGTCAGCAAGCGATGCATCTTCCACAGTGATCTCGCCACCAGCCCACGGCAATGTGGTGCCGGCGGATCGCGCCGAAGCGAAAAACCGAAGTTCGGAAATGGGGAAATTTCGTTCGGCCAACAAGGTGCGCATAACGCTTCCAACTTGACCTGTTGCTCCAACTACACCTACGCGCATAAGCAAAAAGGCTAATGGCAGCGAGCCACGAGCCACCAATGACTTTTATTGGCAACATCCAGATCTCGCTGGCGCACTGGCTCTCCGGCATATGAAACCTGCTTTTGTGGCCTGCCAGGGTGATGCAAAATCGCCAGATCGTCGAATTCAACATTCGAAGCTTCTAACAGAGCCAACACTCGGCGAGGGTCAAGGCGATTTGCCTGCCAACCCAAACGAGTCGACCAACGCCATTGAGACAATCGCTGACCCACAACAGGAATTCGCCACAGTTGACGCATGAGAACGCCAGCAGGCACAAGCAAGCCATCTTCAGGAACCCAGGTGCGATAGTTGAGGGCCACATAGCCACCAGGTTTCACGATACGCATGGCCTCACTTGTTAGACGCAACGCATCACTTGCCTTGCAATGTTGCAACGTGATGTACGAAAACACAGCGTCAACAGAATCATCGGGCACCGAAATTGAACTGCCATCTTCGATATGAACAGTGCTCAAGGCGCTAGGTCGCCCAAAGCGAGAAACGGTTTCACGGCAACGTTCAAGAAACGCTGCATCGACATCTGTAGCAATTGTGGAATCAAAACGACGTGTAAACGCCGAAGTCATACGGCCAATACCCGACCCGATCTCCAACATTGTGACCTGCGGTGAGATACCCGACCAACCAAGTCGATCCAGATAAATGTCCACCTCTGCGTCACCTGTGCGAACAAACTCATCAAGCGTGAGAGTGTCACCGGTTTGATTGTTAAAGACCCAACCCGTGTCGCGAACGACTTCGTCGGCATTGCGACGCATCTCTGCACGGGTGCCAGCTGCACGCCATGGAATGAGCTGTCGCCGTTTCACCATGTATCGAGTATGGCAGGCGTGACTACTTGCGTTCGGGCAATGGTGCGGAGTAGGCCGTTCCAGAGTCCAAGTCGAACGCAGTATGCAATGAACGCACTGCCAATTCCATGTCGGAGGCAGATACAACCACTGACACTCGAATGGTGCTCGTAGAGATCATGTGAATGTTTATGTTGTTTTCAGCCAAAACACGGAACATTTTGGCTGCAACGCCTGGACTTGTTTTCATGCCAGCGCCCACCAATGAAACTTTTGCGATTTCTGAATTGTGGGTTACACCATCGGCGCCAATTTCTTTTGCAACACGCGAAACGATGTCTTCGGCAACTTTCATGTCTGCCTTCGGCATTGTGAAGGAGATGTCTGTGAGACCATCTTTCGAAGTGTTCTGCACAATCATGTCGACATTGACGTTTGCGTTAGCAAGACCTTCAAACAATGCAGCAGAAATTCCTGGGCGATCGGGAACACCGACAACCGTAACTTTTGATTCGCTTGCATCGTGAACGACGCCAGAGATAATTGGTTCTTCCATGGAGTTTTCTCCTTGTGACTTTTCGTCGCTTACCCACGTGCCGTGTTCCCAAGTAAAACTTGAACGAACATGGATAGGGACATTGTGATTACGAGCAAATTCAACTGAACGAAGCGCAAGTACTTTGCTTCCAACGCCAGCCATCTCGAGCATTTCTTCAAACTGCAGACGAGCAAGTTTGCGAGCTTGTGGCGCAATGCGCGGGTCTGCAGAAAAGATGCCGGTGACATCTGTATAAATCTCACATACGTCGGCGCCAAGCGCTGCTGCAATTGCAACTGCAGTGGTGTCACTGCCGCCGCGTCCAAGTGTTGTGATTTCGTCGTCTGTTGACACGCCTTGAAAACCGGCAACTACAACAACCTTGCCCGCAGCCAATGCTTCGCGCACGCGGTCGCCCTTGATGTCGAGAATCTTGGCCTTGGTATGAACCGTGTCGGTGATGATGCCCACCTGAGAACCAGTGAAGCTGACTGCCTCAATGCCGAGACCAGCAAGGGCCATAGAGACCAGAGCCATGGAAATGCGCTCGCCTGTGGTGAGGAGCATGTCCATTTCTCGGCCGGGATGGGTGTCTGAGACCTGATGGGCCAGGGACAAAAGGTTGTCTGTGGTCTTTCCCATGGCTGAAACCACGACAATGACGTCATTGCCGTGCTTTTTCGTATAAGCCACATGGTCGGCAACGGACTTGATGCGGTCCGGGTCTGCCACCGATGTGCCACCGTACTTTTGAACAATTAGTGCCACCGCTTTCAAAGGCTACCTGTATGCCACTAACCTGCCGACTTCGTGGGAACAGATAAAAGAAGCCGCCAGAAAGCCAACCGAGAGATCGCCCGTCAGGCGCGTATCCGACGTCAGAAGATGGAGAAAGTCCGTAAACGCGGGCTCATCTTCGGAGTCGGCATACCTGTGCTGGTGGTTGCTCTATTCGGAGTCTCAAACTTCACTGGGTCAAGCGATTCGAATAGTGCCAGCGACACCACTGAACTTGCTGGCCCGCCGACTCTTGAAACTTTGCCTGGGCGTCAGATCACCGGAGCAACACCATGCCCCAAGACCGACGGCACAGAAGAGCGCGCCACCATTTTTGAAAAAGCGCCATCTATGTGTATCGATGCCAAGAAGTCATACACCGCAACATTCGACACCACCGAAGGTGAAATTGTTGTTGCACTTGACACGAAGAACACACCGAACACTGTGAACAACTTCGTGACATTGTCGAACTACGGCTACTACAACAAGTCATACATTTTCCGAACTGATCCTTCAATTGACATCATTCAGGGCGGTGGCGCAAGCAACATCGATGACCCTGGGTACACAATCAAAGATGAAGGAACCGGCTTCAAATACTCCGCTGGCGACTTGGTGATGGCTCGTAGTCCAGGTGAAAACTCTGGTGGCGGTCAGTTCTTCTTTGTCACTGGTCCTAAAGCATCAGTTCTCGACAGCCAAGGCACATACGTCACCTTCGGCAAAGTCACCTCTGGTCTTGACATCACCCAGAAAATTCTGGCTCTCAACAGCGGCGAAGGCGACCTTGGTGGCGCACCAAGCCGAGCCGTTGAAATCCGCAGCATCAGCATTACTGCCAAATAAATCGCATCAATTGTCTCTGTCAGTTGGTAACTGGCAGGGTTCCGTTGTTAGCCTCGCAAGAACCTACTGGGAGGTTTTCACGTGAAAAAAGTTGGCATCTGCGGATCAGGAATCATGGGCTCGGGCTTGGCCGAAGTAGCAGCAAAGGCTGGCTACACAGTTGTCGTGCGCTCACGCAGTGCCGCCACAGCACAAGCAATGATCACCTCAATTGAAAAAGGTCTCGACAAGCAAGTGCAGCGCGAGAAGATCTCTGCCGACGACAAGGCCGCCATTCTTGGTCGCTTGTCTGCAACAGACAAAATTGCCGACCTTGCTGATTGCGATCTCGTTATCGAATCAGTTGTTGAAGATCTTGCAGTGAAGAAAGCGCTCTTTGCCGAACTTGATAAGGCAGTAAAGCCCGAAGCAATTCTTGCAACTAACACCAGCACACTTCCTGTTGTTGAAATGGCAATGGCCACCGGACGTCCCGACAAAGTTTGTGGCATTCACTTCTTCAACCCTGCAACAGCAATGCCACTGGTAGAAGTTGTTCGACCAATCACAGCATCTGACGAAACAATTGCTGCTGCAAACGCATTCACTGCACAATGTGGAAAGAACGGCGTACAGGTAAAGGACCGTGCAGGTTTCATTGTGAACGCACTTTTGTTCCCTTACCTCAACAACGCAATTCGTATTTGGGAAACAGGCACAGCGTCAATGGAAGACATCGATACAGCGATGAAGGGTGGCTGCAACTTCCCAATGGGTCCGTTCGCATTGCTCGACCTTGTCGGCCTCGACACATCACTTGCCATTCTTGAAGCTCTCTATGCCGAGTTTGCAGATTCGAACTACGCAGCAGTGCCAACATTGCGTCGTCTTGTTGCCGCAGGCAAGTTGGGACGTAAGAGCGGTGAGGGCTTCTATACATACTGATCCCGTTGGGGTCTCATGAAACTTCCCGAAGATTGTCGTTGGAGTTTCCCACCGGTCTCTGATTGGGGCGCACGTGAAGATGTCGTCGCGGTTGGCGCCGACTTAGAACCAGACACGCTTGTGTACGCATACAGTCGTGGCATTTTTCCGATGTATCTCGACGAAGAGAATGAAGCGTTGGGTTGGTGGTCACCGACGCGGCGAGGAATCTTGCCACTCGACGGTTTGCGAATCACAAAGTCAATGCGTCAATCGGCACGCAAATACAAATGCACCGTGAACCACGCCTTCGATCAAGTCATCGCTGCATGTTCTTCTACTCACGAAACTGGAAACTGGATCAACAAACCCTTTATCGACGGGTACACGAAATTGCACGAGAAGGGAATCGCTCACAGTGTTGAAGTATGGGATGGGCCAAACAAACTTGTGGGCGGTCTGTACGGCGTGCGCATCAATGGCTTCTTTGCTGGTGAATCAATGTTCCACCGAGAGCGGGACGCATCCAAAGTGGCACTCATGTACCTCGTCGACATCATGAATGCCGCGAGCATGACATTGCTAGACACCCAATGGAAGACCGAGCACCTGGCATCTATGGGAGGCATCGAAATCCCCCGAGCCGAGTATCTGGCTCTTTTGGAGCAAGCCGTAGCCGAATAGCCATACGGGCGTGGGGAACTCGGCCCTGCGTTGCCATACTTGAACGGTGACGAACGCTGACACTCCCCGCCGCGACGACCCATGGTTGATGCGCACCTACTCAGGCCACTCCACCGCTGCAGCATCTAACCAGCTGTACCGCACCAACTTGGCCAAGGGTCAAACAGGGTTGTCCATCGCATTCGATCTTCCAACGCAAACTGGATACGACCCAGACCATGTGCTCGCCACCGGTGAAGTTGGAAAAGTTGGCGTACCAGTCGCGCACCTTGGTCACATGCGAACACTTCTCGATTCCATTCCGCCAGGGAAAATGAATACGTCGATGACCATCAATGCAACTGCTGCATGGATGCTCGCTTTGTACGTTGCAAACGGTCGTGAACAAGGCGTCACGTCTCAGGAACTTCGCGGAACAACGCAAAACGACATCGTGAAGGAATACCTCTCTCGCGGTACTTACATCTTTCCTCCCGCTCCATCGAAACGACTGATTGTCGACATGGTGGCATGGTGTGCACATAACGCACCGAAGTGGAACCCAATGAATGTGTGTTCGTACCACTTGCAAGAAGTCGGTGCTACACCTGTGCAAGAGATTGCATACTCACTTGCAACAGCTATCGACGTACTCGATGCTGTACGCGCAAGTGGTCAAGTAGACGATGCGCAATTCGATCAGGTCTTTGGTTCTATTTCATTCTTCGTGAATGCCGGAATTCGTTTTGTTGAAGAAGTGTGCAAGATGCGCGCCTTCACTGAATTGTGGGATCGCATTGGTCGCGAGCGATACAACGTCACCGATGCAAAAGCGCGTCGTTTCCGCTATGGCGTACAAGTGAACTCACTTGGTCTCACTGAAGCACAGCCTGAGAACAACATTCAACGCATCGTGTTAGAGATGCTTGCCGTCACACTTTCAAAGAATGCACGTGCACGCAGTGTGCAGTTGCCTGCATGGAACGAAGCCCTAGGCCTACCGCGCCCATGGGACCAGCAATGGTCGCTGCGTATGCAGCAAGTGCTTGCATTTGAGTCCGACCTTCTCGAGTACGAAGACATCTTTGATGGTTCAAAAGTTATTGAAGGCCGAACAACAGAATTGCGCGATGCCGCATGGGCTGAACTTGAAGACGTTCTTTCCCTTGGCGGTGCATTCAACGCTGTCGACGAACTAAAGGGTCGCCTTGTGAAATCTATGGCGTTACGTACGCGTCGCATTGAAAACGGTGAACAAACTGTTGTTGGTGTTAACTCCTATACCGAAACCGAAGTATCGCCACTTAGTGGAGCCAACAACATCCTTGTTGTTGACCATGCGGTGGAAGCACAGATGATTGCTGATGTTGAAGCATGGAGATCATCTCGTGATAACGCACGTGTCACTGCAGCTCTTGCTCATTTGCGTCAGGCCGCAGAGTCAGACGAGAACATCATGGAAGCATCCATCGAACTTGCAGAAGCAGGTGGCACTACTGGTGAGTGGTCGCAAGTGTTACGTGAAGTCTTCGGTGAGTTCCGCGCACCTACTGGCGTCGCCGCAGCCGTTGGCCGTCGCACCACTGCATTG
This sequence comes from Actinomycetota bacterium, assembly GCA_026393575.1. Lineage (GTDB taxonomy): Bacteria > Actinomycetota > Acidimicrobiia > Acidimicrobiales > Ilumatobacteraceae > UBA2093. Next base: position 20,532 of record JAPKZX010000078.1, read on the forward strand.
GCCGAAGTTGCCGAATACGTTCGCACCATTCCAGGTGGACCACCACGTTTCTTGGTTGCAAAACCAGGCCTCGATGGTCACTCCAGTGGTGCAGAACAAATCGCTGTTGCTGCTCGTGACTCCGGCATGGAAGTTGTGTACAGTGGTATTCGCCTCACCCCGGAACAAATTGTTGCCAGCGCTCGTGATGAAGATCCAGATGTAATCGGACTCTCCATCCTTTCTGGGTCTCACATGCAGTTGGTACCAGACGTTGTAGAACGACTTCGGGCCGAGGGCGTGGATGCTCCAGTCATTGTGGGTGGCATCATCCCCGAAGAAGACCGCGATTGGCTGTTGTCCCACGATGTGGCGGCGGTTTATACGCCCAAAGACTTCGATATTGCTCGCATTATGCGTGAAGTGGCCGAATTAGCTGCCGCACACCGAAACAATTAGACCCAATTGGGAATGCCTTCGGGCAGAAGCCTGTTGAATTGAGCCATGAGCATTTACTCCACACCCATCGCAACACTCAACGGTCAACCAAACGCTTTGGCTGCAGCTGACGGCAAAGTAACTCTTGTTGTCAATGTGGCAAGCAAGTGCGGACTCACACCTCAGTACGAGCAGTTGGAAGTTTTGCAGAAGGCATACGCAGAAAAAGGTTTCACCGTTCTTGGTGTGCCATGCAATCAGTTCATGGGACAAGAACCAGGTTCACCTGAAGAGATCGCAAGTTTCTGCAGCACAACATATGGCGTCACATTTCCACTCACAGAAAAAATCGATGTAAACGGCGATGCACGTCATCCGTTGTACGAAGCACTTACTCCAGTTGCCGACGCAGAAGGCGTGAACGGCGACATCCGATGGAACTTCGAAAAGTTTCTTGTAGGTCGTGACGGAAAAATAGTTGCACGTTTCAGCCCAATGGTGTTGCCTGACGCACCGGAAGTTGTTGCTGCAATCGAATCTGCGCTCTAAGCGCCACAGTTGCTACGCGCGTTCGCGTGTAATAAAAGCATCGAGTACAGGTGATGTCTCGAGACTTGTGATGAGTGCATAACGCGGGAAGTCGTGATTGTGTACAACCACATGCCACAGACGTTGGGTGTCCACCACAAAACGTGCACCCTTGTTCAACGGAACTCGACGCTCTGTTGAAGGGTCTGGCAATCCATCGGGGCCGTTATCCATTAACAACATGTAGCTGTCTGGGCTATCGGTGAGTTCTAGCCACGTACGCACAACCCAGCCTTCATTTTCAGGGTTAAATCGGTTGTTGTCGTCACGGTGAATGGATCGAATTGCGGTGTTGCGATCTTGCGGTTGCAGTTTGATGATGCGCACTCGGCCGAAGTTGGCACCAATGGAATCCACATAGTTTCTCAACGTTGGAGCAATGTCTGCATTAGATGTCCACAGTGCATCTTTGTCAGTTTTTCCTTTGTCCCAAAAACCACGGCAATCAAGTTCACCATCTGCAGATGCAATCGGTGCAAAGTTTGTGTCGCCACCACTTTTCCAATCCATGTACTCAAGTGATTCCCATTCAGATGACGGAACATCGAACGGTGCATTTTTCAATGCAACAAATCCTGTGTCTGCAAGACAGTCAAGGCGCACGTGTGGAGTGTGTAACGGAATTGCTACAGACCAGTGTTCTTGAGTGGGCCAGAAGGTTGCAGTCATGTCTTTAGTGTATGGAAATCAGATGCGACCATGTGTTCATGGCGGCATGGTGGTAGTTGCGCCTATCGCCACAAAACCGTTGCTGGGTGGGAGTAACAGAACCGTGCCAGCAGACACACGATCTGGGTTCTTGATTTTGTTGAGTTCAACTAGTGCCGGAGCACTCAGATTGAATCTCTGCGCAATTGAAAATAGAGACTCTCCCGATTGCACTGTGTATGTCTTCGGAACATACGTAGTGGTGGGGCCACCAAAAGTTGTAGTGGTCATTGCAACCGTCGTATCGGATGCTGTTGATGATCCGCTATCGGTCAAGAGACCACTGAGAATTGCAAGGGCTACAAACGCGCAGGTGCTCCACAGCAGATACATGTGAAGGCGAGTGCGTAAGAACATTCCTGCCATGTTATGACTCAATGCACACCAGTGTGTGCCGTTCCGTCTGTTCATCGTCATCATCACTGTCGTAACCTGTGCATCCGATGATTCTCGAGACCCGTACCTACCCTGGCGCTCGCCGACCAGACCGTAACTATCGTCATCACGCCGATGGAGTCGACATTGCTGTCTATGAGTGGGGCGCAGAGTCCGACCCTGTGCTCTTTTTGGTTCATGGTGGGTCCGACTTCGCCGGAACTTTCGATGTATTTGCTCCCCTGCTTGCAGCCGGAGGCTGGCGCGTGGTGGCGTGGGACCATCGCGGGCACGGCGACAGTGCTCACGCGGCCCTGTACGGCTGGGATGCAGACATTCGCGATGCTCTCTCTGTGATGAGTTCGGTCACTCGATCCGCAGCACCGGTCGTGGCCCACTCAAAAGGCGGAGCCCTCATGATGCAATTGGCTGATTCATGCCCGTATCGCATCTCAGCAATGGTCAACATCGATGGCATGCCAAGTAAGCGCCGCATGCCAGACGTGCCAGATCATGATCAATCTCGCCTACTCGCAGACTCCATTGGTTCATGGCTCGACTTTCGCCATATTGCGCATGATTCATTTCGTAAACCAGGCACTTTGGAAGAACTTGCACAACGTCGCGGCAAGATGAACCCGCGCCTGTCTATCGAGTGGCTTGAGTATTTAGTCACCGTTGGCGCACAACAAGACGCAGATGGTTGGAGATGGAAACTTGATCCAACTATGCGATTCGGTGGTTTTGGTCCATGGCGCCCCGAGTGGGCATCGTTGCGCATGGCAGCACTCACAGTTCCATTTCTTGGGTTGTTGGGAACTATCGATGAGCCAATGGGTTGGGGTGCGCGTGCACGCGACGTATTGCCGTGGATTCCAGCAAGTGGTCGCCTCGAAGTATTGAAAGACATCGGACACTTCATTCACATTGAAGAGCCAGCACGTGTAAGCACAATGATTTTGGAGTTCTTGTCATGAGCCCAGTGATGCTTCAACACAATCAAATCTCACTCGCACTACACCAGGTACACGAAGGCACAGGTCGTGCACTTCTTATGTTGCACGGGCTCGGCGATAGTGCCGAACAAATGTCAAAGATAGAAGTGAAATGGAATGGGCCAGTGTGGGCACTCGATTTCACCGGTCACGGGCAATCAACGGTTCCGCGTGGTGGCGGATACTCATGCGAAATTCTCATGGCTGACGCAGATATTGCACTTCGTCATCTTGGTGAAGCGACTGTGTTGGGGCGGGGCCTCGGCGCGTACATTGCGTTCTTGTTGTCTGGTGCTCGACCAACGCTGGTGCGTGGTGCAATTCTTCTTGACGGCCCCGGCCTAGCTGGCGGTTCCATTCACGCAACTTCAAATACTGAAATTAACGACATCGGTGAGCGTGCTGGCACTGCGCCAGATCCGTGGGCACTCATCGAATTATCTCGCGATGCGCGGCCACCTACCTACACGACAACTTTTGCGCGACTTGCTGCGAACGGTTCTGGCCTCGACGAACCCATTGCAGTTGCATGCAAAGTGACGCCACCGTGGGTAGAAGCAATTGCTGCTGAACCGGGAGTGATCACCGACATCAGCATGCAGGATGCACTTGATGTGTACGCAGCGCTCTAGAGCGTTCGCTGCGTAACCACATCTGCAAGATGTACAAGCGCATCGTATGATTCGCCTTGCATTTGCGATCTGTTAAGTGCACGCACAGCCTCATCGTGAAGCGACGTAATGCGTTGTTCAATCGCTGCTAATGCTCCGGTGTTTATAACTGCTTGCTGAATTTGAGTGACGTCTGCATCAGTGAGATCTGGTCGACCCACTTTTTCTAATACAACAAGGTCTTCGCTATTCCCCATTGCGCAAGCACGTGCGAGCAATGGAGTTGGTTTTCCTTCACGGAAATCTCCACCTACAGGTTTTCCAGTGACCTCAGAATCACCAAAGGCGCCGAGAATGTCATCGCGCATTTGAAATGCATCACCCACAGCTAATCCATACGTTGACAACATTGGCATCAGGGCCTCACCACGTTGTGCATCAGCTGCTACAGCACCCAAATGCAATGGCCGTTCAATGGTGTACTTTGCACTCTTCATACGGCAAATAAGTTCCGCTTCATGCACGTCTCTTGTGCGACGCGCTGACCCGAGAACGTCGAGATACTGACCAATATTCATTTCCATTCGAAGGTCATGCCAGATAATTCGTGCTGCGGGAGACAGTTCGTCCATCAACGAGTCGGATAGCACATACGTGAAGTCACCAATAAGAATGGCCGACCCTTCGCCATGGCGACGAGATTCGCCTGACCAATGTTGAGTGTGATGAAGATCAGCAAGAGCGCGATGCGTTGCAGTTGCTCCGCGTCGGGTTGCGGCATCGTCAATGACGTCGTCGTGAAAAAGTGCTGCGGCATGAAGTAGTTCGATTCCGGCGCCGATGCGCGGAGACTGCTGAGACATCGGGTCGCCGCCTGCAGCGACCCAACCCCAATGGGCAAATTGAGGACGCAGGCGCTTACCACCGCCAAGTACTAACGATTCAATGTGTTGGAAGATGACTTCCAAGTCGGACTGCAATGCACCCCATCGATTGGCGTTCGCTTCAATGGCTTCTGCCAATACCGCGTTTACTCGCGAGAGAAGCACGGCCGTGTCACTCATTCGTCGTCTTCGTCGTCATCAAAATCGTCGTCGTCTTCTTCTTCATCTTCGTCGTCGTACTCTTCATCAACACCAAGGTCTGCCACCAAAGTGTCTACCGTGAGCTGTGCTGCTGCAATGCGGTCTTTGCACCACGAGATGAGATACGAAGCGCGTTGTACTTTTGTGGCCAACACGTCGACGTCGACATTGTTGGAGTCGAGTTCGCCAAGAATTGTCTCTACCTCGCGCATTGCTTCGGCGTAGCCAGATGGTTCTTCGTTCGTAATTTTCTTGGTGGCCATTAGGCAACTCCTTCTACTGTGCTGGTCACACTGCCGTCGGCAAGCGTGGTGATGACTTTTTCGCCTGGTGATACTTCGGAAATGGAACGAACAAGGTCCCCCTTTGCATTACGCGTGATGCTCCACCCACGAGCCATCGTGATGGCAGGGTCGAGCAATCTCACTGCTGCAGCATGCATCTCAAGTTTTTGAACTTGGCGATCAAGAGTTATCCGTGGGCGAGTACGAAGACGTTCAACAGCGATTGAGATTCGAGCACGAGACCGGGTGAGTGCATACTCGGTGAGTTGGCGCAGTGAATGCGCGGCATCTGACAACTCGCCATAGAACTCTTCAACAAGTGCAATCACAGTTTGCGCGCAAGCGGTTGGAGTTTTTATCGCAGTGTGCGCAACTAGGTCTGCGATGCTTGTGTCGATTTCGTGACCAATGCCGGTGAATACCGGATGCGCACATCGTGAAATCGCAAGTGCCATTGATTCGTCATCAAATACTGCAAGGTCCCCCTTTGAACCACCACCACGCATAATCATGACGATGTCTATGTCTGAGCGTCGAGAGAATGTCTGTATAGCAGCAACGATTTGCGATGCAGCGGCTTCGCCTTGCACGTTCACATCGCACAGCGTGATGTGAAAACCAATTCCAGATTCCTCGAATTGCTTGAGCGCATCAATGTACCCAGCTGCTTGGCTGCTGGAAATAATGCCAAGACGTAATGGAACGAGCGGGACTTCAACACGTTTGTTGATTTTGTCGACACCCTTTTCCATTAACTTACGAATGAGCTCTTCACGTTTTGCAGCAATCGCGCCAACAGTGAACTGTGTATCAACATCTTTAATGATGAGAGATAGCTCACCTCGCACAATGTAAAAATCGATGTCGCAATAAAAGCGAACGCGCATGCCGTTTTGCAGAACCACTCCATGCGTGGCCAATTTCGCCATTACCCTTTTAAGGTCACCATTGTTAGTGAACAACTTGACATCAAGTTTTGCTTTGTCTTTTCCTTCACCATCGATGAGAGAAAAATAATGACCCGTGGAATGGGGCTGAGACTTCATGCCCTCAATCTCGCCTTCGATCCAAACACCGCCCGCAAACATTTGCTTGAGAGCACCTTTAAGAGTGACCGCAAATTGGGTAACGGTAAAGGCGGGAACGCCGTTGAGAAGTTCAGGTTCCTTTGCCATACGCGACCAGTCTAGATTTCGGCTGCGTCAAGCCCGAATGAACCGCCAGCACGTACTTGTGAGGCATACATTCCGTTGCGGGCCATCAATTCGTCGTGCGTGCCTTGTTCCATGATGTGGCCACCATCGAGAACCACAATCAGGTCAGCATCTCGAATAGTAGAAAGACGATGCGCAATCACCAAGGCAGTGCGGCCATGCAAAGCGGACTCAAGAGCCTCTTGCACCAAAGACTCATTTTCATTATCAAGGTGGCTAGTGGCTTCGTCCAGAATCATGATGGCTGGATTCTTCAACAACATGCGAGCAATAGCTAGCCGCTGTTTCTCGCCACCCGACAATCGGTACCCGCGCTCGCCCACCAATGTGGCTAGACCGTCTGGCAATGCGTCAATGGTCTCTTGAATACGAGCAGCTTCACATGCAGCAACTATTTCTTCAGTCGTGGCGTCTGGTTTTGCGTAGCGAAGATTGGACTCAATCGATTCGTGGAACAAATGCGGATCTTGTGACACCACTCCGATTGCATCATGTAACGAGTCACCAGTGAGGTCGCGTACATCATGACCATCAACCAACACTGCACCGTTTGTTGCGTCGTACAGTCGTGGAACCAATGTGACCATGGTGCTCTTGCCAGAACCACTTGCGCCCACCATGGCCACTGTGGAACCAGCAGCAATCTTCAACGAGACACCTTTCAATACGTCAACATCGGCATCGCCGGATGGCGCACCCGGCAACTCAAGCGTGGCGACTGAAACTGCCGATGCCGGCGGATAGCGAAATACGACATCACGGAATTCAACTTCACCGCGTGGGTCTACCAAGTCATAAGCGCCAGGGCGATCAAAGATGTTGACAGGCGCATCAAGTACTTCAAATACTCGATCGAAAGATACAAACGCAGTCATGAGATCTACGCGCGCGTTAGTGAGACCAGTGAGTGGCTGATAAATGCGTTGCACAAATGCTGCCATTGCAACAAGAGTGCCTGCAGAGATTCCGCCAGATACAACAAGATGCGCACCAACGCCGTAAATAGCAGCGGCTCCCATAGCGCCAACTAAACCCAGTGCAACGAAAAATACTCGGCCATATAAAGCCGCTTTTATTCCCGTGTCACGCACACCTGCTGCGCGTTTGGAAAACACAGATACTTCGCGATCGCGACGACCAAATAGTTTCACCACAATTGCACCAGACACATTGAAGCGTTCGTTCATCTGTGTGTTCATTTGCGCATTCAGATCCATCTGTTCACGTGCAATGAGCCCAAGTCGAAGTCCAACACGTTTTGCAGGCGCCACAAAAACTGGCAATACAACTAGAGACAACAGAGTGAGTTTCCACTCGAGCGCAATCATGGCCACAAGAGTTGTGACGAGTACAACGACATTTGACACAACGCTGCCGAGCGTTGACGTCACCGCGTTCTGCGCACCCACAACATCGTTGTTGAGGCGGCTCGTGAGTGCACCAGTTTGCGTGCGTGTAAAGAATGCGACAGGCATCTGTTGCACTTTGTCGAATAATGCGACACGCAAGTCATAAATGAGGCCTTCGCCAATACGAGAACTCAGCCACCGTTGCACAATTGCTAAACCGGCATCCCCAATTGCTGCGAAAACGACCACTACCGCCAAGGTTGTAATGAGGCTGCGATCTTCGTTTGGTATTGCTGTGTCCAAGATGGCACGGAACAACAACGGCGGAGCCAGGGCTAGCAAAGCTGAAACACAGATCGCTAGAAGAAACCAGATGATTTCCCACTTATATGGGGCCGCGAAAACCTTGACACGACGCAGGGATTCTCGCTTCAGTCGCGCCCCTTTGACCGCCTCTCCGTCGCTTGGCAGAAACATATGAGGACCCATTCGCACACCGTTGAGGCTACGGGCGAACATGCGCCTAGTGTCTGTAATCGTGTTCCGTCGTCTTGCCATCTGTAGCGCACTCGTAGCTTTTTTGTCCGCCTGCGCCGGTACCGGTTCGGGTACA
>JAPKZX010000093.1 GCA_026393575.1 Actinomycetota bacterium
CTCCACTGCACCAGCACCACCATTTGCAAAGTGTGTACAGATTGCAACACGCGCACCAAGGGCCTCTGCGATTTCTTTAATGGCTGCATGCTCACTTGGATGATCAGTTGGGAACGCATTGATTGCAACGACGGGTGAAACTCCGTGAGCCTTTACATTCTCAATTTGCTTTGCAAGATTCGCAGCACCTGCACGCACATCTTCTGGGCTTTCTTGCAACATCTCTGGAGGCAATGGCTTTCCAGCCACCACTTTGTACTGACCAGAGTGCGCCTTCAGTGCTCGAACTGTTGCCACCAGTACTGCAGCATCGGGAACCATGCCTGAAACTCTGCACTTGATATTGAAGAATCGTTCAGCACCCATGTCTGCACCAAAACCGGCTTCTGTAATCAGATAGTCACAGAGATGAATTCCCAATTTGTCTGCAATGACAGACGAGTTCCCAGTTGCAATATTTCCGAATGGTCCCGTATGAATAAGCGCTGGGGTGTTTTCCAACGTCTGCATCAGGTTTGGTTTGATGGCATCTCGCAAAATGACAGCCATTGCACCAGCGCAACCAATCTGCTCTGCAGTCACAGCAACCTTTTCGTCTGTGTAACCCACAACGATGCGTCCAAGACGCGCACGCAAGTCTTCCATCGAAGTCGCAAGCGCAAGTAGTGCCATCACTTCTGATGCAGCAGTGATATCAAAACCTGATTCCCGCTCTACTCCATCTTCCTTTGGACCAAGACCAATAATGACGTTACGCAAAGAACGATCATTGACATCAAGAACGCGTTTCCAAGTGATGTTTTTCAAAGAGAGGCCAAGTGCGTTGCCGTGATGCAGATGATTGTCCACCATCGCTGCCAAAAGATTGTGCGCAGCCGTTACCGCATGAAAATCTCCCGTGAGATGCAGATTCAAAATCTCCATCGGAATCACTTGGCTATAACCGCCACCGGCAGCACCACCTTTGATTCCAAATGTTGGACCCATCGATGGTTGACGAAGAGCAAGTAGCCCCACTTTGCCAAGGTGCTTCATTGCTTGAGCAAGCCCAACAGATGTAGTTGTCTTTCCTTCGCCTAAAGGCGTTGGAGTAATAGCCGTAACAACCACATATTTTCCACGAGGCCGATTCTGCACTTGTTGCAAAGCAGTCAGATCAATTTTGGCCACGGTGCGACCATATGGCTCGAGTACATCGTCTCCGAGTCCAAGCTGCGTGGCTATCTCTGAGAGAGGAGCAATGTGAGCCGCCTGGGCTATTTCTAAGTCTGAAGGAAATGGCACGCCTCAGTCTCACCCAGAAGGCCTTGCCTCAGCAAAGCGAAGCCCATTGCCATCGTTAGCATTGTCCTCGTGCGGAGGTGCCATGGGACTCATTAAGACATTGCGGTCTGTGGCGAGCTTTTCAGTGCCTACCCTCTCGCGCCGCAAACGACGCTTCAACCGTGCAGCCAATATCGCAGACCTTCGTCTTATTGCACGAGATCGGTTGCCCCGAGGAATTTTTGACTACATCGATGGTGGCGCCGAGGACGAATTAACGATGGCGCGCAATAGCAGTGACTTTGCAGAATTCGAATTTGTCCCGCGGATTCTTCGCAATGTCGCCAACATCAACACATCAACATCACTTCTCGGCCGAGAACTTGAAACACCCATCATTTTCTCGCCCACCGGTTTTACCCGCATTGCGCACTCACAGGGTGAACTCAGCGTGGCACGAGTTGCCACCAAGCATCAATCTCCGTATTGCCTCTCCACACTTTCTACGCGATCCATTGAAGAAGTTGCACAAGTCAGCAACGGCCCAAAATGGTTTCAGGTCTACGTATGGCGTGATCGCGAGATGGTGAAAGACATGTTGTCGCGTGCAGAGCAGTGTGGTTATGAAGCCATCATGTTGACGGTAGATACAGCGGTGCTTGGACGTCGCGAACGTGATGTGCGCCGCGGCTTCACACTTCCTCCCACACTTGGCCCAGGCACCATCATCGATGGAATCACACATCCATCATGGACATGGGATTTCATTCGTCACGAGCCAATCACATTCTCAAATATCAAGGCATCGTCTGACAACAAAAACGGCACTGCAGTCACTTTGTCGGCGTTCATTTCCGAACAGTTCGACCAATCTTTGTCATGGGATGACATTGAGTGGTTTCGTGCGCATTGGAAAGGTCACATCATTTTGAAGGGCCTCCAATCTGTTGCCGATGCCACCGAAGCTGTCGCTCACGGAATCGACGCCATCGCCGTTTCTAACCATGGTGGTCGTCAACTTGATCGCTCACCGTCGCCAATCAGCCTGATCGCCCCTATCGCTAACGCCATTTCAGGCGCTGTGCCAATTATTTGCGATGGTGGAATTCGCCGTGGTGCAGACATTGTGACGGCTCTTTCTCTTGGAGCATCTGCGTGCTCGATGGGTCGTTCGTACCTCTACGGCCTCGGCGCAGCCGGCGAACAAGGTGTTGAGCGTGCATACGAAATGCTGGTCGACGAAATGCGTCGCACAATGGCGTTGTGTGGCGTGCGCACCATTGCCGAGATTGATTCAACTCTCACTACACACCATCATCGGTCATGAGTAATTTCTCCTATGTCTCAGGCGAACGTCGCCCTGTTGAAGTACTCGTCTTTCGAATGGATCCAACAGTGGTGAGTGAATTCATCCGCATTGATCATGATGTTTGGACAATGCGCGAGGCATTCATGGACGGACTCACCAGAATTCCATTTCTCTCCAAAGAGGTATGGCTCGACGATTCCAAACCAGGCGAAGTCACCATCGTGTTTGTGTGGGATACACAAGCTGAATGGGATGAAGTAGGAGCCGTTGAGTTTCAGCAAAAACTGCAGGCCGAGTTTGACGCCCTCTTCCCCCACCCTGTTGAGTTAATCGCAGCCCCTCATGAGGATTCACATTTTGGCATTCACCGTGTCACACGATTTGAAAGAATTGACTAATGCCCGAACAACTAGATGTTTCATCACCACGCACCATTGGCTCTCTCGGTGAAGTTGGAGCCATCGCATTCGGGTGTTGGCGTCTCACTGGTTCTGACTCTGAGAACTCTGCAGTTATTTCAACCACCGTCGATGCTGGAATGACGCTGATCGATAATGCCGACGTATATGGACTCGACTGGGGCGGCACTCATTTTGGTGCATGTGAGGAAGCGTTAGGTCGCGTCTTTGCCAGTTCTCCCGGATTACGCAATCGCGTTACCCTCGCAACAAAGGGGGGCATCATCCCAGGTGTTCCGTATAACTCATCAGGTGAATACATCGTGAAAGCGTGCGAAGCTTCACTGTCGCGCATGGGCGTCGAATACGTTGATCTGTACCAAATCCATCGCCCAGACCACTTCACCCACCCAGAAGAAATTGCTGAGGCGTTTCATTCATTGCACGCGCGCGGACTTGTTCGTGAATTCGGAGTTTCTAATTACACGCCAAGCCAGACACTTGCACTGAACTCATTTGTACATAACGGCATAGCCACCACACAACCGCAGTTCTCTGCTGCACACTTAACACCATTGCGAGACGGCACTCTCGACCTTTGCATGGAAGCAGCAATCACGCCACTTGCATGGAGCCCGCTCGCAGGCGGTGCACTTGCAACAGGTGCAAACATGCGGCCCGAACTCATCGCCACTCTTGACCAGTTGGCTCAACGTGAAAATGTCACAAGATCAGCAATCGCAATTGCTTTTGTTCTGGCACATCCTTCAAAACCTGTTGCAATCATTGGGACACAAAACCCAGCACGTATCCAGGAAATTTCGGCCGCACTAGCAGTGAAACTTTCGCGTACTGACGTGTACGGCATTATTCAATCAAGTGATGGCGAACCTCTGCCATGAGTGAAATCAGTTGGTTCAGCGCACTCTGCGATGACGACTACGAACAACTTGGCGTTCCTCAACTAGATCTGCGCAGCAGTTGGGAACATTGCTCAGACATCGTGCACGCCGTGCAAGACGGTGGATTCGACAATGTCCTGTTGCCGTCTGGCTACGACCTCGGTATCGACACCTTGGCATTTGCCTCTGCGATTGCTCCCAGCATCACAACAATGAAACTTCTCGCTGCGATTCGTTGTGGCGAAGTGTGGGTGCCCCAGCTTGCGCGACAATTAGCCACAATCAATCAAATTCTCAATGGACGACTCTCTGTCAACATCATTTCTTCTGAAATGCCCGGAGAAACCCTGGATGGCCCCAGTCGTTATGCACGAACACTAGAGACGATGACAGCCCTGCGGACTTTATTGAGCGGCAAACGACTCGACATCGACGGTGAACATCTACAACTCCATGTTGACGCACCACGAATCTGCAGAGACTCACCGAGCACTCCCCAATTTTATTTTGGTGGGCTAAGCGACGAGGCGCGCGATGTTGCGGCAGCAGGCGCCGATGTGTACCTCATGTGGCCCGACACCGAAGACGTCATTGCAGAAACGATTGCAGATCTACAACAACGAGCGTCTACAAATGGCAGAACATTGAAGTTCGGTTATCGAGTACACGTAGTAGTTCGTGAAACAGAAGACGAAGCTCGAAGCGCTGCAGCCCACCTCATCTCTGCAGTAGATGGCGCTACGGGTGATGCAATTCGTTCGCGCTCACTGGACAGCACAAGTGTTGGCGTGCGCCGCCAGGCCGAACTACGCGAATCAGCCGGCAACGATGGATTCGTAGAGCCGCACCTATGGACCGGAATCGGAAAAGCACGGAGCGGCTGCGGTGCCGCCATTGTGGGAACCCCACAACAAGTCATCGACAAGATCCATCGCTACGAGGCCATGGGAATCGAAGACTTTATTTTCTCGGGCTATCCGCATAAGGAAGAGGCTGAACGCTTTGCACACTTGGTCCTTCCGCATCTCAATCACAGACCTCTGTAAAAAACCGTCTACAGTCGCACCATGAGCGACATCACTTCCCTGCCCGTTGAATTCCTGTGTCATATTCATGCCACATTGAACCCACCCATCGTTGTCCCAGGTGGACCGCAAGGTACTCGCGTGATTGTTCGCGTTACCGGCGGCACAGTGACCGGGCCACGCATCAACGGCACAGTTGAAGACTTGGGCGCCGACTGGCTAACTATGCGCGCAGATGGCACGGCTCAACTCGATGTGCGAATCGTGATCAATACTGATGACGGTGCAGCAATTCATGTTGCATACAATGGAATTATGTCGCCAGATGCAAACGGAAATCCACGGATCATCACAGCACCACTCTTTGAGACGGGTGCCGAGAATTACACATGGCTGAACGGCATTCAAGCAATCGCCGTGGGCGCTCCAGGCGCAGGGACCGTGGATTACGACCTATACCGATTGGTTTAGATCAACGTGCGAAGCGTGCGGGAAATCAACTGATGCCACTTGGCCATATCAATGCGATCTGACGAAGCATCGTTAACAACCAGCCCGAGGCTGTACGCCTGAATGAAAACGGCGACGGCTTCAGGAGAGATTTCTGTTGTAACCCACTGTCTGGATTGCATTTCACGAATCAAATCAGCAAATGACGCAGTGAGTCTTGCTTGAACTGGGCCTAGTGCAAGTTTCATTTTTTCTGAGTGGCGAGCACTAGTGAGAATTTCCATGCGGTCGCCGCGTCGTTTAGCCCGCTCTTCACTATGTGCGATAAGAGAAACAGTGTCAAGCCTGTTTAACAGATCTTCCCTTGATGTTGCCGCTAGCAATACTTGAGTAACCCCAGCAATATCTTCTTCGACGTACTGGGCAAACCTCTCCACTTGCGCTGCAATTATCACGTCATGAAAATCTTCAAAATGGTGATACAAGGACCCTTTTGAAATTTTTGAATTGTCTAGTAATTGATCGACAGTGAAACCTTGCGGTCCAAACTCATCAATGAGCGACACAGTGGTTGCGATGAGATGGGATTTCGTAGGATGTATGTCACGCACCCATTCATTTAACCATTTGTGGGCGGATTAGTGGCAAGATAGACACATGGTTCATTCGGAAAGACATTCGGCGCATCGCATTGGGCTTCTACGGGCAATGGTGCTGGGCGCCAATGACGGCATTATCTCTACGGCTTGCCTCATCCTTGGTGTTGCTGCAGCAGACCCAACCAGAAACACAATTCTCACCGCTGGCATTGCAGGCCTGGTAGCTGGCGCTGTCTCTATGGCTCTTGGCGAATATGTATCTGTTAGCTCACAACGTGATGCTGAGCAATCAGACATTGCGAAGGAGAAGTGGGAACTTGAAACCATGCCTGAACATGAACTCGAAGAACTCACTGCTATCTATGCCAACAAAGGCCTCCCCCAGGCACTTGCTCACGAGGTTGCAGTAGAACTCACCAAGAAAGACGCACTTGCAACCCACCTCGCTGAAGAACTGGGAATCACTGAACTCACGTTGGCTAATCCAATCCAAGCTGCGGTTGGTTCTGCAGGCGCCTTCACCGTTGGCGCAGCTATCCCTCTCATCACAGCAGCCGTGGCCACTGAGTCCACTCGGATAATGGCAACTATTCTCGTCGTTGCTATCGGACTTGCCGGACTTGGGTTCGCCGGAGCACGTTTTGGTGGAGCTTCTGCCACGAAACCAACTGTGCGCGTCATTGTGGGCGGTCTTGCAGCTATGGCTATCACCATTGGGGTCGGCGCACTTTTCGGCGCAGCCATCAACTAAACCTCCGCTTTGCGCTTTCCAGTCTCCACAGGCGAGACTGTTTCCATGAGCACAACAGCAGTTGACCCCGACCTTGCCCGCATCGACGCAGAACTAGACGCACTCCTTTCAGAATGTGATCCGAAAAAAGTAGACAATGCCACTTTCCGTGGAGCGCGATTCGATCGTGGACTTGCATGGGTGCATTTTCCAGTAGGCCACGGCGGTCTCAACATGCGTCCTGACCTCAATCGTCGTGTTGAAGAGCGCCTTCGTGCTGCAGGTGCCGCAGCGCAAGACCCTGCAACATTCTTCATCGCTCTTGCCGGTCCAACTATCGTCACTCACGGCAGCGAAGACGTGAAAAAACGATTCTTGCGTCCCATGTTTACGGGTGAAGAAGTGTGGTGTCAGTTGTTTTCAGAACCAGGCGCAGGTTCAGACTTTGCAGGTCTTGGCACCAAAGCGGTGCGCGATGGTGATGAGTGGATTGTGAACGGACAAAAAGTGTGGAACACACTTGCTCACCTCGCCGACTGGGGCATGCTGGTAACTCGTACAGACCCAGACGCACCAAAGCACAAGGGCATGACGTACTTCGCACTCGACATGCGCTCAGCAGGTGTTGAAGTTCGTCCTCTTCGTCAAATCACTGGTGAAGCAGAATTCAATGAGGTGTACATGACCGATGCGCGCGTCCCAGATGCGCATCGCATTGGCGACGTAGGCGAAGGCTGGCGCGCAGCTCTCACCACACTCATGAACGAGCGCACCGCAATTGGCGGCGGTGGCGGTGGCAACTCCAAGCGCCGTGGGCCAATCGACGACACCATCAAAGTATGGAATGACAAGCCAGCCGACCAACGAAACGCTGCAGACAAAGACACACTCATGCAGTTGTTCTGCAAGAGCGAAGTGTTGCGCCTCACCAACATGCGTGGCGCACAAGCAGCAAAAGCTGGCAACCCCGGACCTGAAGGCTCAATTGCAAAATTGATGCTCGCGGAGTTCAACAAGAAAGTCACTGAGTTCACATTGAACCTCATGGGCGCTGAAGCAATGGTCGATTACGACTTCACATTCCGTCGCCCAGACAGCCTCTCTGTAGATGGCTCATTCGGTGGTGTTCGTCATTCATTCTTGCGAGTGCGAGCCAACTCCATTGAAGGTGGCACCAGCGAAATTATGCGCAACATCTTGGGTGAACAAGTTCTCGGCCTACCTGGCGAACCACGTGTTGACAAAGACATCTCGTGGAGCAAAGTGCCTCGTAGCTAAATCATGATTCGTCTTCGCCAAATTGCCCTAGTCGCTGCGGATCTTTCCGCTGCAACGGAAGAGATATCTCGGGCATTGGACGTGGACGTTGTATATCGCGATCCTGGTGTGGAATTTTTCGGACTACACAATGTGCTCTTCTGTATTGGAGATCAATTCCTAGAAATCGTCTCACCCTTGCGCGAAGGAACCACTGCAGGTCGTCTATTAGAAAAACTCGGTGATGATGGCGGATACATGGCGCTGTACGAAGTCGATGACCTTGATGAGCGAATGAACCTGATGACAGACAAAGGCGTACGCAGAGTCTGGGAAGGTGGCACTCCCGACATTCAAGGTCGACACTTGCACCCACGCGACACTGGCGGAACTTTGGTCTCTCTTGATCAGCCAACAGTTTCTGGTGAATGGGCATGGGGTGGGCCAACATGGAGAACGCACCGAACATCATCGGTAGCAAGTTCTATACGTTCATTCACAGTCACCGTGCCCGACGCCAAGGCCGCTGAAAGTAAATGGAATGAATTGGGCATCAACTGTGCAGTGGAATTCAATGAAGATCCGTTACGGCCAGAAGGCTTATCCGGAGTGACACTTGATTGTGTTGATCCATCGCGCGACGGTGAGACAATGACGCTCGTTGGCATCACGTTTACGTTGAAGGTCGCGTAGTCCTAGTTCATCTGCACAGTGCCACCAAGCACTGTTGCAATCACTTGAATGTCTTTAATTTCCATGGGGTCCACATCACATGGGTCTGCAGATAACACTGTGAAATCAGCAAATTTGCCTACTTCTATTGACCCATACTCTTCATCGCAATTCAACAAATAAGCAGACCCAATAGTCACAGCACGCAAAGCATCTATCGGTGAAATTCGCTCTGCTTCACCCAGAACGTGACCACTTGAAGTGATGCGATTCACTGCACACCACATTGTAAAAAGTGGCGCAAGTGGAGTCACGGGTGCATCACTATGGATGGAATGAGGAATACCCATACGCACCACTGTTCCAACGGCGTCAAGATGTCGAGCCTTTGCCGGGCCCATGGTGTCGTGTCGGTGGGTGTCTCCCCAGAAATACACATGGTTTGCAAACAAGTTCACGCAAATACCAAGTGACTTCATGCGGCGAAACATTGCATCGGACGCCATCTGTACATGTTCAAGACGATGACGATGATCGAAACGTGGATGCGTTTCTAACAAGCGATGAAAGACACCTACCCCAGCCTCAATTGCTTCGTCACCATTTGCATGCATCGCAATCTGGTACCCAGCTCTATGGAACGGCAACATTTGTTGGTAGAGCTTCTCAGGGTCCCCAAGCCACAGCCCATTGGGTGAACCACAGCAATAACCCGGCCACCGCATTCGTGCGGTGCGACCTTGAATTGACCCATCAGAAATAAACTTCAGAGGCCCCATCGCAAATTTGTCGGTGGAGAATTTCTCAAGTTCTTGCACTTCGGCAAACACTTTCTCGGGTGACTTACGAACTGACATGAAAGTGATAAGCGGAGCAAAGCGAACACGCACAGGAAACTGTGGGTTGTTTACGACTGCGGCATATGCCTCTGTCTCGCCCTTTGCCGGACGAAACGCAAGCTCTGTCACCATGGTGCAACCTGCTTGTCGTGAGAGGTGACCACCATCCCAAATGGACGCTTCGCCACCATCGTTCAGATTCACATGTTTGCCAAGAAACAATGCAAGCGATAATTCACGAATCTCACCAGTGAGGTCACCCGTCTCATCACGGTGAACACCCTCTTCGGTATTCGAATCGTCGACACCTGCCTTGTTGAGCATTGCAGTGTTGGCATGACCAACATGACCGTTGCTTTGTTGCACCCAAATGGGGCGAGTCTCTGAAATCGCATCGAGCATGTGACGAGTGATGGTTGCATCGCCCACCATGGATTTGTCGAAGCCAACTGCAACCAAAGTTTCAGTGGGGTCTTTCAACTCTTCGTGCGCTTTATGTAATCGCGCAATCACGTCATCAATAGTTGGGCACCCGGGTTGAAATGAACCGTCAACCGCACGGCGAGGGTAAGCACCCACCCATGGATACCGAGCAAGTGCACCTTCGCCTTGAATATGACTATGTGCCTCAATGAATCCGGGAACGATGACTTGGTCGGCAAACTGCTCGTTCACCACAAGGTCTTGCCCTTGTAGG
>JAPKZX010000059.1 GCA_026393575.1 Actinomycetota bacterium
GGCGACCTCATCTGGCAAGCAGCCGATGCGCGCGCACGAGGGTTCCTCATGGGCGCAACCGCGGGGCGCACCACTCTCATGGGCGAAGGTCTGCAGCATCAAGATGGCCACAG
Organism: Actinomycetota bacterium; assembly: GCA_026393575.1. GTDB lineage: Bacteria > Actinomycetota > Acidimicrobiia > Acidimicrobiales > Ilumatobacteraceae > UBA2093. The sequence continues at coordinate 114 of JAPKZX010000059.1, forward strand.
CTTGTTGCTTGCATCAACTATTCCTGCATGCCAGGCATACGACCCTGCGTTCGCTTACGAAGTTGCGGCACTCATTCGCCATGGCCTCACACGCATGTACGGCGACAACCCCGCAGACATTTTCTATTACATCACGTTGTACAACGAAAACATCTTGATGCCACCACAACCGAAACATGTTGCGGATGCAGACATTGTCAATGGTTTGTACCGGTGGTCAGACGCTCCGACCGAACAAGTTCATGCATCCATCTTGTTTTCGGGTACAGCATTCAAAGCGGCGTCCGAAGCAAGCACCATCCTTCGAGACAAATACAACATCAACACCGATCTCTGGTCCGCGACGTCGTACAAGTCATTACGCGATGACGCCATGGAAGTTGAGCGCTGGAATCGCTTGCACCCCACTGAGGCACCTCGTGAATCTCTTGTTCAGTCAATCCTTGGTTCTGCTTCAACGCCACTTGTTGCGGTCACAGATTTCATGCGCATCGTTTCGGAACAAATCGCGCCTTACGTCGCGCCACGACGATTTACTGCTCTCGGAACAGATGGCATGGGACGTAGCGATACCCGCGAAGCACTGCGCCATTTCTTCGAGACTGATGCTGGCCATGTTGTGGTCGCCGTGCTCACCAGCCTCATTGGCACACACCAAGTGACACAAGAACTCGTTCAGCAAGCCATAAAAGACTTCAATATTGACCCTGACGCACTACATTCACTAAGTCGCGACTAACGAAGAGGACTCAGCCTTGGGCACCTTGTACATCACAGGAAATCCAAAATCAGATGCCTTTCTGAATAGCAACGGCACTGCCCTTCTCATTGGCATGTTGCTCGATCAGCAGGTTCCGATGGAATGGGCATTCAACGGCCCATGGACACTGAAGCAACGTCTTGGGCATCTTGATGCAAAAAAGATTGCAGCAATGGATCCAGAAGAGTTTCTTGCTGTTTGTCTTGTGAAGCCAGCGATCCATCGTTTTCCAAAAGCAATGGCACAACGCATCCACGGTCTCTGTGCAGTGCTCGCAACAAAGTACAAAGGCAAAGGCGAAAACATGTGGGCCGATACGGACGATGCCACAGTTTTGTTCGAACGCCTACGAGAACTGCCTGGCTTCGGAGAAGAGAAAGCTCAAATCTTTATCGCGCTACTAGGCAAACGATTTTCCATCACGCCACAGGGCTGGAAAAAAGCAGCCGGCGTATTCAGCGACTCCAACCCACGAACCGTTGCAGACATCACTTCACCTGAAACTCTTCTCACTGTGCGTGCATGGAAGAAAGCAGAAAAGGCAGCCGACCGCGATAAACAATCTCGCCCAATGCCAGCAAAGAAGTCTGCGAAGCCCGCACCTTCAAAGAAAACTAAATGACTGTTCTCATCACTGGTGGAGCCGGCTACATCGGTTCTCTTACTGCCCGTCTTATTCGGGCGTCGGGTCGCGCCACTGTCATTCTTGACACTTTGGAAAATGGCCACCGCAAAGCAGTTGGTGACGCACCATTCGTGCAAGGTGACGTCGCTGACTCATCTCTAGTCGAACGCATCTGCTCTGAACATGGAGTCGATGAAGTAGTTCACTTTGCTGCCTACAAAGCTGTGGGTGAATCAATGTCGAATCCTGAGAAGTACTTCAACAACAACGTCATTGGTTCGCAGAAACTGTTTGGTGCACTAAACAATGCCGGTGTTGAACGAGTTGTCTTTTCTTCCACTGCTGCGGTGTACGGCACTCCATCTACTGTGCCTGTTCGAGAAACAGACCCATTGCATTGTGAAAGCGTGTACGCCGAAACAAAATTGATGATTGAAAACACTCTTCGCTGGTATGCACAAACCACACCAATGCGCCATGCATGTCTTCGATATTTCAATGCGGCTGGTGCAAGCGACGACGCAACATTGGGTGAAGATTGGCGCTTCTCTCAGAACCTCATCCCTCATGTGATGAAAGCAGTTCTCGGTCATTCCCCAGTACTTCAAGTATTCGGCAATGACTTCCCCACCCCAGACGGCACTGGCGTACGCGACTACATCCATGTGGAAGACCTTGCACGTGCGCACGTTGCTGCTCTCGACTATTTGTCAGCAGGTAACGAGAGCATCACATGCAACGTAGGAACGGGTCACGGCACCAGTGTGTTAGAGATCATTGCTGCAACCGAACGCATCTCAGGGAAGAAAGTGCCGCACGAAATTGTTGCACGACGTCCGGGTGACCCGTCACAGTGTTATGCCGATGCAGGTCTCATCACCGAAAAATTCGACTGGTCACCTCAGCGAAATCTCGATGACATTATTTCTTCAGCATATGCGTGGCACTCAAGCCACCCACAGGGCCACGACTCTTAAGCAGAGAGTGCGCGTTGGCGGTCGAGCCAACCAAACAAGACAGCTACGGCGCGAGGATCGTGTCGTAAACGGTGGCCCGCACCTGCGATAACACGCAACTCTGCACTGGAGTGAGATTCTGCCAACACACGCGAGTCTGCAACAGGAACACTCTCGTCATCTTCTCCATGCATCACCAGTAGAGGTCGAGGCGCAAAACGTTTTGCTGCATCAACTGGACGGAAACGGCGTAACTCACGACTCCACTCATCAAAGGAAGTCGGGAAGTTTGGAGTACGAATGGCGCCAATCTCACGAGCATGTTCCAAGAACCGTCGTGGCTGACCTGCCCAGTCGTCAAAGTCTGCACGGGCACCAAGCAGTGCACATCCACGCACTCGCGGATCATCGGCAGCTACACATAAAGCGAGTGCTCCACCTGTGTTGGTACCCACTAGCCAAATTCCGTTTGGCGACACTTCTTCTTCTAAATGATTAATCGCCGCACGTAGATCATCGACCCACCCTTGCATCGAAAAATCACCTTCACTGGTTCCGCAACCACGAAATGTAAATGTGAGAGCAGCCCATCCAAGGTCGTTGGCAAAGCGATCCATCAATTGTGGAAACGTAACCCCAGCCTGTCGCGCATCAAGCGGACCAATGGGGAATCCGTGACACAAAATGACACCTGGTAAAGATGGTGTGTGACCACTTGGCACTGCCAAATAGCGTTGCAACAAAAGTCCACCGGAACGGAACGTGCCGTTCATTATTCCGGTCATCGCGGTTTCCTACGCTCGCGGCTTGCGCAGACGACGCTTGTCGCCCACTGCAGCAAGGCTGTACCCACGGTTGCGTGCTTCAGCCAATGTGTCTGGCCCAAAGCACAGCCCTACGCCTTCAGCAACTATTTCGTCGATGATGCCAGACTCAGTCCACGTGTCGAGGTCGTACACCAATTGTGTGCGCTTGTCTCCAAGAAAACGAGTGTGTTCAAACTTGACTGGTCTCTCCATGACCACAACGGTAGTCCCCACTTGCCCTCTAGAACGAACAACGCACTAACTTTCGTCCATGGCTTCTCAGCGCGACATCGAACAAACAGTGGACAAACTGGCTGCTGCGTGGGCCTCACTAAGCCGACTGGGCTCTGATCTCACAGAAAACGAGTGGAAAACCCCATCTCAATTACCAGCGTGGAACGTGCAAGACAATCTGTCGCACCTTGTCGGTTTTGAATCTGACATGCAAGGCCTTCCCCGCCCCGACCACACCGCTGCCGATAAATCACATGTAAAGAATGCGGTGGGCGACTCAAATGAAGACGATGTAGACCTGCGTCGTTCCTACACCGGTGCGCAAGTGCTGAAAGAGTGGAACTCGATTACCGCTGATCGCCTCAACACCCTTCGTTCGGCGCCACTCGAATATTTCGATGAGCAAAGCGAAACTCCTGCTGGCCCAAGTTCGATGTTCGAGTTTCTGCAAATACGAATTCTCGACAGTTGGGTACACGAACAAGACATGCGACGTGTCTTAGAAAAGTACGGACACCAAAGCGGACCTGTTGCCGAACACACTATTGATCGACTCATCCGCACACTTCCGATAGTCGTTGGTAAGCGAGCAGGCACGCCATCTGGAGAGACAGTTGTGTTTCACATCACTAACCATGTAACTCGAACCATCGCTATAGCCATGCAAGAGAAAAGAGCGGCCGTGGTGCCAGATATTCCATCGAGCGCACTCGTCACCATCTCTATGGACTCTGATGTATTTCTTCAGTTAGCCACCGGACGCGCCACATTTGAAGAACTCTCTAGCCAAGTTGCCATTGCAGGTGACACGGAATTGGGACACAAAATCGTGTCGCAATTCAACATGATGATCTAAATGGCGTCTGCCTCTGGGCCAACAGCACCGATAGCAGCCAAGTACTTGTTGTGAGTTTCCACCACGTACACAATGTCTACGTCGTCTAATACGTTGACACCTCGCGTTGATGCTTCTCGCAGAAGAAAGGCCGCAAGCGTTACGTCATCTGCCACTACTGGCGTGCTGATGTTTTGCACTTTGTCAACAACGTCTATCGGCATGAGGTCTTTCTCAGACATCCAGTTCAGATGGCCGAGCAACAAGGCGCGCACTTCGTCGATGGTCAAACGCGCTTGAGTGCCGGCGGGCAAGTTATCCGCGACGAACTGCACTGCGTTATCAATTTCGTACACAACTCGTGGCGCAACAGCGTCGAGTCGATGTGCTTCGCGACCAACAACACCTGCCGCAATCGCAAAAACCAAAACAGCAGCGATAACTGCAAAAACAATTGTGATGGGCGCCATAAATACACAGTACCCCAGGTACAAAAAGACCCGAGCCAATGGCCCGGGTCTTTCTTGAAGTCTGTATCAGACGGTGATCAGATACCGATGCGCTGAGCAAGAAGCTCGCGGTGGTAGGTGGGGTCACCGAAGATGAGTTCGCTTGACTTTGCACGCTTGAAGTAGAGGTGTGCTGGGTGTTCCCATGTGAAACCAATGCCGCCGTGAATCTGAATGTTCTCGGCTGCTGCGTGGAAGTAAGCCTCTGAGCAATATGCCTTTGCAAGTGATGCAACTGATGGAAGCTCTTCGTTCATTTCTGCTGCACACCACATGCCGTAGTAAGCAGCGGACTTTGCTGATTCAACTTCAAGCAACATGTCTGCACACTTGTGCTTGATTGCCTGGAACGAACCAATTGGGCGTCCGAACTGAATGCGGTCCTTTGCGTACTGCACTGCCATTTCAAGCACTTTCTGTGCTCCGCCGACTTGCTCTGCTGCAAGTGCAACAACTGCAAGATCGTTTACCTTCGACAAGATTGCACCGCCAGCGCCTTCGGCACCGATGAGCTTTGCAGGAGTTCCGTTGAACTCAAGCTTTGCTTGCTTGCGTGTCTGGTCCATGGTGGAAAGAGCTGTACGTGTGAGACCCTTTGCATTGCCTTCAACTGCAAAGAGACTGACGCCCTTTGCTGTGCGAGCAGCAACGATGATCAAACTTGCAGTGTGTCCATCAAGAACAAAACTCTTTGTTCCGGTGATGGTGAAATCTGAACCAGAGCCCTTGGCTTCGATTGTGATTCCTGCTTCGTCCCAACGGCCTGATGGCTCTGTTGTTGCGAGTGTTGCGAGTGTCTCTCCGCTTGCGATGCCAGGAAGGTATGCCTTCTTTGCAGCTTCGTCACCGGACTGCAGCAATGCGTTTGCTGCAAGCACAACGCTTGAGAAGTACGGAGCACACAACAATGCG
>JAPKZX010000064.1 GCA_026393575.1 Actinomycetota bacterium
ACATTCACAGGTCAGGTGCAAACCGCTGTGCGATATCAAGCAAACGATTCGTTAAATCGTTTTGTGAATTCAACCATCACGCCAACTGTTGGTCCACCACCAACACCACAAGCCACGGCCGATGCGTTAACGCGTGATTACGACACGAACCACACATACACACCACTTGGAAACGACACTCGGGGAGCGAACGATTTCCCATTGTTGGCATCGTCGGTGAAATTGTGCGGCCTTGCTGATACAACAGCCACGCCACCAGTGACTGCAGAGACTCCAAACAACTGTACGAAGACTTCGATAACGGTTCCTGGTGAAGGTACTTACACGGTCAACTCTGATGGCACTGTCACGTTTGATCCGTTGCCAACATTCACAGGTCAGGTGCAAACCGCTGTGCGATATCAAGCAAATGATTCGTTAAATCGTTTTGTGAATTCAACCATCACGCCAACTGTTGGTCCACCACCAACACCACAAGCCACGGCTGATGCAATTACGACCGACTACGACACGAACCAGACATACACACCACTTGGCAACGACACGCGAGGAGCGGCTGATTTCCCACTGTTGGCAACATCTGTGAAGTTGTGTGGTCTTGATGATCCGACAACGTTGAACACGGATGAGACCGAGATTCCGAATGTTTGCTCGAAGTCTTCGGTGACGGTTCCTGGCGAAGGAACATACACGGTGAACTCTGATGGCACGGTTACGTTTAATCCGTTGCCAACGTTCACCGGCACTGTTACTACTCCTGTTACATATCAGGCTAAAGATTCGTTGGATCGCTTTGTGGACGAGACCATTACGCCAACAATTGGTCTGCCCCCAGCACCGACAGCTTCCCCCGATGCGATACGCGATTCCTATGACAAGAACCAGACATATTCACCACTTGGTAATGACACGCCAGGTGTAACTGAGTTCCCATTATTGGCATCGTCGGTGAAATTGTGCGGTATTGCTGATGCGTCGGCTACGCCGCCAGTTGCAGCAGAAACACCGAATAACTGTACGAAGTCCTCAGTAACGGTTCCTGGCGAAGGTACGTACACGGTGAATCCTGATGGCACGGTTACGTTTAATCCGTTGCCAACGTTTACGGGCACTGTTGCTACACCTGTTACTTATCAGGCGAAAGATTCATTGGATCGTTATGTAGACGACACCATTACTCCGAGAGTTGACCCACCAACTGCTCCAATTGCATCGCCGGAAACACAGTCGGTTTTGCCAGGAGCCACGGCAACTTATACAACGGTGATTGGTCCAAGTGGGCTTGGAACAGGCACAGGTCTGCAGTCGGGTTCTACTAACGGTCCATGTCTTGTAGACCCCGTCACAACTTTGTGTGGCACGTCGGTCAATATTCCTGGAGAAGGAACCTGGACCATAAACCAGACAACGGGCGTAGCTACTTTTGCGGCGTCATCTTCGATTGCGCCTGGGACCAGAACCTCAGTGACATATCGCATTACAGACATTGCTGGCCAAACGGCAACGAGCACTCTTACCCCGGTAGTTCCTCCAGCACCAGATGTAAAGAACGACGCTTCAACTGGTCTGTATGACACAAACCAAGTGATTGACATTCTTGACAATGATGATCCTGGCCATTCAAGTGCGCCACTTGTTGCATCCTCAGTGAAGTTGTGTGGACTTGATCCATTGCAAACACCTAATAGTTGTGACAAAACCTCTGTGACTGTTCCTGGCGAGGGTACGTACACAGTGAACCCTGATGGAACTGTCACATTTAATCCGTTAGATACTTTTGCGGGCACTGTTACCAGGCCTGTGACATATCAAGTCGCCGACACATTGGGTCAAATTGATAGTGCAACCATTACTCCTACGGTGACTCCACCAGCACTCAACGTCGTCAACGACACAAGCTCTGGCTTGTACGACATCAATCAAGTCATACCTGTCTTGACGAATGACACTCCTGGAGCAGAGTGGGTGCTTTCGTCGGTGAAGTTGTGCGGCCTTGATCCATTGCAAACACCTAACGGTTGTGACAAAACCTCTGTGACTGTTCCTGGTGAGGGTACATACACAGTGAACCCTGATGGAACTGTCACGTTCAATCCGCTGCCGTCGTTTACTGGGCAAGTACAAACGCCAGTGACGTATCAGGTGACTGACATTTTGGGTCGCACTGAAGATGCAACAATCACACCAACAGTGGGGCCACCACCGTTGCCAACTGCAAGCCCTGATGCTTTAACGCGGGCGTACGACACGGATCAGACCTACACGCCACTTGGTAACGACACAAGGGGAGCGCCTGATTTTCCATTTGTTGCGTCAAGCCTGAAGTTGTGTGGCATTGATCCTGCTGAAACTCCTAACAATTGCAGTCAGACTTCGCTTACGGTTCCTGGTGAAGGTACATACACAGTGATTCCTGACGGCACTGTCGCATTCGATCCGTTGCCAACATTTGTTGGCCAAGTTGCTACGCCGGTGAAGTATCAGGCAAAAGATTCGTTGGATCGTTCTGTGAACACCACAATTACACCAACTGTGCTTCCACCACCGATACCAACTGCAAGCCCTGATGCGATTACGACTGACTACGACACGAACCAGACGTACACGCCACTTGGTAATGACACACGGGGCGCTGCAGATTTCCCATTCGTCGCCTCGAGCCTGAAGTTGTGTGGAATTGACCCTGTGCAAACACCTAACAATTGCACGCAGACTTCACTGACAGTTCCTGGTGAAGGTACGTACACGGTGAACTCTGATGGCACCGTCTCGTTTAATCCGTTGCCAACGTTTGTTGGCCAGGTTGCTGCGCCGGTGAAATATCAGGCCAAAGACTCTCTTGACCGTTTTGTAAACGCCACCATTACACCAACAATCCTTCCGCCGCCGGCACCAACTGCACAACCTGACGCAATCACCGACGACTATGACAAAAACCAGACTTACACGCCATTAGCGAACGATCCGCGAGGAGCGACAGATTTCCCACTATTGGCATCATCGGTGAAGTTGTGTGGCATTGATCCAGTGCAAACACCAAATAGTTGCGACAAGACTTCTCTCACAGTTCCTGGTGAGGGTACCTACACAGTGAACCCTGATGGCACTGTCACGTTTAATCCGTTGGATTCCTTCGCGGGCACTGTTCGCACACCGGTTACGTATCAGGCCAAGGATTCGTTGAATCGTTTTGTGGACGAGACCATTACTCCCACGGTGACTCCACCACCAATCAATGTGGTCAATGACACCAGCACCGGTTTATATGACATCAATCAAGTCATACCTGTGTTAACAAATGACACTCCTGGAGCAGAGTGGGTTCCATCGACGGTGAAGTTGTGTCGTCTGGCAGACACAACTGCTACACCGACGGTGACCGCTGAAACTGCGCCCAACTGTACGCAGACTTCGGTGACGGTTCCTGGCGAGGGTACATACACCGTGAACCCTGATGGAACTGTCACGTTTAATCCGCTGCCGTCGTTCACTGGGCAAGCGCAAACACCTGTGACGTATCAGGTGACTGACATTTTGGGTCGCACTGAAGATGCAACAATCACACCAACTGTTGGTCCACCGCCGTTGCCAACAGCTTCCCCTGATGCTTTGACGCGTAATTACGACACGGATCAGACCTACACGCCACTTGGGAACGACACACGGGGAGCGACTGATTTCCCATTTGTTGCCTCAAGCCTGAAGTTGTGTGGCATTGATCCTGCTGAAACTCCAAATAACTGCACGCAAACTTCGCTTACTGTCCCTGGCGAGGGTACGTACACGGTGAACGGTGATGGCACTGTCACATTCGATCCGTTGCCTACGTTTGTTGGCCAGGTTGCTACGCCGGTGAAGTATCAGGCCAAAGACTCTCTTGATCGTTTTGTGAACACCACCATCACTCCCACCGTTCTTCCGCCACCGATACCAACTGCAAGCCCTGATGCGATTACGACTGACTACGACACGAACCAGACCTACACACCGCTTGGTAACGACACACCGGGGGCAGCAGATTTCCCATTGTTGGCGTCGTCGGTGAAGTTGTGTGGAATTGACCCTGCGCAAACACCTAACAATTGCGACAAGACTTCTCTTACGGTTCCTGGTGAAGGCACCTACACAGTGAATCCTGATGGCACCGTCACATTTAATCCGTTGCCAACGTTTGTAGGCCAGGTTGCGACCCCGGTGAAGTATCAGGCGAAAGACTCTCTTGATCGTTTTGTGAATACAACAATCACTCCCACCGTTCTTCCGCCACCGGCACCAACTGCAGAACCTGATGCAATCACTGACACATACGACAAGAATCAGACCTACACGCCACTCGCGAACGACCCACGGGGAGCGACAGATTTCCCATTGTTGGCGTCATCGGTGAAGTTGTGTGGAATTGACCCTGTACAAACACCTAATAGTTGCACTCAGACTTCGGTGACGGTTCCTGGTGAAGGCACCTACACAGTGAACCCTGATGGCACCGTCACATTTAATCCGTTGCCAACGTTTGTTGGCCAGGTCGCAACGCCCGTTACCTATCAGGCCAAGGATTCTTTGAATCGTTTTGTGGATGAGACCATTACGCCAACGATCCTTCCGCCACCGTTGCCGACTGCACAACCAGATGCGACGACGACTGACTATGACACGAACCAGACCTACACGCCGCTCGCGAATGATCCTGCAGGTGCCCCATCATTCCCATTGTTGGCATCGTCAGTGAAGTTGTGTGGCATTGATCCTGTACAAACACCTAATAGTTGCGACAAGACTTCTGTCTCGGTTCCTGGTGAAGGTACGTACACAGTGAATCCTGATGGCACTGTCACATTTAATCCTTTGCCAACGTTTGTAGGCCAGGTCGCAACGCCCGTTACCTATCAGGCAAAGGACGCGTTGGATCGTTTTGTGGATGAGACCATTACGCCAACGATCCTTCCGCCACCGTTGCCGACTGCACAACCAGATGCGATTACCACTGATTACGACACGAATCAGACCTACACACCGCTTGGTAACGACACGCCGGGGGCAGCAGATTTCCCATTCGTCGCGTCAAGCCTCAAGTTGTGCGGCATTGATCCTGTACAAACACCTAATAGTTGCGACAAGACTTCTCTCACGGTTCCTGGTGAAGGTACATACACAGTCAATGGAGACGGCACTGTCACATTCGATCCGCTGCCAACATTTGTTGGCCAAGTTGCGACCCCGGTGAAGTATCAGGCGAAAGATTCGTTGGATCGTTTTGTGAATACAACAATCACTCCAACGATTCTTCCGCCGCCATTACCAACTGCACTACCTGATGCGATTACCACTGATTACGACACGAACCAGACGTACACGCCACTTGGTAATGACACAGCCGGCGCCCCCGATTTCCCATTGTTGGCATCGTCGGTGAAGTTGTGTGGCATCAGCCCGCTACAACTTCCAAACAACTGCACGCAGACTTCTCTGACGGTCGCTGGTGAAGGCACGTACACAGTGAATCCTGATGGCACCGTCACATTTAATCCGTTGCCAACGTTTGTAGGCCAGGTTGCGACCCCGGTGAAGTATCAGGCGAAGGATTCGTTGGATCGTTTTGTGAACACCACGATCACTCCAACCATTCTTCCGCCACCAATACCGACTGCACGACCAGATGCGATCACCACTGACTATGACACGAACCAGACGTACACGCCTCTTGGTAACGACACAGCCGGCGCCCCCGATTTCCCATTATTGGCAGCATCGGTGAAGTTGTGTGGAATTGACCCTGCGCAAACACCTAACGGCTGCGACAAGACTTCTCTCACAGTTCCCGGTGAAGGTACATACACAGTGAATGCAAATGGCACTGTCACGTTTGACCCTTTGCCCACTTTCACAGGCACTGTTGACACGCCAATTACATATCAGGCGAAAGATTCGTTGAATCGTTATGTGAATACGACCATTACGCCGACCATTACTGCGCCCGCCATCACTGTTGTTGATGACACCAAGACAGGACCGTATGACACAAATCAAACCATCGCTGTTTTAACCAATGACATCCCGTCTGCGCAATGGGACGCGACGTCGGTGAAGTTGTGTGGACTTGCTGATGCTGCTGCATCTCCACCTGTGACGGCGGAAACCCCAAATAACTGCACGAAGTCTTCGGTGACGGTTCCTGGTGAAGGCACGGACACAGTGAACCCTGATGGCACTGTCACATTTAATCCATTACCAACATTTGTTGGGCCTGTTGCAACGCCAGTTACATACCAAGTAACAGATGTACTAGGGCGCACTGCAGATGCTGATATCAGACCTACTGTTTTGCCACCTCCACCACCAATTGCCACTCCAGAGACACGTGTTGTCGTTCCAAGTGGAACTGCAACATTTACCAATGTGATTGGCACATCTGCTCTAGCTAGTGGTGTGCAGTTACAAACCGGAACTACCAATGGGCCATGTTTGGTTGACCCTGCTACATCATTATGTGGAACCACCGTGGTGATTGCTGGTCAGGGAACTTGGACCATTGATCAAACAACCGGAGTAGCAACGTTTGTTGCTGAAGCGGGAATTACTCCTGGAAACAAAACTCCGGTCACATATCGGGTTACTGACTTTGCTGGTCAAACTGCGACAAGTACTTTGACGCCGATTGTTCCACCACCGCCGTCTGCAACAGACGATTTCTCTTCTGGACCATTTGATACAAATCAAACGTTGACACCATTTAGTAATGACTCTTTTGATTCGTTGGCCCCAGTCCGTGCAACAAGCTTGAGATTGTGTGGTGACACAGAAACTCCGAATAGTTGCTCTCAGACCAGCGTTGTTGTACCGAATGAGGGCACATACACAATCAATTCCGATGGCACGGTCACGTTCGATCCGTTGCCTACCTTCTTTGGGCCTGCAGCACCCTTGCCATATCAAGCTGAAGATATTTATGGCCGCTTTGTGGATGCCACCCTCAACCCTTCTGTGTCACGACCAAATGCCCCAGTGGCTCTACCAGAAACCAAAGTTGTATTGCCGGGAGGCACCATCACATTCACCAATGTCATTGGTGCATCTGCCTTAGCGAGTGGTGCACAATTGCAATCTGGTGCAACCAATGGTCCGTGTCTAGTTGATCCCGCCACATCTCTGTGCGGAACAACAGTGGTGATCGATGGTGAAGGAACATGGACTATTGACCAAACAACCGGAGTTGCCACATTTGTTGCTGATCCAGAAATCACTGTTGGTACTAAGACTCCGGTGACATATCGCGTCACTGACGCAGTTGGTCAAACAGCTTCAAGTACTTTGACACCAATTGTTCCACCGCCTCCAACCGCAACGAATGATGCACAAACTGGGCCACTAGACATAAATCAGACGTACAGACCATTGAACAATGATTCATTCAATTCTCTCGCCCCTGCATCTCCTTCTACTCTCAGATTGTGTGGCGCTGGTCAGACACCAAATACTTGCGACAAGACAACTATTGTTGTGGCTAATGAGGGAACGTACACCGCTTACTCCGATGGTCGAGTCATCTTTGACCCATTACCAACGTTCATTGGTACGGCTACACCAATCTCGTATCAAGTAGCTGATATCTATGGCCGAACAGTTGATGCGACTATCACACCAACCATTCTTCCGCCACCTATTCCTGCAGCCACGCTTGACACTGGCAAGGCAAAAGAAGGAAAAACTGTTGTGCTAACTCCCTGGCTGAATGACTCAGCAGGAGTTGTTGTCGCTGGTCAAACAGGGAAAGCATCGCTTGTACCGACAACGGTTCGTCTATGCCCGCTAAACACGGTGGCTACGAAAGATGTTCTTGCATCTGGTCAACCAGATCCAGAGTGTACCTTGATGAAACTCACAACTGCAGATGGCACGTATACGGTTGACCCGAAAACCGGAAAAGTCACCTTTGTTCACCGTAAAGGTTTCATCGGTGAAGTAACCCAGCCAGTTCCATATCAAATTGCAACCGACTGGAAAATTCCATCTGGCATTCTCACTGCTCGGAGCATGCTCATTCCAACCATCATGCCTCTGCGCACGCCGATGGTGACGATTGGTGACAAAGTATGGCGCGATGTCAACGGGGACGGATATCAAAATAAGGCAGACCGTGGGATTGCAGGAGTAAAGGTGACGCTTCGTACTGCATCGGGTGAAGTTGTGGTCGACATAAACGGCAGTGAAGTCGGACCTCAATTCACCGACAAAAAAGGTAAATACAAATTCACGGATCTTCCTGCCGGTCGATACAAGGTAATAGTTGAGTATCCGAATGGCCTCGAACCGACAATTGCTAATCGCAAAGGAAGAGAGAAAAACTCGTCAACTCGGAGTGCATTGTCGCGTGAGTTAGTACTTGGCCAAAGTGACAATTCATTGGACTTTGGCATGGTGGGTCGTCGTAAACCAGGCTTGGCGCACACGACTTAGGCATCGCAAACAGACCGTAAAAATATTTTCTAAGTAGTTGTACAATATATATATGAGTGAAAAGCCAGGAACGCGGCAACAACTGGTTGAAGCCACTATGGCCGCAATCGCGTATGGAGGCGAAAGTTCTGTGCGCGTCAGCGCAATTGCCACTGCAGTGGGCGTGAAAGAACCATCGGTGTACCACTTCTTCAAAAATCGTGATGCCCTTGTCGAGGCTGCACAGATTGAGCGCTACCGCCGGAGCTATTCAGAGATGATTGTGCCATTCGAGATGGCAGCAGAGATGTCGGAAACCGCGGAAGAGTTCGAAAAAGCAGTTCGAAAAATCTTTTCGTTGGTGTATGCCCCAGAGAGAGTCGAAATTCGTTCCGTTCGGATGAACGTCATGGGGGCAGCACAGTCCAGTGACGTTATTTCCAAAGCCATTGGTGAAATCAACCATGAAACAGCGAGCACGCTTGCTCGCGTCATGGTCTTTGGCCAAGAACGAGGATGGGTCACCAAGGATTTAGACCCGATGGCACTGGCCTATTGGGGCATTGGTCAACTAAATGGTCGAGTGATGGCCGAGATGAACTCGGGTCTCGTCAATCTGGCCGAGTGGGACAAGGTGTCCGTCGAAGCCGTTTTGGCCGTTTATCGATACAAAGCCCCCAAATAGGGGCATTGCGGTGAATTCATCGCGGTCAAAGTGGCCTATTTGGCTAGGGTTTGACCTGTGATTCTTTCAGACAGAGACCTTCGTGCCGAGATCAACAATGGCCGCATCATTATTGAGCCATTCGATGAAACCTGCGTGCAACCCAGCAGCATCGACGTGAAAGTCTCGAATCTCTTTCGTGTATTTCGTAACCACACTGCGGCCGTTCTTGATGTGAAGAAAGATCTCACTGATCTCACTGAATTGGTAGAGGTTGCCGATGGCGATTCATTCATGTTGCACCCAGGTGAATTTGTGTTGGGTTCCACACTTGAGCGCGTCGCAGTACCTACAGATTTAGTCGCTCGCGTAGAAGGTAAGAGTTCACTCGGTCGTCTTGGCCTTGTGATTCACTCAACTGCCGGTTTCATTGATGCAGGGTTCGATGGCCACGTGACTTTGGAGTTAGCGAATCTGGCAAACCTTCCCATCACTTTGTATCCCGGCATGAAGATTGGCCAGATCAGTTTCATCAAGATGACATCGCCGGCAGAAAAGCCGTATGGCTCAGGAGCAAAGGGTTCCAAGTATCAAGGACAGCGCGGGCCAACACCGTCGCGCTACTTCGAGAACTTTCAGTAACTCATGGCGAAAGAAATCAAACAGTCTGCCAAGTTGGAGCATGTTCTCTATGACATTCGCGGGCCTGTTCTAGAAGAAGCGAAACGCCTTGAGGATCAAGGCCATCGCATCATGAAGCTGAACATTGGTAATCCATACCCGTTTGGTTTTGAAACGCCACCAGAAATTTTGGTGGACGTCACGCGGCACTTACAAGAATCTCAGGGTTATTCAGATTCCCAAGGTATTCGTTCTGCGCGTACGGCAGTTGTGCAGCATTATCAGGATCGCGGGATCGACATTACGAATCCCGATGACATTTGGCTTGGCAATGGTGTCAGCGAGTTGATTCAACTGTCACTCAACGCGTTACTCGACGAAGGTGATGAAGTTCTTATTCCTGCTCCGGATTATCCGTTGTGGACTGCAAGCACCAGCCTTGCTGGCGGAAACCCTGTGCATTACTTGTGTGATGAAGACGATGAGTGGAATCCGAACCTGGATGACATGCGCTCGAAAATTACAAGTCGTACCCGTGCCATTGTGGTGATTAACCCCAATAACCCAACGGGTGCTGTGTATAGCAAGAAAGTGCTGCGCGAAATTGCAGACCTTGCCATTGAGCACAACCTCATAGTTTTTGCAGACGAAATTTACGACAAGATTTTGTATGACGATGCAGTGCACCACACTTTTGCTGCACTTGCACCAGATTGTTTGGTCTTTACCTTCAACGGATTATCAAAGGCGTATCGCCTTGCCGGTTTCCGTTCCGGATGGATGATGGTGACGGGGCCGCGTAAGCATGCAGAAAGTTACATTGAGGGCATCAACATGCTGACGAATATGCGACTTTGCTCAAACGTTCCTGCACAGCACGCCATTCAAACTGCACTCGGCGGTCGCCAAAGCATTAAAGATCTCATCCTGCCTGGTGGGCGACTGCTTGCTCAACGCGATGCTGCTGTCACCGCACTGCGTGCTATTCCCGGAGTGTCGGTGGTCGAACCCAAAGGCGCTTTGTATGTGTTTCCAAAACTCGACCCGCAGATGTATCCGATTGCAGATGATCGTCGTTTTGTTTTGGACTTTTTACGTGCAGAGAAAGTGTTACTCGTTCAAGGCACAGGCTTTAACTGGCCAACTACTGATCACGTTCGCATTGTGACGCTGCCATGGGCCAAAGACCTCACAGAGGCAATTGGCCGTCTTGGCAATTTCTTGTCTACGTATACGCCACCGAAGTAGCGACGTCTTTTATTCCCCGGGGCTAGCGGCTAACGGTGCATTTTGTTCGGCTAAACGGCGCTCACCGTTTTCCAATGCATCCATGAGGTGAATTGCAATGTCTGCAACTTTCACGGTGTCTTCTTCAGCACCCGCGGCCTTCACACCATCGTCAAGCATGATGTAGCAGAAGGGGCATGCAGTTGCGACGCGACTTGCGCCGGTACTGATTGCTTCTTGAGCACGTTCGTCATTGACTTTGGTACCAATCGACTCTTCCATCCACATGCGAGCACCACCGGCGCCGCAGCACATGCCTTTTGTTCCGTTACGTGGCATCTCAACAATTTGTACGCCCTTGATGGAACCAACAATCTTTCGAGGTGCTGAGTACACGTCGTTGTGGCGACCCAAGTAGCACGAGTCGTGATACGTGATGCGATCTTCGAGTGACGCATTGCGGATATCGAGCTTGCCCGTATCAATGAGGTGTTCGAGGAATTCACTGTGGTGAACCACTTCGTAGTTACCACCCAATTGTGGGTACTCGTTCTTCAACGTGTTGAAGCAGTGTGGGCATTGCGTAATAATCTTGCGCACTCCCATGCCGTTCAGCATTTCAATGTTTGGAATCGCAAGCATCTGGAAGAGGTATTCGTTTCCAGAACGACGAGCCGAGTCACCTGTACACATTTCGCTTGGTCCCAGAATGGCAACATCAATGTCTGCGCGCTCGAGCAACTTGGCCATTGCTTGCGTGACTTTCTTGTTCTTGTCATCGAAGGAACCTGCACAACCCACCCAGTACAAGTACTCGTGATTGAAAGCAGCTCCTGGGTCGACAACATCGACGTTCAAGTCTTTGGCCCAATCGGCACGATCATCCTGGTTCATACCCCAAGGGTTTCCTTGGTTTTCCATGGCGCGGTATGCGTTGCCAAGCTCCGCAGGGAAATTGCTTTCCATGAGTGACAAGTAACGACGCATGTCGAGGATCTTGTCGAGAATTTCAATATGCACGGGGCAAATCTCGTCACATGCTTTACACGTAGTGCACGCCCACACTTCTTCTGCGGTGATTCGTTCAAACAATGAGTTCGCACCAATGGTGATTTCTGAATCAACGGAGAGCGGTGGAGAAACCATTCCGCCAGCTGCGTGAGTAGCTGTTGCGGCCATTACTTCACCGGTCTTTAGAACAATCTCGCGAGGGTCAAGTGGCTTACCTGTCGCATGCGCAGGGCACACACTTGTGCAGCGACCACACATGGTGCAGGCATCGGTATCAAGCAATTGCTTCCACGTGAAATCTTCAACCACTGCAGCGCCAAAACTCTCGAGAGAAGTCTCGGTGAGGTTTGGCATTGCACGCATTGCACCTTTCGGACGGTCACGGTCTTTGAGGTACATGTTCAGCGGCGAAGTAAAGATGTGGCGCAACATGGTGATTGGCAACAAAGCCAAGAAGGCAATGAATGACACAACGTGGGCAACCCACATTGCTTGATGCCAATTCTCTAATGCGTTCAGCGAAGAACCGTCGACTAACTGTGAGAGTGGGTAACCAATAAAGGACCAGCTCTCAAACGACATGTCTTTGCCGCCAACGGTAGATACAGCGATGCGGAACATTTCTGCACCGAAGCCGGTGAGGCCAATGGCCAACATGACACCAAGGATGATGCCGTGTTCTTTCTTGGTCTTAATGCGAATGCGATATGGCTGCTGCACGTAGCGACGAATGATGGCCCACACGACTCCAATGGTGAAAACGAGTCCAGCGAAATCACCAACAAATACGTAGCCCTGGTACACGCCACCGTGGAGGAACTTCAGTGACTCTGGTAATTGATGGTCCAATTCAAGAACGGTGGTTACGCCGAGAAGTACAAGGAAACCGAAATACATCATGGAGTGCATGAGACCAGCTGCACTGTCGCGCAACAACGTACGCATGTAGACGCCGGCACGGTAATCAGCAAGACGACGCTTTGCGTTCTTTGGTGTTGTGCGACGGCGATCCGGTGCACCGCGTTCCCAGTTGCGAATGCGATTGGCGAACTGGAATGAACCCCATACCAACATGGCGGGAAGGATTGTGTAGAAGGCGGCCTGCAATGGGCCAGGAATTCCTTCGAACACTTCACGTGTGACTTCAGAAGTTGCGTGCCACTTTGTGAACTGCGGGACGATGCCCGACAACAAAGTGAAGGAACCCATGCCGATGCCGATGGCTATCGATAGTTGGTATGGGCGAAGGCGCTTGGGGCCCTTCTCGGTGGTGGGAGACGCGTTGCTACTCATGCGTCTATAACGCTAGTGGTCGCAGGGGCTAAGAACCCGACCCGTCAAAGGGTTATGGACCTAAAAGATGTGAAATCAGCCGTAGTGGGCGCGGTCAAGTTCGCGTACTCGGGTGGCCAAAGCCTTGAGCAACTTGCGAGAGATCGCTGGGATGTTTTCAATGGCACCCTTGAGGGCACGTTCGGAAACAACGAGAAGACGAACGTCAGTGTCGGCAATAACTGCGGCAGTACGTGGACCGTGGTCGAGTAACGACAACTCACCTACAACGGAACCGGCTTTGGCTGTACCAATCTTTTTGCCGTTGCGCTTTACAGTTGCGGAACCTTCCAAGATGACGTAGGCCTCGCGACCAGTTTGTCCTTGGTCCATGATGATGGTGCCGGCTTTGAGAACTCTCTCGGAGGAACTTTTCACTACGAGACCGAGTTCTTTTGGAGAGCATTCTGAGAACAATGCAATGTTGCGAAGGTGATCGACTGAGGTTTTTGTGCTTGCCATGTGCATAAGTGTACGCCTATTTGGAGGGCACATTTATCACTGTGACTAATGCGACTTTGCTTGGTTCGCAACACCTTCAATAGCAGCACGAATCTTTTCCTGGTCACCGAGATACGAGACATTTTCAATCTGCAGTGAGTCAGACAGCGCATACAAACGTGGCACTCCTGTTGGGATATTGAGCTCTGCAATATCTGCTTCCGAGATTCCTTCAAGCGCCATCACTAGTGCCCGGAGTGAGTTGCCGTGTGCTGCAATCAGGACATTCATTCCAGCCCGAAGTTGGGGGACCACGGTCTTGTGGAAATGGGGGACCACGCGCTCCACCACATCTTTGAGGCATTCAGTGGCGGGCAATAACGCCGGATCAATAAAGCGGTATCGAGAATCTGTGGCGGGGTGTTCGGGGCTACTGCTATCAACGGGTGGTGGTGGCACATCGAAACTGCGACGCCACACCTTGGTTTGTGCTTCGCCGTGCTGTTCTGTGGTGGCCTTCTTGTCCAGACCCTGCAAAGCCCCGTAATGGCGCTCGTTCCATTTCCAGTGCCGTTGCACGGGGAGCCACACCTGGCCCATGCCATTCAGGGCAAGGTGGCAGGTCATGACAGCTCGGGTCAATAAGGAGGTATGGGCCACATCGAAACTCAGGCCCGCCTCGGCCATAACGGTTCCGGCTGCAGCAGCCTCTTCTAGGCCCTGGGCGGAGAGGGGCACATCGTGCCAGCCAGTAAAGAGGTTCAGTTCGTTCCACGTGCTTTGGCCGTGGCGTAGGAGGACAAGTTTTCCGAGCACGTTCTCATCGTATGCCGAACCCATTGGTACGGCGAAACAAGGCTCATATCAGAACTTGAGTGTAGTTGTATCAACTTTTCTGCTACGGAAGTTGTTATCTAGGCTGAGCCCCCTTATTCTGACAGTACCCCCGCTCTGGTGCCCCCCACCACAGCACATACAAGAGGAGTCATCACCATGGCAAAAGCAGTCGGCATCGACCTTGGAACCACCAACTCAGTTGTGTCAGTTCTTGAAGCAGGCGAACCAGTTGTTATTCCGAACGCAGAAGGCGCACGCACCACACCATCCATCGTGGCCTTCTCAAAGTCCGGCGAAGTTCTCGTTGGCGAAGTCGCAAAGCGTCAAGCCATCACCAACCCAGATCGCACATTTCGCAGCGTGAAGCGCGAGATGGGTAAGTCATGGACATCGCCTGACATCGACGGCAAGAAGTACACCGCACAAGAAATCAGTGCGCGCACACTAATGAAGTTGAAGCGTGACGCAGAGGCATACCTTGGCGACACCGTTACCGATGCAGTTATTACTGTTCCTGCTTATTGGGGCGACGCAGAACGTACCGCCACAAAAGAAGCTGGCGCTATTGCTGGTCTCAATGTGTTGCGCATCATTAACGAGCCAA
Source organism: Actinomycetota bacterium (assembly GCA_026393575.1). Taxonomy (GTDB): domain Bacteria; phylum Actinomycetota; class Acidimicrobiia; order Acidimicrobiales; family Ilumatobacteraceae; genus UBA2093. Next base: position 15,171 of record JAPKZX010000064.1, read on the forward strand.
CCGCTGCAGCACTTGCATACGGCTTGGAAAAGTCTTCACAAGACGAAATCATTTTGGTATTCGACCTTGGTGGCGGAACATTCGACGTTTCAGTTCTTGAAATTGGTGACGGTGTGTTTGAAGTACGCAGCACCGATGGTGACAAAGTCCTCGGCGGTGACGACTGGGACCAACGCATCATTGATTGGTTGACACAGCAGTTCAAGAGCGCTCACGGCATCGACTTGGCACAAGATCGTATGGCAGTACAGCGCCTCAAGGAAGCCGCTGAAAAAGCAAAGATTGAGTTGTCGCAAACACAACAGACACAAATCAACTTGCCGTTCATTACAGCAACTGCTGAAGGTCCATTGCACCTCGACGAGCAACTCACTCGTTCAAAGTTCCAAGAGATGACAGCAGATCTTGTAGAGCGTTGCCGCGTGAAGTTCGATTCGGTAATTAAAGACGCCGGCCTCACTACTGCACAGATCAATCACGTCATCCTTGTTGGTGGTTCAACACGTATGCCAGCAGTGCAAGACCTCGTGCAAAGCCTCACCGGCAAAGAGCCAAACAAGTCTGTAAACCCAGACGAAGTAGTTGCTGTTGGCGCAGCAATTCAGGCTGGTGTTCTGAAGGGTGACGTCAAGGATGTTCTTCTCCTCGACGTGACTCCATTGTCTTTGGGTATTGAAACAAAAGGTGGCGTGATGACCAAACTCATCGAGCGCAACACCACTATCCCAACGCGTCGTACCGAGGTGTTCACTACCGCTGAAGACAATCAACCATCTGTAGAAATCAATGTTCTGCAGGGTGAGCGTGAAATGGCTAGCTACAACCAGTCATTGGGCACATTCACATTGGCCGACTTGCCTGCTGCAACACGTGGCACTCCACAAATCGAAGTCACTTTCGATATTGATGCCAACGGCATTGTGCAGGTATCAGCCAAGGATCGCGCAACTGGTAAGGACAACTCGCTTGTCATCACCAGCTCGTCTTCTCTCAGCAAAGACAAGATCGAAGAGATGATTCGCGATGCAGAGGCTCACGCAGAAGACGACAAGCGTCGTCGTGATGAAGCCGAAGTACGCAACAATGCAGACTCGCTTGTGTATCAAACCGAAAAGGTTTTACGTGAGCAGGGAGATCAAGTTGCTGCTGATGAAAAGCAAGCAGTCGAAGGCCCTCTCGCTGAACTGAAGACCGCCATTGCCGGAAACGACATCGACAAGATCAAATCAGCGACCGAAACACTGATGGGCGTTAGCCAAGCTTTCACTCAGAAGCTTTATGAAGCAGCAGCACGTGACAGTGATGCAGCCGGAACATCTGCTTCGGGTGCATCAGCAACCAACGATGACGACATCGTTGATGCTGAAATCGTGGACGAGCAGTAAGACATGTCAGACGAAAGTTCGGAACAGCCAGTCGAGTCGCAAGACGACAATGAGCTGTCCACGCCATCACTCGATGATGTCGTTCCAGACGATGCATCTGAACTAATCGAGCACGACATCAATGCTCTGGTCGCAGAACGTGATCAGTTCAAAGACATTGCACTTCGGTTGCAAGCAGATTTCGAGAACTACAAGAAGCGCGTCAACTCACAGTTATCCGACGAAACAAATCGTGCAACGGGTCGCCTTGTGGAAGCAATGCTTCCTGTACTCGATGCCTGTGAAGCTGCCTATATCCATGGGGTGGAAGGTGTTGAACCTATTTGGTCAGCATTAATTAAAACATTGGAAAAGCAAGGCCTTGTTGCTCTCGATCTTCTTGATAAGCCATTCGACCCAGCTAATGCTGAAGCAGTGGTTCATGAAGAAGGCGACGGTGGTGAATCTGTCGTTGTCGAAGTGTTGCGCACCGGTTACGAGTGGAAAGGCCGCGTCTTGCGCGCAGCCATGGTGAAGGTGAAGGGGTAGGCATTGGCTGCCCAACGCGAGTGGTTTGAAAAGGACTACTACGCAGTTCTCGGTGTGTCGAAAGATGCCACCGATAAAGAAATCACCAAGGCATATCGACGTCTTGCACGCCAGTATCACCCCGATGCAAATCCAGGTGACACTGCTGCAGAGAACAAGTTCAAAGATATTTCTGCGGCGTATGACGTTGTAGGAGATGAAACCAAACGCACTGAGTATGACGAAGTGCGTCGTATGGGGCCAATGGGCGGCATGGGCGGCCCTGGTGGTGCACAGAATTTTTCGTTCGACATGGGTGGCGATGGTTTAGGCGACATTCTTGGTCAAATGTTTGGCCGTTCTGGTGGCCGTCGTGGCGCTTCGAGCGCTGGTCCACAACGCGGCAAAGACATTGCAACAACTCTCACTCTTGATTTCGTTGATGCTGCTCATGGCATCACCACTTCGTTACACCTCACTGCAGATGCACAATGCAGTTCGTGTTCGGGCTCTGGTGCACGACCAGGAACATCTCCTAAAACCTGTAGCTCTTGTGGTGGTCGCGGCAGCGTTGCAGACAATCAAGGAATGTTCTCTTTTTCTCAGCCATGTCGTTTGTGTGGTGGTGCTGGTTCCACAATTGAGTTTCCATGTTCCACATGTCGTGGCTCTGGAATCGAGCGACGTCCACGTGAAGTAAACGTACGCATCCCTGCTGGCGTGGATAACGGACAAAAGATTCGCTTGAAGGGCCGTGGTACTCCTGGTCGTAACGGTGGTCCCGCTGGTGATCTGTTTGTCGAATGTGTAGTCACACCACACCCATTGTTCGCGCGCGAAGGTCTGAATTTGTTGACTCGTGTCGCTGTTTCATTTACTGAAGCTGTTCTTGGCGCAACTATTTCCGTACCCACACTCGAGGGCACAGAGGTATCGCTGAAGTTGAAGCCCGGAACTCAATCGGGCTCGCGGCATCGTGTGAAATCTAAGGGTATTGAAACGGCTAAAAATACAGGTGACCTCATTGTCACTGTCGATGTTGCCGTGCCCACCACTTTGTCTTCCGATGAACGCACAGCAGTGGAAGCATTGCATGAAGTCTTGTCATCACCACGCAGAAAGGCACAGTCATGAGTACAGATCGAATTCAAGCTGTGTATGTCATTTCTGTGGCTGCTGAATTAGCGGGCATGCATCCGCAAACGTTGCGCATTTATGAGCGCCGTGGCTTATTGACGCCGGCTCGTACCAATGGTGGTAACCGTCGGTACAGCGATGCCGACATTGAGCGCTTGCGTCGCATTGCAGATCTTGCTGCAACCGGAATGAATCTTGAAGGCATTCGTCATGTCATGTCTCTCGAACAAGAAGTGGTGAGACTGCGTAGCGAAGTAGAACAACTACGCCAAGGCCTTATGCATGCCATTCGCGAAATTGAAAACCGTGGCGGCGCGCTTGTGCCACTGCGTCAGACCGTTGCACGTTTCGGCGAGCGTCCCAGCATCTTTGACCCGAATCGTTAATTGAGGAATCCCTATGGCAATTGATCCAAAAAAATGGACAACTAAAACAACAGAAGCAATTGCTGCTGCTGGCGACCAAACGCGCGCCAACGGAAACCCTGAAGTAACTCCAGACCATGTGTTGCGCGCACTTGTGAGTCAAACAGACACTATTGTTCCATCGTTGCTTCAGAAACTAGGCATTGCTCCTGGCATGCTTCGAAGCAAGGCCGACGATGCCATCGCATCTCTTCCACGTGCAACTGGTGGTGCAGAACCTCGTATGAATCGTGAGCTCGGCACCGTATTAGAAGATGCAGACACCATCCGGCGCGACCTGCATGATGATTATTTGTCTGTAGAGCATCTTGTTCTTGCAATGCATAAGCGTGTGGGCATCGGTACTGAAGAAATGCTTGTTGCGTTGAAAGAAGTACGTGGTTCACATCGAGTTACCACTCCCGATCCGGAATCACAATTCGCAGCACTCGAAAAATATGGAGTCGACCTCACTGCACGCGCACGCGCCGGCAAAATTGACCCTGTCATCGGTCGTGATGAAGAAATTCGTCGCGTTATTCAAGTGTTGTCGCGCCGCACAAAAAACAACCCAGTGCTAATTGGTGAGCCAGGTGTTGGCAAGACCGCGATCGTTGAAGGTTTGGCGCGCCGTATTGCAGATGGTGATGTTCCTGAAGGTTTGAAAGAAAAGCGTTTGGTGTCTCTCGACATCAGTGCAATGTTGGCTGGCGCAAAGTATCGCGGTGAATTCGAAGAGCGCTTTAAAGCAGTGCTGAAGGAAATCACAGATGCCGATGGTCAGGTCATCACATTCGTAGACGAGATGCACATGCTTGTGGGCGCTGGTGGTGCAGAAGGCGCGATGGACGCCGGCAACATGATTAAACCCATGTTGGCTCGTGGCGAATTGCGCATGGTGGGTGCCACCACTCTTGATGAGTATCGCAAGTATGTAGAGAAAGACCCTGCATTAGAACGACGCTTCCAGCAGGTGTACGTGGGCGAACCAACAGTTGCCGACACCATTGCAATTTTGCGTGGCTTAAAAGAGCGGTACGAAGTGCATCATGGTGTGCGTATCCAAGACTCTGCTCTGGTGAGCGCAGCTGTGCTGTCTAATCGGTATCTCACGAATAGGTTCTTGCCAGACAAAGCGATTGACCTCATGGATGAGGCCGCTAGCAAATTACGCATTGAAATAGATTCTCTTCCCACGGAGATCGACATTGTGCAACGTCGTATTCTGCAGTTAGAGATTGAACGTGTTGCATTAGAGAAAGAAACTGATGTTGCTTCTCGCGAACGTCTGAATGCGCTTGTAGAGGAACTCAATGGGCTTCAGGCTGAAGTCGACATTATGAAGAAGCATTGGGAGTCCGAAAGGGAAGCAATCTCTGCGATTCGCACCTTGAAAGAAGAACTTGAGAACTTGCGCTCTTCTGTTGAAAGAGAAACCGACCTTTCCGTGGCGGCTGAGATTCGCTACGGGCGCATTCCAGAAGTTGACCGCCGTATTGATCAGGCCACACAGCACTTAGACAAGTTGCAGTCCACACAGCGCATGCTGAAAGAAGAAGTAGACGCAGAAGATATTGCGGAAGTTGTTTCTAAGTGGACTGGTGTGCCTGTGAGCAAATTGCTTGAGGGCGAAATGCACAAATTGGTCAACCTTGAAGCACACCTGCATCAGAGAGTCATTGGTCAAGACGAAGCTGTAGTTGCTGTTTCTAACGCAATTCGTCGCAGTCGCGCCGGGTTGTCTGACCCCAACAAACCGATTGGTTCTTTCATGTTCCTCGGTCCCACCGGAGTTGGAAAGACAGAACTTGCACGCGCACTTGCTGAGTATTTGTTTGATGATGAAAAAGCAATGGTGCGCATCGACATGGCCGAGTACATGGAGAAGCATTCTGTGAGTCGCCTTATTGGTGCGCCACCGGGTTATGTGGGTTACGACCAAGGTGGACAACTCACAGAGCTAGTGCGTCGTCGTCCGTACTGTGTTGTTTTGCTCGATGAGATTGAAAAAGGTCATCCCGATGTGTTCAACGTGCTGTTGCAACTTCTCGACGACGGCCGTCTCACAGACGGCCAAGGCCGCACGGTCGATTTCACCAATGTGGTTCTCATCATGACAAGCAACTTGCCCGGTGATCCCATCGAATATTTTCGTCCAGAATTCGTGAACCGCATTGATGAGATTGTTCGCTTCCGTTCTCTAACAGAAGAAGATCTTGGCCAGATTGTGGAGATTCAACTTGAGCATCTTGTGCAGCGCATGGCTGATCGTCGCATCACACTTCAAGTCACACCTGCTGCTCGCACATGGTTGGCAACGCGTGGCTTCGACGCAAGCTTTGGCGCACGTCCATTGAAGCGACTCATCCAGCGAGAGATTGCCGATAAGTCTGCAGTTCTCATTTTGGAAGGTTCAGTGGCTGACGATGGGGCTATCAAGGTGGACGAACTGAACGGCGAATTGGTCGTTATGAGTGTGGCACTCTGAATGGTCTGTGTTATTCACAGAGGCTAAAAAGGCATTTATAGTGAGGGCATGAGCCTGCCTGAACGTCGTGATGTCCCATCTATTGGTGAAGTACTTCGCACTCCACCTAGTTGTTTCGAAAACGTGCAGGGATATGACTGGCCACACCACGAAGTAACGGTGGGGCCGGGATTGCAGATGGCGTATGTAGATGCTGGCAATCCAAATGCAAAAGAAACAGTATTGCTACTGCATGGAGAACCAATGTGGGGATTTCTGTATCGCAAAATGGTGACTCCATTTGTTGATGCGGGTTATCGCGTCATTGTTCCTGACCTCATTGGGTTTGGTCGCTCAGACAAACCAACCGATGAACTTGCGTATTCGTATAGCAACCACGTTGCGTGGGTACGTGAATTGGTTGAAAAACTTAGTCTCACCAACATCACATTCTTTGGTCAAGATTGGGGCGGCTTGATTGGCGGCAGAGTCATTGCAGAAATTCCAGATCGTTTTGCGCGCGTCGTGTTTTCAAACACCGGACTTCCACGCTCTGGTCCAGGCGTACCCTTCGCAACTGCGCAACAACCACTTGATCCGCAGATGGTGAAAGACGCAATGGGAATCGACTGGCGAGACACCGTCGACCCGGAGAACAGGATCATTGCAGACAAGGTGCACGCAATTGTTGAAGCAGGGCCATTCTTCTATTTCTTGGCGTGGCGTTTATATGCGCAAGAAGTAAGCGAAATGGTTCCTTCAAAAATCGTGCCGGGTTGGTGTCTTACAGAATTAACACCAGATGCACTTGCTGCATACGACGCGCCGTACCCTTCGCATGAATACTCAGCGGGTGCGCGCAGATTCCCAATGTTGGTTCCCATTTCTGTAGATGACAAAGAACGTCTCAAAGGTGATGCCGCATGGGAAGTCTTCAACACATTCTCAAAACCAGTTCTCACCATCTGGGGAGACCATTGCCCTCACACATATTTAGAAATGGGTAAGCAATATCGCGAAGGAATTCCAGGAACGCAATTACCAGGAATTGAACACAAGGTGTATCGGGCTAGTCACTTCATTCAAGAAGATCTCGGCCCAGAAATTGCGGCCGACATGCTCCAATTCATTGAGACTTTTCCACTTACAAAATAAGTAAGAAGAAATTAGTTACTCAGGAAAGCGACGACGGATTGCATTGCCATGGGCTGGGAAGCCTTCATGGTCCGACAACGCAATCACCGTTGGCGCCATGCGACGCAGTGCAGTTTCATTTGCCTTAGCGATTGCTGTGTGCTTGAGAAATGCATTCACTGTGATGCCAGATGAAACATGAGCGAATCCGCTTGTAGGTAATGACGCCGGAACACCGATAACAAAGTTGCCTGCGCTGAACGGCGTGTGTTGCCCAATCAAAATTTCGCCTGCATTGATTATTCCGTCGACAACCATCTCTTCGTGTTGTGCAGAAACTGCTACTTGGCAGTGTTCAGGTGCGTACACGTTGGCTACTTCAATAGCTTCAGTCAATGAGGTGACGAGAATGGCACCGCCGTTGTCACCAAGCGATGCTCGACATGCTTCTGCACGGTTCGCTGGTAAATCGCCGATTTGAATCTGTAGTTCATTCTCGACCGCATCAATGATGTCTCGCGATGTGCAGACCAAAACAACAGATGAGTCTGTGCCGTGTTCTGCTTCTATGAGAAGGTCGGAGGCAAGTCTGCCGACGTGTGCAGTGTCGTCTGCGACAACAAGACTTTCAGTGGGGCCGAGCAGCATCATCGTTGCAAGTCCGTGACGTTGCATTTCCACTTGTGCCAATGTGACAGCAGGACTGCCAGGGCCAACAACTTTGCGAACTTTTGGAATTGATTCGGTGCCAAAACCAAGTGCAGCGATTCCGGCTGGGCCATTAATGCGAAAGACCTGTGTGATGCCGAGTAGTCGACAGATGACAAGAACTGCCGGATCAACTTCTCCGTTGCCGCCAGGGATGGGTGGTACAACCAAAACAATGTTGGGAACTCTGGCGACTACTGCGGGAACTCCCAACTGATACGCGACAGATGGATAACTCGCTTTGCCACTTGGCACGAACAGTCCCACGCTTGAGATGGGCGACACCTTTTCTCCGGCGATCAGACCATTTTCAATTTCCATCTGCCAATCGCCTGAACGTTCCAGCAGTTGGTCATTGAAGGCTCGAAGGTGCGAGATGGCATCGATAATGGCGTTCTCGAGTGCCGGGTCGATAGATGCAGCTGCAATTTCGTCTGCCGAGACGCGCAATTGAGATGGGGAAATAGTGATGCCATCGAACTTCTGTAGGGCGTCACAGACGGCTTGGTCGCCACGCACGCGCACATCTTCGATGAGAGAGCCTATGGATTCACGTAAATCGGAGTTGAAGATCTCAGCGAGGCCGCGCTGGCACAGAGCATCTCGTTCAGTTGCGGTCATCTGGGACCAAGTTTGACGACGAAGGATGGGGCTCACACAGAAAAACCTACCTGTTGAGACCTATTGATATGGGCTGAGTTTCGTTTTGACCGAGTAGAGTTAGTTCACGTTCCGAAGGAGGAGCGTTGCATGGCCATCACCGTTGTTGTAGGTACCCAGTGGGGCGATGAAGGCAAGGCCAAAGTCATTGACCTCCTCGCCGCTTCTCACCAGATTGTCGCCCGTTATCAAGGTGGCCATAATGCTGGTCACACCGTTGTTATTGGTGATCAGAAATACGCCTTGCAACTCACCCCTAGTGGTGTTTTTTATGACACGGTGACCCCAGTGATTGGCAATGGTGTTGTCGTTGACCTGCCCACATTGTTCAAAGAAATCGATTCACTCGAATCACGAGGCATCTCAACAAAGCGTCTCAAAGTGAGCAGCCTTGCGCATCTGATTTTCCCATGGCACCAGGCAATTGATGCTGCACTTGAAGCTGGTCGCGGCGATTCAAAGATTGGCACAACGCTCAAAGGCATTGGACCGGCATACGTAGACAAAGTGAAGCGTTCAGGAATTCGTGTTGGTGAAGTCTTAAACGCACAAACATTTGAAGCAAAGGTTCGTGAACGTGCGATTGCAGCACGTCGAGAAGTAAGCGACATCGGTGGCGACACATTCGATGTTGAACAAGTGGTGAGCGATTTTGTTGCGTATGCGGCGCGCTTGGCTCCATATGTTGCAGACACAGTGAACTTGTTGCACGATGCGCGTGAGCGTGGAGAGAACATTTTGCTTGAAGGCGCGCAAGCAACATTCCTCGATGTCGATCATGGAACATATCCATTTGTTACTTCTTCAAACCCCACGTCAGGTGGAGCAGTGGTAGGTAGTGGTCTTGGGCCGCGTCACATTGATCGCGTTGTAGGAATTGCAAAGGCATATACAACACGCGTTGGTATGGGGCCGTTCCCATCAGAACTCACTGATGCCTTAGGTGAAGCGTTGGTTGAAATTGGTCGCGAGTTTGGCACTGTCACTGGGCGCCGTCGTCGTTGTGGTTGGCTCGACACTGTTATGTTGCGCCACGCAATGAGGTTGAATTCATTGACAGAATTTGCAATGACCAAGCTCGATGTGTTGGATACTTTCGATGAAGTCAAAGTATGTGTCGGGTATCGCATCAACGGCGAAGTTGTGAAGAACTATCCAGACACTGTGGAACGTTTGGCACAAGTCGAACCTGTGTATGAAACATTGCCAGGTTGGAAGTGCAGCACTGAAGGCATCACATCATTTGATGCACTACCTGCAAGCGCACAAGCACTGGTTGCAATTGTGGAACGTGAAACTGGCATCCCCGTCACAATGGTGGGCACTGGGCCTTCGCGAGATGCAATGGTGGTGCGTTAATGATCAAGCGGTATTCCACACCTGAGACGGATGCGCTCTTTTCTGAAGAAGCAAAAATGGCACGGTGGCTCGAGATCGAGTTGTCCGTCACTGATGCGTTGGCATCGAGTGGTGTTGTTCCTAAAAGTGTGGCCGAGGAATGCCGTCGTAATGCTCCAGTGATTGATGCGACTTTTGTGGCAGAAGTGGAAGCGCGTGAAGCAATCACAAATCATGACGTTGCTGCGTTCGTCGATGTTCTGCAACAACGAATTGGTGCACCAGCCGGTTCATGGATTCACTACGGGCTCACCAGCACGGACGTTGTAGATACGGGCCTCTGTTGGGCCTTGCGCGATGGTGCAACGCTTATTCACGACGCACTCAACGAACTTATTGATGTTGTCACCAACATGGCCGTACTGCATCGCAATACGGCAATGATTGGCCGCACACATGGCGTGCATGCTGAGCCCACAACATTTGGCGCAAAGGTTGCTTTGTGGGGCGCGCAGTTGCAACGCGATCGCGAACGAATTCTTGCGGCCAGAACAGGCATCGCTGTGTGCAAATTGTCCGGCGCGGTGGGTACGTATTCAAACATTGAACCTGAAGTGGAAGCGCAAGTGGGTCAGCGCCTGTCGCTTGTCCCTGTTCCTGCCACGCAAGTTGTTGCCCGAGATCGCCATGCTGAGTATTTGTATGCATGCGCATCAGTGGGAACCACGCTTGAGTCCGTCGCCGTGGAACTTCGCCACCTTCAACGCACCGAGGTGAATGAGGTACGCGAAGGGTTTGCCAAGGGCCAAAAAGGTTCAAGCGCGATGCCACATAAGCGCAACCCCATTTCAGCTGAGACCATCACGGGGCTATCGCGCGTCTTGCGCGCAAATGCACAAGTAGGTCTGCAAGACGTCGCACTCTGGCACGAGCGCGATATTTCTCATTCATCTGCTGAACGAATTGTTCTTCCAGACTCCACTTCGCTTGCGCTGTACATGACGCGTCGAATGGTTCGCTTGCTAGAGAATCTTGAAGTTGATGCAGAACAGATGACAAAAAATCTGAACGCGTTGCACGGTGTTGTGTTTTCACAGTCCGTGCTGTTGGCACTTGTTGAACACGGTATGACTCGTGATGATGCGTATCGGATTGTGCAAGCCGCCGCTGCTACTGCAATACAAACGCAAACATCGTTTCAACAAGTTCTTGCTGCTGATGCACAAGTGAAACTCACACAAGCACAACTTGCTGAAGCATTTGATTTGAGCCGCGTGTTACGACACGCAGGCCGCGCGATAGATGCGTTACTCGCCAATTAGTGAGTAATTCCTGCTTTTTTCAGCACTGCTGCAGTAACGCCAAATTCGCGCCATGCATCAAATGTGATTTCGTTACGTTCGCTAAATGATGCAGCTACCTTGATGAATTTTGCTTCAGCCGTTGCAACTTCACTTTTTGACTTCATGGAAGCAAGCTCGGTACGCAAGTCGAGACGTTCTTGAATCAAACGCACTTTCGTCACTGGATCTGTTGTCTTTAGTTCTGCTGCAATAACAGCGAGACGTTGTGTAATCGATTCAGCAGTACGGCGGCGGCCGCGACGTGGTTTTGTTGCTTCAACTATTTCGAGATACTCACGAATGACACGACCTTCTACACGGCCGTTAGCCAATGCATCTTTGTGTGTCTTAGACATGCGCGGTGTGGCGGCTCTTGCTTTTTTCTTCGGAGTATTTTTCGTAGTTGGCATAGGGGGTGAATCTCAGGGTAATGGCACAAATGATGCCGATTACAATTGGGAGTTGTGTCATAAAACTATATTTAGTAGAGAAGACAGAGGTACTTGCAGTGTGCAAGAGAAGTAGGGTCAATTTCAATGTCGCAAAAGTTTGAACACACACCAGATGGATTGCCGGCGTTGTCACCTGTGTTGGCAACTTTGCGTGACCATGTATTTCAGTATTCGTTGAAAACAGGCGACTTCACCTTGAAGTCGGGGCGCAAGAGCGAATGGTTTCTTGATACAAAACAAACAATGTGTCGGCCTGAGGGTGTGTTGGCAGTTGCAGAAGCCGCTTTAGAACTTTTCCCTACTGACGCTCAAGCAATTGGTGGTCTGACTATGGGCGCAGACCCTGTTGCATATGGCATTGCTGCAGTGGCTGCTACCAAAGGAATGTCTCTTCGTAGTTTCAGCGTGCGCAAAGAAGAAAAAGACCATGGCATGAAGGGTCGGATTGCAGGCGCCTTGCAAGTGGGCGATCGTGTCATCATCACCGAAGACACGGTGACTCGTGGCACCAGTATTTTCGAGGCCGTCGAAGCAGTGCGAGAGTTTGGTGCTATTCCAGTCTTCATTACCGTGATTGTTGACCGAGGTGGCACGTGTGCGGCAATGGCCGAAGAGGCAGGCATTCCTTACGTACCTCTTCTTACAGCTCCAGATCTTGGGTACGCCTTCGGCTCATAGAAGTTCTGTTTTTGTCTCCGTGTGAAACAATGGAGTTATGAAGACGTTTTTAAGAGTGGTAACACCGTTCGTATTAGTGGTGTCGCTTGGCGCTTGTTCCAGCAGTGATTCGGCTACAGACACCACAATGCCAAACGCGGCGTCACCGACAAACCCAAGTGACTCAAAGATGGCCGCCCCGACAGAGATTTCAGTCATCGTTGGAACCGACTCTTCTCCAGACCGCATTGAAGAAGTAACACTTGGTGCAAATGTGCAAGTGACATTGTCTAACCCAAATGCTGATGATGAATTTCACCTGCACGGATACGACCTCTCGCCTGGTGAGACCAAAATGGGTGAAGTCAGCATTATTTCTTTTACGGCAGACAAGGCCGGCGATTTTGAAATTGAAAGTCATGTCACCGAAGACGTTCTTGTCATTATTCGCGTCAAGTGAAACTGACACAACTTTTTGAAGTCACGCCGCACGGCGGTGATGTTTTTGTAGGTGACGGTCACCCATACCCATGGGGCGGTCTCTATGGTGGCCACATTGTGACGCAAGCATTAAATGCAGCATCGCAAACAGTTGAAGGCGAATTCTTGCCGCATTCACTTCGTGCTTATTTCATTCGTCGTGGTGACAACACAGAGACAGTGCGTTATGAAGTCGATCGCATCCGTAACGGTCGCAGTTTCGTGACGCGTCGTGTTGTGGCGCGTCAAGCAAACGGTGCCATCTTGAATCTTGAAGCCAGTTACCAGGCGCCAGAGAATTCTCCAGAAGTAACTGTTGTGTCAACGCCGTCGAATATTCCGTTGCCAGATTCTTTACCAGCAGCGGACACATGGTCTGAGTATTTCGAACAACGCGATATTCCCATGGACTTTGTGTCTGCAGATGGAAGAGATGGTGCTGGTCGTTTGATGGCGTGGTACCGCACAACAGAAGACTTCGGCAGTAATCAACTTCTACAACGATGTGCGTTGGCGTACTTGTCAGATGACTTGCCAACAGGTGCAGTTATTCGTGCAGTTCCTGAGTTGCGTGCAAAATGGAATACGGAGAACGCGTTTTTCTCTGCAAGCCTCGATCACACCATTTGGTTTCACAGAGATGTTGACGCAAGCCAATGGCATTTGTACGAAATGAATTGCCATGCGTATCTCAATGGCAGAGGACTTGCATTCGGTTATGTGTTTGCACAAGACGGAACACACGTAGCAACAGTGGCGCAGGAAACTTTGGTACGACTTCGCAACGACGCGAAGTAAAACAGTGCGCATACGCGCGACACAAATGGTGGTCGAGACCGGCGTCGATCCGGTGACCCCACGCTTTTCAGGCGTGTGCTCTGCCAACTGAGCTACTCGACCATTGGCGATTCGGCCTAAGCCGAATCTGGTGATGATGGCTATTGCCACCATCTCTATGACGGTAATACCGCCAAAGATGGCGGTCCCGACGGGACTCGAACCCGCGACCTCCGGCTTGACAGGCCGGCGTGAACTCCAGCTTCACCACGGGACCTTGTGTTTGACCACAGGTCTATTTAGCACCCCCAACGGGATTCGAACCCGTGCCGCCACCTTGAAAGGGTGGTGTCCTAGGCCACTAGACGATGGGGGCTTGGACGACTCCGGTTGAGAGCAATAAAACGCTATCAGCAGATACTTGACAATACGCCGTGGGACGAGTGTTCCCTCACTCTCCGGTCAAAGAAGATATGACCCACTCCAAAAGCCATCCCAAATAGCCGTATAACTGCCATTGGCCGTAGAGCGGATCAGTCTCCTCTGGTTCATCGTCGTCTTCATTGACGTCGAGAAGGGTGCCAAGGATGAGCCGCAAGTTATTGAGAACCATCATGAAGGCACCCAGTTGATTCTCGGTCACGGGTGAATCGCTGCTCAACATCTCGCGCACCGTGGCAATGGAGGCAGCACGCGATTGCGTCAACTCTTCGCGCATAAACCCTTGATACTCAGCGTCATGTTCTGGGTTCTCGTTGTACGCCGTTGGGTACAACCGGCGAAGGCGTTCATCGTCGGGACCACTGCTGAGCACGGTTTCCAGTTGCCCCACTAAATCGAGCATTGTCTCTCGCTCATGGTCTTGCAGATTGATGGTGAAGGTGCCGTCATCACGCACGATGATTGGCCCATCGGGGCGTTTACGTCTCATTAGTCCTGCTGCATCGTGGCCCAAAGACCATGTTCATGAAGTCGAAAGACATCCATTTCGGCGTGCTCGCGTGACCCCGTGGACACAACAGCTCGACCCTTTTCGTGGACGTCCAGCATCAACAGATCGGCTTTTTCCTTTGAGTATCCAAAGAGTTTTTGAAAGATGAAAGAGACGTACGACATGAGGTTGATGGGGTCATTCCACACGAGCACAATCCAGGGCGTATCGAGGTCGACAACTTCGTCGACCTTCTCGGTGAGGTCAGGCTCGGCAATCTGGGATTGTGCGACTGTCGCAGATGTGGTGAATGACACGAGAACATTCTGCTGGGGATTGGGCGTTATTGCTTGCTCAACATACGATGTCAGGGTGCCCCTCAACGTCCGCCCCATGGTTCCTTCGCGTTTAGCGCGTCGTGGTGGCCATGAATCCGGCCGCGCCCCCACCAATGTTGTTGCTGGGTACATTGCGCTCACAAAGCCCAGAATTATTGAGCTTTTGTTGATTACCACGATTCCCACCATGGTTGTCGCTGCAGGTGCATGGCCCGGAGTGTGGCTCATGGTGGTCACTTTTGTAGGCGGGGCACTCGCTGCTGGTGGTGCCAATGCCATCAATATGTATGTGGATCGCGACATTGATGCACTGATGGAACGGACCAAGACGCGTCCACTTGTGACGGGGTTGATTTCTCCACGCAACGCACTAATTTTCGCTATTTCCCTTGAAATCATTGCGTTTGCCATTCTCTGGGCAGGGGCAAATTTCCTCTCGGCCTGCCTCGCTCTCTCGGCAACCCTGTTTTACGTCTTTGTGTACTCGCTGTGGCTAAAGCGCACCAGTAAGCAGAACATCGTCATCGGTGGGGCGGCTGGGGCCGTGCCCGTCTTGGTGGGCTGGGCTGCAGTGACGAATTCTCTTGCCTGGACGCCTTGGCTCCTTTTTCTCTTGATTTTCCTGTGGACACCCCCTCACTTTTGGGCCCTAGCGATTCGCCATAGCGAGGAATATCGGGCTGCCAATGTTCCGATGTTGCCTGTTGTTGTCGAGCCCAAAAAGGTCGTGGCAGCCATGATTCGCTACACGGTGGCTTTGGTGGCCTGCAGCATGGCGGTCATCCCCGTTGCAGATATGGGCTGGATCTATGGCGTCTCTGCCGGGGCCGTGGGCGCAGCCTTTTTATGGGGCACAATTGCACTAACTCGAGTCAATACCCCAGCCGCAGCAATGAAGCTGTTTTCGTTCTCCATCACGTATATCTCGGTCCTCTTTGTGGCCCTCACCGTGGACGTGCTGCTGCGTTAAATGCGCAATTGCACTAAGTCTGACTTGGTGAGGGAGTTACTGATACATAGGGGTCGGTGGTTAGTGTTGGAGTGTTACATCTAGGCGTACGCACCCCCACGGTTTGGAAAAATTGAAGGGGTGTCTCTGGGAGACCATCCGAAAATGACCACCATCGACAATCCAGTCGGCGCATCGACACAGGCACAGGGCTTCGGCTCTTCTTTTGTCATTGCCCTAGGCAAATGGATGACTAGCAGCGACCATAAAAAGATTGGGCGACTATTCATCGGTTGCGCTTTATTCACTGCGGTATCTACATCAATCATCGGCGCAGTGTTCGGTCTCGAGCGCATGTCGCCGGCACAGATGGACATCTTCGACGGTGATGCAGCGATTCAGCTCATCTCGCTATATCGATTTGATCTTGTCTTGGGACTCCTTGCACCTCTCTTCTTGGGTATTGCGTTAGCGATTGTTCCGCTTCAACTTGGTTCTCGCGCTATTGCATTCCCACGCCTTGCCCAACTCAGTTTCTGGTCATGGCTCTTTGGCGCACTCATGGTCGCCATTGCAATCATTGGTAATGGTGGCCCAGGCGGTGGACAAGCCAATCTTGTAGACCTGTATCTCTTGGGCGTTGCGCTTGCTGCGACAGGCATCCTTGCCGGAAGTCTTTCTGTTGCAACAAGTGTTCTCACCGCGCGTGCTCCTGGCATGACATTGGACATCGTTCCTGCTTTTTCATGGGGTGCACTCGTAGGTTCAGTTGCATCGCTTCTCACGTTGCCGGTTGCAATCGGAACCATCATCTATTTGTATGTCGACAACACGCACGCCAAAGTTGCGTTTGGCGGCAGTAAGGCCATTGACGATCATCTCGGATGGGTCTTTGGCCAACCAATGACAATCGTGTTTATTGTCATTGCTCTTGGTGTGCTTGCCGATATTGCACCTGTGACTGCTGGTGTTCGTCAGCCACAACGCCCAGTTGTACTCGTAGGTCTTGGTCTCATCACTACAGCAGTGCTTGGTGCCGCAACACAATCAACGCACATGCTCGACTGGTCGGGAAATACAAGCGACATCGTGAAGTCCGCAATTCCATTCCTTATTTTCAACGGTCTTCCACTTCTTGGAATTTTCGTTGTGATCGCGATCTCGCTGTTGTCACTGAAGTTTGGCTCGCCAAAAGTAAGTGGCGCCTTCGCACTCGCTTCATTAGGCGCGTTCATGATTCTCGTCGGCGCCGCTGGCAACTTCGTTGCGCACATTCAGCAAGCAAATCTTGCGGGAACTGCATTCAACGAAGGTGTCACTGTGTACTTCGCATTCGGTGGACTTCTTGTTGGCCTCGGAGCATTAGCTCACTGGGCACCGAAATTGTGGGGCCGTGTTCTTGATGAAAAAGCACTTCTTGGACTTTCTGCGCTTGGACTTCTTGGCACCATCGCATCGTCGTTCCCTCTCTTCATCGCCGGCTTTGCAAACCAGCCAGTCGATGTAGTGAATGGTTTTGATTACGACGGTCCGATTGCGTTGTGGAATGGAATTGCTGGAATTGGCAACATTCTCATTCTTGTCACCGTTATTGGTTTTGTCGCTTTGTTGCTCGCAGCTATTCGTAATGGCGCGCAAGCGTCAGACGATCCATGGAATGGGCATTCACTCGAATGGGCGATTCCTTCGCCTGCTCCGCTGAATAATTTTGAAGCACTTGCTCATGTAAATTCGAGCGAACCAGTTTTAGATGCAAAACCATCCGGTAAGGAGGTGACGGTATGACAATCGCACTACCCGCAGCACCACAGACCGCACCACGCCGTCAGATTTTTGTTGCAACTGCACTTGCATGTGCTTCAGCGTTCATGATCATTATTGGAATGGTCGCAATGTGGATGAAGTTCCGCGCTGGAGCACCTACGCGAGACTCCGCCGATGGCTTGTATGTCATCAAAGACTGGCTTCCTGCTTCCATCACTATTCCTGAAGTGGCAGCGAACGTCATGTTGATTACTTTCCCAGTTGTTGCGCTCATGGCGCAGTGGGCTTCGTACTCAGCAAAGCGTCGCGACTCTCAACACCGCTCATTGGCATTAGCAATTTGTGCGGTACTGGGTATTGCTGTTGTCAATGGTCAAGCAGCTATCTACGCACAAATGGAAATCGGATTGGCCGATGGTGCGTATCAGACCATGTTCTACGCAATCACTGGCGCAATGTTGCTGCTGGTCGTTGGTGGAATCGCATTTAGTTTTGTTGCGTTGTTCCGCTCCGTTGGTGGTCGTGAAGACGACACCGATGTTGTGAATTCACACGCGTTGTATTGGTACTTCCTCACGGCGGCATTCACCGTCTTGTGGTTCTTTGTGTACGTACAGAAGTAGGTCGACATGTTTACTCCTAGCTCCAAATACTTCGTAGGTCTCACGGGCATAGCGCTCGTTTCGGCGATCTTGTACATGTTCTTGATCAATCCTTCAGATCTCGGTGCGATTGCTCTCTTCGGAGTTGCGGCATCTTCAGCACTTGTTGCTGGGTTCACTTTGTTTACTCGCGACGGCGATGCGTTTACAGATGAAGAAGCTGTTGCTGCAGCTACGTATGCACCAGGTGGCTCCATCTGGCCAATCGTGTTTGCACTTGGTGCCGCTTTGGTACTTACAGGTTTGGCAACTGTTCCAGTTGTATTCATCCTTGGTATCGGAGTGTTGTTTGGTGCCGGTCTTGAATGGACAATTCAGAACTGGTCACAACGTGCTTCTGCAGATACAGCGTTCAACAGTTTTGTTCGTGAACGTGCAATTGGTGCGCTTGAATACCCTGGTCTTGCAGCAGTTGGTCTTGCAATTATCGCGTACCTCTTCTCTCGCATTGTTCTCGCAGTCTCCAAAGAAGCTGGACCAATAATTTTCATCGTTGTTGCTGCGGCAATTTTGGTAGTCGGAATCTTGATTTCTCAGAAGCCGGCACTGCGCGGCAGAGTTACGGTTCTCATTTCCACAGCAGCAGTGATTGCGCTCGTAGTTGTCGGAGTCATCGCTGCATTGTCTGGCGAGCGTCATGAACTTGCAGTGTCTTCCGAAGAGGATCACTACTCAGCCGAGCATCGTGAGTGTGAAGTTGCGGCCTCAGAGCATTACGACCATCTCGCCAACAATCAGGTTTCGTTGCGTTCTGCCGTGACCGCCACAATCTTTGTTGAAGACGGCAAATTACGTGCTCAAGCAATCGGCATCAAAAAAGACATCGACACCATCACTATTCCTCGTTCATTGGGTACAACAGTGATATTCCGTAACCTCGACGAAACGGAGCACCGTCTTGTCGTCAACCTCGGCTCGCACACCGTTGCGGAAACCGGCGTGAAAGAAAAAGTTGGCACCTGCACCCAACTCACCGGCAAGAAGCAGGAACAAGCTCTCACTCTTACCATTCCAAAACCAGCCACTTCCGAAGAACCATATTTCTTTGAGGTTCCTGGTATTGAAGGTGAAATCAAGTTGGTGGTGCCGTGAGTCACCACAATAATTCGCAGACAACGGAAAAGGCTATGGATACCGTGAACAACGTGAAGTCATCTCGTCGACGCATTAGTACAACTGTGGCTGGTCTTACTGGTTTGTTGTTCTTGGCCGGTTGTGCCACGAACGCCCCGCAAGATACATGGCAAGCAAAAGGCCCCAACGCACAAAAAATTAGTGATCTCCAATGGATCGTGTTCCCAATCGCTGGTGTAGTTGGTGTTCTCGTACTGGCACTTGCCGGCTACATCATGTTTAAGTATCGCGACAAGGGTCAGCCAATTCCTACGCAAGGTCACGGCAAGCCAACTGCAGAAATCATTCTCACAATTGTTCCTGCACTGATCTTGACCGTTGTAGGTGTGTTCACATTCCGCGCCATTTTTGAACTTGCAAAAACTGAAGACACTGAGATGATCATCAACGTCACTGGTCAACAGTGGTGGTGGGAATATGACTATCCAGTTCAAACTGAACTTGGTATCAACACACCAATCATTTCGTCTGGCCAATTGGTTATGCCAGTAGGTACAAAAGTTTTGCTTCGTGAAACCAGCCGCGACGTTATTCACTCGTACTGGATTCCTGCTTTGAACGGCAAGAAGGACGCTGTTCCTGGTCGTATTCATTTGCTTCGTCTTGAAGCTGACAAGCCAGGTATTTTTGCCGGACAGTGCACAGAGTTCTGCGGTCTGTCTCATGCCAACATGCGCATGGAGGCAGTTGCCCTCTCTAAAGAAGATTTTGCGAAGTGGGTCGCTAGTCAACAGAAGGCGTATACATCGCCAGCCGATGGCACTCTGGCTAAAGAAGGCGAAACAGTCTTCTTGAACCAGTGCGTTCGTTGCCACCAAGTCAATGGTCTGAAGAAAGCCGACGGAACACCAGCGTTGGCCGCACCAGACGAGAACGTGTATTCCGGTGCTGCACCAAACCTTTCGCACCTCATGTCACGTAACACTTTCGCCGGCGCAATGTTTGACTTGCTTCGAAAGAGCTGTCGCGCAGATGTTTGGGATGCCACGTCAGAAGAATTCGGCGCAAAGTATTTGGCCGGAGTATCTGAGTCATGTCTCAATCAAACTGATCTTCGTGCATGGTTGCGTAATGCTCCTGCAATGAAGCCGATGTATGCAGACCCCACCAAGTTGACGAAGACCGGTGGAAAATATCGTGGAATGCCAAATCTTGGTTTGACCGAGAATGACATTGACAAACTCGTTGCCTATCTGTTGACGTTGAAGTAATCGGAGAAATTTATGGCGATCATTGAACGACCTTCATCTGAAGTGGCTACACCTGCGGTGGTAGCTCCTAGCCAGGCACTGGGCGCCATTCGTCGGCCAGTTGCATCTAAGGGCTGGCGCTCGTGGCTGTTTACAGTCGACCACAAGAAAATCGGCATCATGTATGGCGTTGTCGCCATGGTGTTCTTCATTGTCGGTGGTGTTGAAGCACTGTTGATTCGTTTGCAATTGGCTCTACCTGATGGTCGCATTCTTAGTGCTGATCAGTACAACCAAATGTTCACCATGCATGCCACGACCATGATTTTCCTTTTCGCAATGCCTATGGCAGGTGCGTTTGCTAACTACTTCTTGCCGCTGCAAATTGGCGCACGCGACGTTGCATTCCCGCGTCTGAACGCATTGTCGTTGTGGTTGCTTGTCGGTGGCGGACTCATTCTGAACGCTTCATGGTTCCTTGGTGGAGCCGCTGACGGTGGTTGGTTCATGTATGCGCCAAACTCTGGCCCAGTGTTCTCACCAAGTAATGGTGTGGACTTCTGGGTGCTTGGTTTGCAAATTGCAGGTATCGCATCACTCATTGGTTCCATCAACTTGATTGTCACCGTGTTGAACATGCGTGCCCCAGGCATGACCCTTATGAAGATGCCGGTGTTCACCTGGATGATTCTCGTCGTGCAGTTCCTTCTCGTGTTCTCACTTCCAGTCATTACCGTCGCACTTGTTCTACTTATGTTCCAGCGCTCGTATGGGGCAACGTTCTTCGACGTGTCTCAAGGTGCAGACCCGCTTCTCTGGCAGCACTTGTTCTGGATCTTTGGTCACCCCGAGGTGTACGTATTGATTTTGCCGGGCTTCGGAATTATCTCTGAAGTGTTGCCTACGTTCTCGCGCAAGCCACTGTTTGGTTATCCATTCGTGGTCTTCTCTGGTGCATCGATCGGCCTCGTTGGTTTCGGCGTGTGGGCTCACCACATGTTTGCCGCTGGTCTTGGCCCTGTTTCAGTTGCAGTGTTCTCCATTTCAACAATGGCCATTGCGATTCCAACTGGAGTAAAAATTTTCAACTGGTTGCTCACTATGTGGGGTGGCAAGATTTGGTACACCACTGCAATGAAGTTCGCAATCGGACTTGTCGTGCTGTTTACAATCGGCGGCTTGTCAGGTGTTACTCACTCAGTTGCGCCGTCTGACACACAGCAAACCGATACCTATTACATCGTTGCTCACTTCCACTACGTGTTGTTCGGTGGAATGGTCTTTGGTTTGTTCTCTGGTTTCTATTACTGGTGGCCAAAAGTATTCGGCAAGTTGTTGAACGAAAAACTCGGTTCCTGGAACTTCTGGTTCATGGTGATTGGTATGAACCTCACCTTCGGCCCGATGCATATTCTTGGCCTTCAAGGTCAACCACGCCGTATGTATGTATGGACAGAAGCTCGTGCAGGCGAAGGATTGTTCAACTTTGGCTTCTGGAACATGGTTTCTTCAATTGGGTCATTTGTTCTCGCTGTCGGCATTCTGTTCTTCCTGATCAACGTTGTCATTACGGCACGCAATGGCAAGCAAGCACCAGCCGACCCATGGGATGCTCGCACGTTGGAATGGTTAGCTACTAGCCCTCCAAAGGAACACAACTTTGATCGCATCCCAGTTGTTCATCACTTGGATGAGTTCTTCCACCGCAAATATGAAGAAGATCCAAACACGCACACCATGCGTCAGATTGCAACGGGTGAAGAATTGATTCGCGCAGAAGAAGCAGCTGCTGATTCAGACATCCATCTCCCTGGCCCGTCGTACTGGCCTTTGGTTCTCGCCATTGGTATTGGAGTTTTGGGCTTGGGTGTTGTCTACGGAACGCCAGTCATGGTTGTTGGTGCTGCTGTAGTTCTTCTTGCTTCATTCGGATGGGTTCTTGAGCCTTCCGTTCCAGAAGCAATTGACTATGCCTCACCAGATGGTGACGGACACTCGAAGGAGATCGCTACTCATGGCTGAGACCGCAACTCACACTGATCACGCAGCAGACCACGGGCATCATTCGTCCACTGGTTTGTCTAACAACAAGCTCGCAATGTGGCTCTTCCTGGGCTCAGAGTGTTTGTTGTTTGGTGGACTTATTTCTACATACATGCTGTATCGCGGTCGCGTACAGAATGGCCCACACCCGTCGCAGATTTATGACATTCCATTCACTTCAGTAAGCAGTTTCGTTCTGCTTATGTCATCACTCACCATGGTGTTAGCAGTGACTTCAGCACAACGCGATGATGACGCTCGCACCAACCTGTGGCTCACCATTACTGCACTTCTCGGTGCAACCTTTATTGGTGGCCAGGTATACGAGTTCACCACGTTCTACCGCGAGGGTCTGGGCTTCACCACAAGTTTGTTCAGTTCTAGCTTTTACTCATTGACCGGATTTCACGGAGTTCACGTTTCAGTGGGTGTGATTATGTTGCTCTCCACAATGGGCATCATTAAGCGCAACAAGATCACTGGTAACAAAGCCGAAGTGGTTGAACTAGTTGGCTTGTATTGGCACTTCGTCGACATTGTGTGGATCATCATCTTCACACTGATTTATCTGATTCCATCTTGATCGGGAGCAACGCATGAGTACGGAAACACAAACACAGAGTCACGAACACGGCATGTCAGATACTGGGTACATAAAGATTGCTCTTATTCTTGCTGCCATTACAGCGCTCGAAGTATCTACGTATTACGTAGATTTCGGTCCTCTGTTCATGCCTTCTTTGATGATCATGATGGTCGTCAAATTCGTCATGGTTGTTTCTTATTTCATGCACTTAAAGTTTGATAGCAAGATCTTTAGTTTCTTGTTTTATACAGGTCTCGGTCTTGCACTGTTTGTGTACATCGTCGCGCTGGCAACATTTAAGTTCTTTATTGCTTAATGGTGATAGGGGTCGGCCGTGCTGATCGCAGCAATTGAACCAACGCTAAACACGGCTCCGTGGCGTTTTCAATTTCACCCTGAAATCTGGATTCTTGTAGTCGGCCTTGTGGCGGCTTTTGTCTATGCCGTGCGAGTTGTGGGTCCCAAAGTGGCTCCCGCTGGCCAGGTCATCAGCCGTAAGCAAATCCTCACATTCTGTTTGATGATTGTGATGTTGTGGCTGGCAAGCGACTGGCCGGTACACGACATCGCCGAGGAATACTTGTACTCAGTACACATGATGCAGCACATGGCGATTACGTATTTTGTACCCCCATTGGCGTTGCTAGCTACACCTGAATGGTTGTTTCGATTGCTCATCGGTCAGGGGCGGTTGTACAGGGCAGCGCGATTCTTAACCCGGCCAGTGGTAGCTGCTGTTGTGTACAACTTGGTCGTCGTAACCACGCATATTCCTGCACTGGTGAACAGAAGTGCCGCGGGTGGCCCATTGCACTATGGCTTGCATGTCATCTTGGTTTTGAGTGCATTGATGTTGTGGACTCCCGTGTGTGGACCAGCACGAGAATGGCGCATGACGTATGGCGGCATGATGCCGTACTTATTCGCAACATCTCTGGTTCCTACCATTCCTGCAGGTTGGCTGACTTTCGCCGAAGGTTCTGTATATAACCACTACGACACACCAGTTCGAGTGTGGGGCTTGTCCGTGTTGAGTGATCAGCAATTGGCCGGTGGAATTATGAAGCTTGGTGGGTCAGTCTTCATGTGGTGCATCATCATCGTCATCTTCTTTAAGAGATTCATGAAGAACTTCTTTTCTAATCAGTCGTATGCATCCAGTAGCGAAATTCCCGATGCAGAGATAGTGGGCACCGATGCTCCACTCATGTATTCCGATGTGGAATCTGCATTTCAACGTGTGCGTCCAGCCACCGAAGGCGAAACCACGCCCGATTCATAACATGAAGTGCGTGGTGACCGACATGCCTCGTCATGAGGCATTGCGCACGACTGCAGCACAATGGTCCTTCAGCGAATGGGGCGAGTTGTACCCAGATGATTCCGTGCAGTGGTACTTGGATCTGTATGCAGCCTCTGATCAGGATGAGCGTTCCCTTCCTGTATGTCTTGCTGCAATGAATGAAGGTGGCGAAATTGTTGGCACGGCATCGTTGATTGAGAATGATGAATTGCCGAATGCTCCAGAGCCCGGACCGTGGGTTGCAGCTGTGTATGTAGATAATGCATACCGTGGTACGGGCGTGGGCGCCCAACTTGTATTAGAGATTGTTCGCCGTTCACGCATTTTGGGATACAACGATGTGTATCTCTACACCGAGTCGGTACCACAGTGGTACGAATCGATGGGGTGGTCTTTTATTCGCACCGATCATTCACTAGGCGTAGAGGTCACGGTGATGGTGTATCGCGGTTAGTGCGCTAGCTCCACCGGAAACGTTTAGCGGCAATAGCGGGCGCAAGAATTGCCCAGGCACACAGCACTGTACCCGGAACAAGTAGTGCTCCAGAGTCTCCGTTCAATGTTGTACGCAACAAATCCGCGAGTGCGGTTGAAGGCAACACTTGTGCTGCAGTACTTGCCGCAGAGGGAAGAGAATCACGTGGAATGACCATTCCACCAAGTAATAACAGCAATAGATACAGGCCATTTTGCGCAGCCAAATTGATCTCAGCTCGAAGTCGTCCAGCGAGTACAAGTCCGATGCCTGCAAATGCAGATGTGCCACCAAGTACGGCCGCTATTGCAAGTGGCCACTGATTGCCTGCTGGTTCCCACCCCAGGAACAGACCAAGAGCTAGCAATGCAGCGACTTGAACAATCTGCACACAAAAGACAGAAAGAATTTTTGAAACAACTAGTTGGCCACGTGTTAGTGGGGTAGCTCCGAGACGCTTGAGAACCAAGTACGAACGTTCAAAGCCAGTGGCAATACCAAGGCTCACCATTGCCGACGACATAATCGCTACAGCAATCACGCCTGGCACCAAAAACTGAATCGGCTCAACATCGCCACTGGGTAATACTTCAACAGATCCGAAGAAACTAAGAAGAAGAATGGGGATCACGAAAGTAAGCAGTAGTTGCTCACCATTGCGTGCAAGAAGCATCAACTCTGCTCGCAGTTGTATCGCAATGCGTTTCATTGCGGGCTCCGAGTAAAACGGCGATACGTCTCTTCAAGGTTTTCTGTGCCCATGTCAACTCCCAGTAATGGGTGTTGATTATCTGCAAGCCATTGCGAAATGCGCGTCATCAATTGCGGTGTTGGTTCAGATGCAACTTCGTACAGCCCTTCACTAATCACCGTGATGGGGCTTTTCACAGCAACAGCAAGTTCGGCAGTTACTAAGCCGGGTGTGGAAGTAAAGCGAAGTCGTTTGCGTGCCGAAGCAAGAGACTTCATATCTCCGCTTGCCAGAATTTTTCCTTCTCTGAAGAAGACAGCATGTGTGGCAACTTTTTCTGCCTCGGCCATGTCGTGCGATGCAAGCAGAACAGTGGTGCCTTCTTGTGAGAGACCAAGAATGATGTCGCGAATAACATCCCGCCCATCGATATCAACACCAGATGTTGGCTCGTCGAGAAAGATAATTTCTGGTTTGGCGGCAAGTGCAAGCGCCAACGACAATCGTTGTTGCTCTCCGCCAGACAATCTTCGCCACGTGCTCTTGGATCGAGCACCAAGACCAACTAGATGGATGAGTTCAGTGGCATTGGCACCTTTTCCGTGGAGCGCACAAAAATGCCTGATCACATCTTTCACGCGTGCACTGGGGTACACCCCGCCGCCTTGCAGCATGACTCCCATACGGTTCGTCAATTCTCGATGCTGCTTCGCAGGGTCTAGACCAAGCACGCGCACATGGCCCTGACCAGTGCGAAACCCCTCACACACCTCAATAGTGCTGGTTTTCCCTGCACCATTTGGCCCCAAGATGACGGTGACAGACCCGGTGGGGGCTTCAAAAGACACATTGTCGACAGCGACCAGGTCGCCGTAGCGGACTGTGAGATTTTCGACAAGAACGGACACGCCTCCACCTTACGAACAAATGCCTCCTAGCGAGAAAGCACAGACAGGTAGCCTGACAATCTGTGATTGATGTACGACTTCTCCGCACCAATATCGAAGGGGTGCGAACTGCCCTTGCCCGTAGGGGTAAGCCAGACGTGCTCAGCCAGATTGACGAAGCCGTGCAACTCGACAGCCGTCTGCGAGACATTACGACTGAACGTGACGCCATTCGTGCAGAGGTAAACGACCTCTCAAAGCAAGTGGGCACTTTGCGCCGAGACAAGCGCAATGATGAGGCCGAGGCACTAATGGGTCGTAGCCGCGAACTAGGTGAGACCGAGCGAGTTCTTCAAGCAGAGTTCGACGAAGTGCAGGGCGCGCTTCATCAAATCATGTTGCGCATTCCGAACCTTCCGCATGCTGACGCGCCAAATGGTGCTGGCGATCACGAGAATCCTGTGGTGAAGGGCCCTATCAATATGCCTGCACAGTTTGCTGATCACCAGCGCGTGCCGCACTGGGAGACCGCAAGTCACCTTGGCATTTTGGATAATGAACGCGCAACCAAGATTGCCGGTGCCATGTTTACGATGCAACGTGGCTTAGGTGCAACGTTGGCTCGCGCACTCTGTCAGTTTGCACTCGATAGCAACGCCGATGCATTCGAAGAAATTCGCCCACCAAGTTTTGTTACCACTGCAACGTTGACAGCTACTGGCCACTTACCAAAATTTGCTGATGATGCATACGCAATTGAGCGCGATGATCTGTGGGCCATTCCAACTGCTGAAGTGCCACTCACATCGCTTCATGCTGGTGAAGTTCTAGAGGAATCTGAATTGCCAGTGCGCCTTATGGCATACACACCGTGTTACCGCCGCGAAGCAGGTAGTGCAGGTCGTGACACACGTGGCATGTTGCGTGCACATGAATTCGACAAGGTTGAAATTTTGGCGATTGCACGTCCGGAAGATGCGCCAGAATTGCTGACTGAATTAGTTGCTCGGGCTGAATTATTGATGGCGGCTTTAGAACTTCCGTATCGCATCATTGAGATTTGTACTGGCGACATGGGCGGAAGCCACCACCGCAGTTACGACATCGAGGTGTATGCACCCGGCTGTGATGCATGGTTAGAAGTGAGCAGCGTGTCGTGGTTCTCTGATTACCAAGCTCGTCGCGCCGACATTCGTTTTAAGCGCACAGGCCAAAAAGGAACCGAGATTGCGAACACCTTGAATGGTTCTGCATTGGCCGTACCACGCGTATGGGCTGCAATCTGTGAGAACTATCGCCAAGCCGATGGAAGCGTGCGTATTCCTACGGTGCTGTTGCCGTACATGCGTGGGGCCACTCACATCACGCCAAAGGCTTAGCCACAATGGGCATTGCAGATCGTCGTCTTCAATACGAAACTGCAGGTCTCGACATTGATGACTTGTTGGCTGACCCAATTGCGCAGTTACAGCAGTGGTATCACCAGGCTGAAGAGGCAGGTGCTGCTGAACCAAATGCAATGGTGGTGTCTACGGTTGATGCCGAAGGGCAACCAGATGCACGTGTTGTATTGGCCCGCAATATTGATGCAAACGGCGTTACTTTCTTTACCAATCGCCATAGTGCAAAGGGTGAGCAGATTGGCTCTGAGGCACGAGGCGCCGCAACGTTTGCTTGGCTTGAACTGCATCGCCAAGTTCGTATTCGTGGTGTCATCACCCTGGCGTCTGATGCTGCGAGTGATGAGTACTTCGCTTCTCGTCCGCGCGCGTCTCAATTAGGTGCATGGGCTTCACCACAATCTGAACCCATTGGCAACCGGGAAGAATTGAACGACCTTGTTGAAGAAGTCGCGCAACGCTTTGATGACGTAGAAGTTCCTCGTCCACCGCATTGGGGCGGGTATGTCATCTCCATTAATTCAATTGAGTTTTGGCAAGGTCGCCCCAGCAGATTGCATGATCGGTTTGTTTATACTCGTCACGGAAATGTGTGGCGAGCGCAACGCCTCGCACCATAAGGAGTCACTATGACGTATCTCGTATCGCCTGATGAAGTTGCTGCTGCTTACACCGAGCTTCGTACTCGCGTGATTGCACTCTTGCGTGAAGCTGGTGAAGGAGTAGGCAATATTCCGGTTCCACATTGTCCAGCGTGGACAGTGAAGATGGCAGTCAGTCACCTTGTGGGCGTACCCGAAGATGTCCTTAGTGGCAATATGGAAGGCGTGACCACCGAGACGTGGACGCAAGCACAAGTTGATCGTCACTCGAATGATTCGCTGATGTCGATACTTGATGCATGGGAGGCGATGGGAGCCACTATTGACCCGATGTTGCCGCACTTTCCTGTTCCTGTGAATTCACAGTTCGTCTTCGATTCATGCACCCACGAACACGATATTCGTGCAGCAATCGGTCAAGCAGGTGCTCGGGATTCACAGTCGGTCCGTGTTGCTTTGGGTTTTATACGCAACATGTTGTCGCAACGCGCTCAACCTGAAGCGCAAGAGTTACTTCAGGCGACAATCAATGACTTTGATTTCTTCCGCTCTATGTCGGGTCGTCGGTCCGAAGAGCAAATCGCTGCATGTGGACTTGATCCTTCGAAGGTACAAGTGGTGATAGAGACCATGCCACTATCTATTCCTGCCGCAAGTATTCCTGAATAGATCAGTGTCGCCACGTGGTGGCACAGTGCACCAGGGCATCAATCAATCGTTCAGTGTGTGGCGTTAGGCCTGGGCCTTCCCAATCCCACCACAGCGGACTACTTCCGCGAACTCGAGGCGGAAGTTCTAATTGCACGCCGGCATGTTCCACCACGTTGACCGGGTTGTCTTGGTGGAGTCCACGCAAGTTATTAGGAATGCCATCTATGTCATCAATGATTGTGTACGCAGGAAGATGTTCACGCAATGATGAACCCAAGTGACTGGCGAGGCGTCTGTTGCGACCACCTAAAAGAAGCGACGTAAAGAAGCCGGCACGACCGAAACCGTGAACAGTGACAACGATGTTGACGTGCGAAAGAAATGACGCCAGTTGTGGAGACTGATCGGCCGTGACTTTGTGCGAGGGGATATGCCATTCGAGATTGTCGGGCAGTTGAATGCCGTAGTACGAAGCACCAGCACGTTCGGCTGCACGCGAAGCAATGATGTCTGTCATCTCTTCCAGTTCACCGCCATGAAATGCCATGAAACCGAAAGACGAACGAAGTTCACATTCTTCTGAGACGTTCTCGTATGCAAGGAGTTCAGAAAGGTTCATGGCGCGGTTGTAGAAGAGGTTCGTCGGGCCACTGCTGTAGCAATTGCAATGATGATTACAAAGATGATTCCGAGTTTTACAGCGCCAACACGCTGCAAGAACTCAACTACATTGGTTTGTAAGTTTTCCACTGTGCTGACTACACCGTCTGAACTGCGGTCGGTGATTGCACCCAACCAATACCAGGTGAGATAAAGCCCTGTGAGAACAACAAAGAGTGCGGAGACACGATCGAACAATGGAAGTCCACGCTTCAGAGTTGCGAGTAATCCGGTACGGGCAAACGCCAAGGTGACGGTGAGCGAAGTGACAAGTAGCCCCATGCCAAGGCCATAGAGAACGATGCTGATGACGCCAGAGAGGTATCCGTGACGGCCAACTGAACCAAGGATGACAGACGTAAGAAAACCAATGGTGCAGCCAATGGAAGCAACGGCGTACACGATGCCGAAGAGAAACATGTTCCAATGTGTTCGTTTGCGTTGTACCGAGACATCTGGTTGCGCAACGGGTGGCTTCCAGCCACGAAACATCGCGATACCCATAGCAATGAGAGCGATGCCTATTACTAAGGAAACATATTTTGCATTTTGCTCGATGGATTTGGTGAAGAGCCGTGAGATCAGACCAACAACAAGAAACAAACCGACGAAGCCAGATGACACTGCTGTGCCGACGCTGATAGCGCGACGCAATGTGGCTGCATTACTTTCGTCTCTGTGTAACTCGGTGCCTAAGTAATACACAAGGTACGTAGGAAGCAAAACAAAACCGCACGGATTCACAGCGGCCATCACTCCAAGAATAAAGCTGTACGCAAAGTTTCCGTCGAGCGCGATCATTCTGTAACACCGAGTTTGGTAGTCAAAATGTTGGTGAGATCTTTAGCACTCACTTCGCCTGCGCGCCGCTCAATAATGTTTCCCTTACCGTCAAGGAAAAATGTTGCGGGCAATGTGGCAACGCCGGCTGCTGCCAACTGATCACCATCGTCCAAGTACGTGGGGTATGTAATTTTGTATTTCGCAAGAAACACATTTGCAACTTCACTGGTGTCGTTGGGGTTTATGCCAACAAAGTCAACCTGTGATCCGTACTTGAGGGAAGCAGCAGACAACGCAGGCATCTCTCGCTTGCACGGTTCACACGTGGAATACCAGAAGTTCACCACCATCGGCTTTCCAGCAGGTGAAATAACTCCTGCTTCGCCAGTGGCATTGTCTGTCACTTCAACAAATGGAAATTTCTCTCCAGTGTTGTTGGCGTTTGTGCCGATGGTGGGAATCTGTTCTGTTCCAGGTGTTGTGAGATTGGCGTCAACGTTGTCGGAAGATTGGCTGAGGGCCCACCCTCCGACAACGCTGACAAGTAGCACGATGACAGGAACCGCAAGAACTACTGCGCGCCGGTTCCATGTCATGTGCTCAGGCTACGAGGTGCCGGGGAATCGGTACCTCTTGAATGACTGTGACAGGTCTTGCCTTCACGGCTGGTCTGCCGCGTGGCCGGCGAACCGCCACAATGCGACCCATGTCGAGCTCTTCGCCGCCCCAGACCCCCCATGGTTCCTCACGTTCGAGGGCCCCAGAGAGGCATGTGGCTTGGTCTGCGCACTTGGAGCAGATGGCCTTGGCACGCTGGATGTCCACCCATTCGTCAGAGAAGAACAGGTAGCTCAGGGTGCCGTTTCCGTCGGCGCAGCGCTTGCTGGAGAGGATGAGGGGCTCCTCTACAAGCGTGGTGCCTCCCATGTCGATGTTGATTGATGTGTACATATCTGTGATTCCTTTCGGTGTGGGTGTTGTGTGGTGGTGATTAGGGCGGATACAGCAAAAAGGCCGCTCGGGATGGTGTCCCGGCGGCCTGGTGAGTGAGTGTGATCTGTGTGTTAGATCAGAACCCCACGGGGCTGCCGGGCGCGACGCTTATTGGCGTGCTTTGTTGCCGGTGATGACCACATGGAGAAGGCGTGATCGACCACAGTGGCGGTATAGGCAAACGCCACGGCTGTTGCCGTGGTTGCCATAAACGCGGTGGTCTGATTGATACGCATGAGGTTCCTAGGAAACCACCTTTATGGCCGTTCGTCAACTGATTTAATGAAATCCAATACCCACAAGGGTTTTGCCTTCACAGATAAGGTGCCTAGATGTCCTTTCGCGATCAATCTGTGCCATTTCAGATGGTCGATGGCCCAGGTCCTGGCCGACAGTTCACCACTCGCCGCCGAGTGAGACTGGGAGACGCCACCCCAAAGGGCCGGCTGCGTCTTGATGCGGTCGCTCGGTATTTACAAGACGTTGCAAACGACGACACGCGTGATGCAGATTGGAGCGATCCACATTGGTGGGTCGTGCGTCGCACTGTGATTGATGTGCACGAGTTCCCCGCGTACTTACAAGAGATTGATCTGACTACTTGGTGTGGAGGAGTTGGTTCGCATTGGGCGGAACGACGTACACGTATTTCAGCAACAGACGGAACAGTGTTGATTGACGCTGCTGCATTGTGGGTGCATGTTGATGAAGCGACATTGCAACCAAGTCGTGTTCCAGAAGATGTCGCGGCACTGCTACTTGAGTCTGCTGCGGGCAGACAAGTAAATGCGCGTCTGATTTTACGTGAGAAAGAATTCGCAAGAGAGAACACCGTGATGCCGCAGGATTGGCCATTGCGTTTCTCAGACTTTGATGCTGTCGGACATATGAACAACGCCGCGTATTGGGAGATCGTAGAAGATTCTTTGGCAGATAAACCCGGTCTGCGTGCGCCATTACGTGCCGTGGTGGAGCATGTTGTGCAAATTGAACAAGGTCAGACCGTGCAGAGACTAGTGACGACATTGATTGAAGACATTGAACTTCTTGTGTCGGTCGACAATACGACGCACGCCGCAATGTGGTGCGGAACTAACCCTTAAGTACGTATTCGAACACGCCGTCAATATCGCGACGTTCGAAATCACCGAGAAGTCGCAGATGCTCTAAGTGGGCGTATGCCTCACTGTCTGCCATTGCGCCTTGTGCTCGTGGTGAAAAGAGGTGAGTAGAAAACTCCATCACACTTGCAGGCCTGCTGAGACTATTGCTGGTGTCACGCAGTTTTTGTAAGCGTTCGGCGTGGTGGTCCTTGATCTGTTGCACGCGTTCGCCAACATTGGTAAATGGAGTTCCATGCGCCGGCAATGCAATCGAAATCTGATTCGAAAAATTGCCAATCTTGTCAAGTGAATCGAAAAACAAAGTGAGTGGGTCACCATGTGCAGTGAGGCCGCTGATGTGCGGGGTAATAGACGGCAATATATGGTCACCACTCAATAAAGTGCCTGTTTCTGGGTCAAATAGGCATAAATGGTCGTGTGTGTGTCCGGGCGTATGCACTGCCACCCAATCGCGTTTCGCAAACTTCATGCGGTCGGTTTCACGAAGGCGAACAGATGGTGTTGGTACTTTCATGAGTCGTGGAAAAGTTTGTGCTGCGCGCATACGCAATTTTCGTTTCCATGGAACATCCATTGCTGGCCCGCCCCAAGGTGGTGCTTCAAATGGTGAACGCATCATGAGTGCGAGCTCTTCTGCGTCTACATCGGGTGGTTCAGTGGGGTCATAGAACGTCCGAAAAAGTCGGTGAGTGATGATGTCTGCACCAGACTCTGCACGCAATTGCGCCGCGCCGCCGTAATGGTCTGGATGACTATGAGTAACAATCACAGAGTGCACGCGCTTGAGCGGCACACCAATTTGAGCGAGTCTGTTGGTGAGAGCCTTCCACGAATCTTTTCCAGGAAGACCAGGATCTACAACTGCGACACCACGTTCGTCTTCCAGCACGTACATGTTCACGTGGCCAAGGCCTGTGATGTTTGCGGGCAATTGAGTACGCAGAACTCCGGGTGCTACTTCAACGATTTCATCTGTGGCTTGTAGTTGCTCAGACTTCAACGGCCGAGGTGTATCGGTGCTCACGTAGCGGGCTTCTTCATTTCGTCTGTCGTACGAAACACGCGATCACGGTAGTAAGCCATTTCCGCAACAGAATCACGAATGTCATCCAAGGCACGATGCGTTTGACCAACACTTGTAGGGCGACCATGTTCCACACCTGGGTACCAGCGACGCACAAGCTCTTTCACTGTCGACACATCGACGCATCGGTAGTGCAACCAGTTATCAATCTCGGGCATGTACTTTGCAAGGAAACTGCGGTCGGTACGAATGCTGTTGCCACACAGTGGGATCTTTCCCGATTCAGGACTGTGAACTTTGATGAAGTCGAGTGTTTGTTGCATGGCTTCGGCTTCGCTCACTGTGGACACCTTGATGAGTTCAAGAAGACCAGAGGTGGTGTGCATCTTGGTGACGAAATCATTCATACGCGCAAGAACATCGTCTGGCTGAAAGATGACTAACTCTGGGCCTTCGGCCACAATGTTCAACTCGTCATCCGTAACAAGAGTGGCTATCTCGACAATGACGTCAGTCTCGGGGTCTAGCCCTGTCATCTCGAGGTCCATCCAAATCAGCACTTCACCAATCTATTGCCTGTTGTGATTGCAGAGGTATGTGGAGAGGTCATAGCGTGGAGAGATGCCAGAGATTCAAGTCATGCGCCTAGATGAGGGGCTACCGCTACCCAAGCAAGCGCATACGGGTGATGCTGGCGTTGATTTGTATGCATCTCACGATGCAGTTCTTGCACCCAATGGTGGCCGTGTGTTGGTGGCAACGGGAATTGCGATCGCAATACCTCTTGGTTATGCAGGGTTTGTATTGCCACGCAGCGGCCTTGCACTGAATCATGGCATCAGCGTGGTGAATGCACCCGGATTGATTGATTCGCATTATCGCGGCGAGCTAAAAGTGGTACTCCTCAATACCGACCAAGTTCGTCCGTACCACGTGTATCGCGGTGACCGCATTGCACAACTCGTGATTCAGCGTGTTGAAGAAGTGACGTGGACTGAAGTTGCGAGTCTCGACGAAAACAATCGCGGTGGTGGTTTTGGCCACTCCGGTCGTTAACTCGTTTTCGGCAACCGAATAGAAAGAACGCCGGCCTGAGTAAGGCGTTCTACTTCTTCAGGTGAAATCCCTAACAAGCTAGTGAACACTTCGGCGTTGTCTTCGCCACGAAATTTCGGAACTCCACGCGTCGATGTATCGGAGCCTGAGAACATCCATGGTGAGTTCGGAACACGAATGGTTGAGCCTGAACGATCGTCGGCTTCAATGATTACGTTTCGTTCTGCAGCCCAGTCGGTATTAGACAGTTCGTCCATGGTGCGCAGTGTTCCCATTGCTAAACCAGCAACTTCCATGATGCTTTCAAGTGCATCGGGGTTTGGAACTGTTGCTGCCCATTCACGAATGATGGTGCTGAACTCTTCAAAGTTCTTCAAACGAGTTTCAACATCAGTAAATCGTGGATCAGTCAATAGTTCTGGTCGATTCATTGCAGTTACAAAAAGGTCAAATGTTCCGCGTTCTGCAGGGTGACCACTCACAACTACATTTCGTCCGTCGGCTGTTTGTAGCACTGGGTAATCGCCAGGTTGAAACGAGCGAATTTGTCCAGCAGGTACAGGGCGATCGAACAGTTCATTTTGCACGTGTTCGTTCACGTACATCATGGTTTGTGCCATTGACACGTCAATGTATTGACCGGCGTTTGTATTTGTGCGTTGATACAGCGCAGCGAGAATTGCAGATGCCATTTCCATACCCGTGTACACATCTGCATGGCTGTGTGGATCATTGGTGAGGTCACCACCACGTGCATTTGCTTGTAAACCAGTAAGACCAGTCTCAGCATTCACAACAGATGCATATGCACGACGATGCATCCATGGACCAGTGTTTCCATAACCACTGATTGCTGCATAGATAATGCGTGGGTTGATTGCTGACAGCACCTCGTAACCGATGCCAAGTTTGTCCATGACGCCGGCTCGGAAGTTTTCAACAACAATGTCGCAATGCTCGACTAGTTGTTTGATTAGTGCAATGGCCTCTGGCTGTTTGAGGTCCATGGAGATGTTTTTCTTGCCAATGTTTTGCTGTGCAAAATAAGTAGACATTGAACCAACGCGGGGAAAAGCAAAACGAGTGAGGTCACCTTCGGGTGGTTCAAGCTTGATGACATCGGCACCCAGGTCTGAAAGCATGCGGGTGCAATGCGGCCCCGATAGAACACGAGTGAAATCCAGAACACGAATACCTTCGAGTGGTCGTTGACCATTGGGTTGGGGCGAATGATGCGTGCTCATGCACCTATGACCGTATCTAACGAATAGTGTCAATGACATGGTCGACGACTTCGAGAAGCAGGCAGAGGCTTTCTTCGCTACGTTGCCAGCGCTAATGAAAGACGCTGGTCGAGGTGCAGAACAGCGTGTTCGTGTGTTGCGGGCTGCAATGGCAGACGCAGGACTTGTGGGTTTTGGAATTCCCGAGGCCTACGGCGGTCGAACCGATGTTGTTGATGGCCCTCGTCGTTTTCAAATTGCCGCGCAAGGGCGATTGCCAACTGAAGATGGAATGTTGGGTATTGGTCTCAACATGGCTGTTCCCATCATCATGCAATACGGAACAGAAGAGTTGAAGCAGTACTTTGTTCGGCGTGCGCTACGAGCTGAAGATATTTGGTGTCAGTTGTATTCAGAGCCTGAGGCAGGCAGTGATCTTGCGAGTCTGCGCACCACGGCAGTTCTTGATGGCGATGAGTGGATAGTAAATGGTCAGAAGGTGTGGACATCTGGTGCACAACATTCAGACATGGGTGTTCTGCTTGCGCGTACCGGTGACGAACCGCGCAACAAAGGGATTTCTATGTTGCTAATTCCTATGAGGCAACCAGGTGTTGAAGTGCGTCCGCTGCGTCAGATGACTGGTGAAGCAGAGTTCAACGAAGTGTTCTTTACCGATGCAAGGGTTCCTCGTGCATGGGTTGTGGGTGAAGTGAATGATGGTTGGCGTGCAGCTACCGGACTACTGGCTCATGAAAGAAGTTCGCTTGGCAAAGTAGGCGCAGATGAAAAACGTGAAGCAAATGTTTCTGCTGCAGTTCCTGTGCACTATCTGTTAGATATCGCGGCAAAAGTAGGGAAGAATAGGGACGAATCAATCCGGCAAGATCTTGCTCGCGCATATACAGGCGAAAAGATCATGGGTTGGATTGGACAACGTAAAGCGCATCCAAGTATTGGAAAGTTGTGGAGAACAAAGCAAGCACGTTTTGTTGCTTCGGTTGCTGCACAGTTAGCACTCAGTGGAGCAGCGGCACATGAAGTGGGCGATAAAGATGGTGAGTTCTGGATGTATCACATCTTGAATGCGCCTCGAATGTCACTCGGTGGTGGCACCGATGAAATTCAGAAGAACACGATTGGCGAAAGGGCTTTAGGCCTTCCACGCGAACCTAGCTAGTTATTGACCAATGAATTTTGGTTGGCGTTTTTCAACAAACGCCGCAGCAGCTTCACGGTGATCTGCAGTTGACATTGTGCGAGGCATTGCAACACCTTCAGCATCGAGTGCAACTTCAAGAGTGACAGACAACGAACGGTTGATGTTTTCCTTGATGTATCGCAATGCGATAGGAGCGCGCTCAGCCATTTCTTGGCAGTAGTTCATTGCGTGTTCTGCAAACTTTTCCTGTGGGAAGACTTTGTTCACCATTCCAAGGTCGAGTGCTTCGGCAGCGCTGAGGCGAGGCGACGTGAACATCAATTCTTTCGCACGTGCTTCGCCAACGATGCGAGGCAAGAACCACGACATTCCAAAGTCACCACTTGCGCCTACATTGGCAAAAGCTGTGACGAGAAGTGCTTTTTCAGAAGCGATTCGTAAGTCGGCAGAAAGTGCAATTGAAAGTCCGGCACCTGCGGCAGCACCAGGGATAGCAGCGATGACAGGTTGTGGCAGTCTGCGCATGGAACCACTGACGAGATTTTGAATATGACGGAGTCGAGCAATGGCGTCTTCAACTGAGCCGCGGCCACTGGCCTTGCCTGAGTTACGTGCGTGCATTCCCTTCACGTCGCCACCAGCACAAAACGCATTATTTTCTCCGGTGAGCATGAGTACTCGAATGTTTGAGTCAGCAGCAATTGCGGGAAGAGCTTTAGCGAATCCGTCGTAGATCTCATCTGAAAGGGCGTTGCGTGCCTCGGGGCGATTGAAGGAGAGCACGGCAACGTGGCCCTCCACGCGTCCAAGGAGTTGATCTGTTCCAGTTTCTATTGCGCTCACTGCGGCCCCCAATCAATTGGTGTTTTGCACCCGTACGGTTCATAGCCTGCCACGACACACCCCTTCCAATGGCATTGAAAACGGATTATCATCGCCGTATGACAGCTTTAGAAAACGAACGGCGTAACCCCTTCCTGGAAGGCAACTTGGCCCCCGTGACGGAAGAAGTAACAGCTTTTGATTTGGAAGTAACTGGCACGTTGCCTACCGACCTAGATGGTCGGTACTTGCGCAATGGGCCAAACCCACTTGGCGAAGTGAACCCAGCGAAGTATCACTGGTTCACGGGTCACGGAATGGTGCACGGTCTGCGCTTACGTGACGGCAAAGCAGAGTGGTATAGCAACCGTTGGGTGCGCAACAACGACGTTGCAGATTTATTGAACGAGCCACGACCAGCATCTGATTGGCCAGCAGACCATGGACAGTTTGCTGCAAACACAAACGTGATTGGTCATAACGGAAAGACGTTTGCAATTGTTGAAGCTGGTTCTCCACCAATTGAGTTGTCATACGACTTAGACACCGTTCGCGCTTCAAATCTTGGTGGCACATTGCCGCATGCTTTCTCGGCTCATCCAAAGAAAGACCCAGTCACTGGTGAATTACATGTGATGACGTATTTCTGGGGTTGGGGCAATCAAGTGCAGTACCTCGTAGTTGGTACCGATGGTCGCGTGCGTCGTCATGTTGACATTCCAACAACTGGCGGCCCAATGATTCATGACATTGCGTTTACTCAGAAATACATTTTGGTTTTTGACTTGCCAACCGTTTTCAACTTGGAAGCAGCAATGTCCGGCCAGGGGCTTCCATATTTTTGGGACAATGATTATCCAGCACGTATTGGCTTGCTTCCTCGTGAAGGCAATGGCGACGACGTGAAGTGGATTGATATTGATCCGTGCTACTTCTTCCACCCAATGAATGCATATGACGATGGTGATGAAGTGGTACTCGACGCAGCACGTCACAACAAGATGTTCGACAAAGAACGACGTGGACCAAGCGAAGGCCCGCCAACGCTTGACCGTTGGAGATTGAATGCAGTCACCGGTGCGCATATCCATGAACGTATTGATGACCGGCCACAAGAGTTCCCCCGCATTAATGAGTCATTAGTTGGTCTTCGCAACCAGTTCGGCTACACCGCCGGTATTGCCGCAGGATTTAAGCAAGACACGCTGATCAAAGTCAATCTCGATAGCCGCAAAGTGGAAGCGCGCAATGACACTGCTCGCTATGGCTATGGCGAACCAGTGTTTATTCCACGCGAAGGTGCAACGGCCGAAGATGATGGATACGTAATGGCACTGCGCTTAGATACCGAAACTCAGACCTCAGATCTAGCGATATATAATGCGCAAGCAATTACGGAAGATCCGGTTGCCGTGGTGCACGTGCCTGCGCGAATCCCGAACGGTTTCCACGGAAACTGGATTCCCGACGGCCAATAGACCGCACGGCCACGCCTGGCTCTTTTTCCACGACATCAAAAAGTGCTTTGAGAGAAGTCACTCGAGGCGCCGTTGTTGTTCTGGAATTCAGCACTGAATTTGCGTCTGATGAAAGCAAGCCCACAAATGTTTCGGCAACAATGCGACCACCAAC